>JBILUL010000173.1:0-10028 GCA_044371005.1 Phycisphaerales bacterium | reverse complement strand
GCAAATCGAGTGTACTTGGGCATCGATACCAGGTACTGCCGCCACCCAAGCGCAGATTCGCCTTGCATCCTCCCCAGGGCGTATGTCTTGAGGTCCATCAGAACTTGATGATTCCGTCCATCCAGGTGCTCAGAAACCACGCATACCGGACGATCTCCGAACGATTTGGGCCCGTCGAAGGCCGGTTCAGCGGTGGAGCGTGTGAGCATCCGGGGGTCCGCGGCTGTGGACTGCGATTGCGGGAGCATGGCGCCCGGGCGAGCGAAGACTGCCGCCGCGATGCCGAATTCAGGCAGATACGGGTCGTAGGCGGTCACCGTGCTCACCAGAATCGCATCGGCACCCAGTGCTGTTGCCAACTGGCGAGCGTCCGCGGCGGTGCGGATTGCCGGCAGGTTCATGTCGCGCATGGCCTGCACGGTGCGGTTCATGGGGATGCAGCGGATGCCGCGGCACTCTTCGAGTGCTGCGACCAGTCCATCGCCGACCTCCAGCGCCTGCACCGAGGAAGTGGCCGATTCATTCATCGGAACGGCCACGGCCCAGGTGACTTCACCCGCGCGGGTGTCGTAGGGTGCGATGATCGGCTGAGGTGCCGTCAGCGCTTCCTTTGCATTTGATGCGCACCCTGCAAGAAACATGCAGGGAACGACGCACAGCACTGCCTTCATGGGCTCCGCCCTTTCAAGAGGTGTGAGTTCGAGGCCGCGTCACTCAGCGCTGGCCAGGAGCGTTGTTTTCTTCCGTTGCCGTCGCCGTGCTTGTGGGCGACTGTTCCTCGGTCGTTGCGGTCGGTTCCGCGCCGGTGGTGGTGTTGCCTGCGATGGCCGAGTTGGCGGGCGACATGCTCGCCTGTGCGGCGGTCAGCGCGGTGTTGAGTCCCAGTGACCAGATGTTGTCGATCCCCGAGCGGTCGGAGACGAAGTAGAGCACGTTCTTGCCGCTCCACGAGGGTGAGAGAGCAATGCCATCGTCGCCCGTGAGCCGGACGCGGCCTTCACCCTGCACACTTGCGATCCACAGCGATGTCCGCAGCGGGCGATCCATGCCGCTCGCGGGATCAAGGATGTCGGCCTGCGAGTACGCGAGCCAGCGACCGTCGGGGCTCCATGCCGGATTCATGAGCGCAAGCTCACTGCCACCGGCCACCTCGGTGATGTTGCTCGTGGTGCCGTTGGCGTAGTCGAGCGTCCAGAGGCCGTAGCTGCGGTGGCCGCGTTCGCGTCCGACCTGGAAGAGAATTTTGTCAGCGCCGCTTTCGCCCGTGCCAGCGACGGGGCACCACTTGGGCTGCACTCCGTAGCCGATGAAGTTGGCAGTGGCATCATTGCCAGCCTTGCTCACCCACATTTCCCAGCGACCTGAAGTGCCGGTGCGCGAGTAGACCAGGTTCGCGCCGTCGGACGACCATGACGGATGCATTTCATCCGAGGGGTCGCTGGTGATCTGCACGGCTTTGCCGCCGGTGATGGGCATCACGTAGATGTCCCAGTTGCCGGCGCGGTTGCTCGCGAAGGCGATGCGTGTGCCGTCGGGGCTGATCACGGGCATCGCATCATCGGAGGGGTCGTTCGTGAGCTGCGTGACCACGCGGCTGTCGGTGCGCTTGATGTAGATGTCGCTGGTGGGACGGTGCTGCGTGCTGGCAAAGACCAGCTTGGCGCCGTCGCGTGAGATGCATGGATCAAAGTCGGCGCCTTCCTGAGCGAAGGTGGCGCGGGTGACGTTGGTCGTCGCCTGCTGAGATGTGTCGCTCGCCGCGGCATCGGCTTCGGCCAGTGGTGCGGGCGCGGGTTCAACCGGGGCGGTGTCCTTGGGCGGAACCGACGCGGTGGGGGCCGAGCTTGTGCAGGCCGGAAGCGCGGTGGCGCAGGCACAGGCGAGCAGGATCAGACGGGCTGGGGAGTTCTGCGCAATCATCGGTCACCTCTTCCGGGGGAGCTTCACCGGGCGAATCACGCGGCACGTGCCGCTGTGAGTCCGCCATCGGCCTCGCTGTTCGCAAGGCTCGACAATGAAGCAACCGGAAGAGGTGATCGGAGCCCACGTGAATCGGGGCTGCCCGCAATGGAGGAGCGTGCCGACGTCAGTCGAGATTGTCACGCCACCACGCGACGGCGGAACCCGTGCTGCGAACCCAGCGGCTCGATGCGGAGCGGGGTTCTTCTGCGCACCCGAGGTGATCGAGGTAGTGCTTGAGCGCGGAGTCGTTGAAACGCATGAGGAAGCCCGGGTCAACCCAGGGGCTGCGTGCCAGAATGCCATCGATCAGTTGGCTGCGGTGAAGCGTCGGCGCTGCGTCTTCGGCATTGCGCGCGTCGGCTACCTGTTCGAGCAGTGCTTGCTCCATGACCATGCACGGCCTCCTTGCGGTGTGTTCTGTACAAAACCGGTGCTGGGCCAAGCGTCCTTGCCGACCCGAACGATTATTCCCCCGCCGCGGCGGTGGGACCATGCCGTACCCTTGGAATCGCGTGAGAACTCTTCCCCAATTCCAGCCTGAGTCCAATCTCGATCCGTCGCTCTGCCAGACCTTCAGTGGCCTGAGGGAGGTACACGACGCGGCTGGTGTGTTGCTGGGCGTGGTGTGGGGCGGTGATCCGCTCGCCGCGGCGGATCCGTTCGAGGCTGGCGTTGGTGCCGTGCCCGGCGATCGCCGCGGGCTGTTGCTGGTCCGCTCGGGGCCGATTCCCGGCGACGGGCTGAGCTGGTTGCCGGAGTCGAGGCGGCGCTTTGCAAGGTTTGTCGAAGGCGTTGAGGCCGGGCTGGCAGCGCGAGCACGTGGGCTGACGCCGGTCATCTGGCCGCATGCGGGCGGCGTGATCTCCGACATTCCGTCGCTGCAGACGTTCATGCGATCGGCGATCGATCGGTCGTGGCAGTGGGTCTTTGATCCCGGGTGGCTCATGACCGAGTCGATGAAGCCGATGGCGGCGGATCACTTCCGCCGGTTTGGCGAGTTGCTCGCTCCGACGCCCGGGGTGGCCCTGTGGGTGGAGGATCGGGCGTGGGCAGGGGTTGGCGCTGGCGGTGGGGGAGAGGCTGCGGCGGGTGGTGGTGAGGGGGCGGATTGGCGGACGTTGCCCCGGCTTGTTCGGGCGGTCCCCGGTGTCCCGTGAGCGTCCGGCGGGACTGAGGCAGATCCGGCAGGTGTGGGTCGCTGGAGCCTTCCTGGATTCCTACAGTCCTGACCTATGACAGATGCCGCCAAGAAGGTCACGATCACGAACCCGGTCTTTCAGATCGTCAAGGAAGCGTTTCCTGACAGGAAGTTCCGTGCAACGGAGTATCGGGGGCAGTCGACGCTGATCGTCGAGCCGGCGGACCTGCATGCGGTGATGGCTTTCCTCAAGAGCGATCCGCGCTGTGCGTTCAACTTTCTGAGCGATGTGGTGGGCATCGACTATCTGAACTATCCGGCGCCGATGCCGGGGCGGTTTGCGGTGGTCTACAACCTGATGTCGCACAGCCGCGATGACCGGTTCTTCGTCAAGACGCACATGAACCCCAGCCTGCCGACCGACGGAATCGTCGAGGATCCGGCGCTGTATGTTGATTCGGTCTGCGATCTGTGGCCCGGCGCGGAGTGGCCTGAGCGCGAGGTGTTCGACATGTTCGGCATCCGCTTCAAGAACCACCCGGACCTTCGCCGCATTCTCCTGTGGGAGGATTACCCGGGTCACCCGCTCCGCAAGGACTACCCGGTACGCGGCCGGGGCGAGCGTGAGCAGTACACCGTGGTTGACCGCACTTCGGCTTGAGACCACGCGTCAGAACTACCAGAGCATGATGTACAAAAGGCTCCCCCGGGCGGGGAGCCTTTTTGATGGGCTGAGAGTACGGATTGGGGGGGACAGCTCAGAGGTCGAAGCGTCGTTACTTGGCGGCGGCTTCCTTCTTGGCTTCCTTCTTCTGCGATTCGTTGAGCCTGCCGTAGGCGAAGATGGTCAGTGCGGCGGGGAGAAAGGTCTTCTCGCCGGCGGCGCGTGAGACTTCATCAAGTGAGGTGAGTTTGCCCGATTCGATGTCAACTCGCAAGTCGACCATCACCTGATCAAAGACCTTGATGAGACCGCCGAAGATCTCGAACTGCTCCTTGGTCTTGGGGACGAAGTTGCCCACGCCCGGGAGGTTGGTCGGGAGCATGAAGTACCAGCGTCCGTCCTTCTCGATTTTCTTCATGACGATGCCGATGGGTGGGAGAATGGGCTTCTCATCCCAGAGCAGCGCGACCGAATCGTCGGTCAGGAACGAGGTCGACAGTCGCTTCTCGCTCTCGTTGATCCAGGCATAGGGATCGGCAAAGAGGTTCTTGAGTGCGCTGTCGAAGGCGTCGCGTGCTGAGTCGTCGGCAGCCATGGGGTTTGGGGCGTTCTTCGACCGTCTTCCGGGCCGTGCCTGGGCGGTGAGTTGGGCGACGAGCGATGTTGCGGTTCCGTCCTTGGCCGCGGCTTCAGCTTTGGCCTTGAGTGTCGCAACCTCGGTGGGGAACTTGGCCTGGATGGTCGCGCCCAGCTGCTGCACGTTGTCGAGGAAGACGCCGGTGCGACGCAGGAGTCTGCGCATGTCGGGGTTGTCAGCGTAGATGTAGTCGCTGATTCTGCCGGCTTCGCCGCGGCTTACGGCCCACCTCGCCGCGGCGAGCGTGCCTTCGGGCGTGGAGCGGTTGGGTCCTCGGTCGCAGCCGATGAGGAGGACCGAACCCAGGAGTGCGACGATGAGCGGGAGGAGGGGCTTCATGGTTCTGCTGGTCTGGTACGGTTCAACGCGTCACACGTTTCGAACTGATTCGGGCTTCGTGGCCGGGTACGGTGAGATGCACGGAGCTGACAGATTTCCGTTCGGATCTGGTGGTGCAAGTGTGGCACCGAGTCGGAAGATCGGTGGTTCAGCGATCGTGAGCATTATCGGGTGCCACGTCGAGTGGACCGCAGACCCTTTCAAAATGCGATATAAGTACAAACAGAATCCAATCATCAGGGTCCATTGGCGGGGGATTGGCGGTTCGATGCTCCCGAAAGTGCGAATGGCCGGGAGCGCGGGTGGTCGATGGGTACCATCGTCGAGGCCCACTCCACGGAGATCTGCTTGTTCCTGATCCGCCAGAGCAAACCTGAAGACGTTTCGACCCTTGTCAAGATGGCGAAGATGGTGTACTTCATCAATCTTCCCCCCAATGAGCAGTTCATTCTGCACAAGATTGAGCACAGCGGTCGCTGTTTTGGTGAACTGGCCGCAGGCGGCTCGGATCGATCTGCGCGTCCCCGTCGCAGCGGTGGTGAGGGGACAGGCCATGCCGCGATGGAGCATGACAGCGAGTTCTTCATGTTCTCGATGGAGGACCTCGCGGCGGGCGGCGGTGTGATCGGCACATCGCAGGTGCGGGCTCGCCAGGGCGGCCCGGGGAATCCGAACTGGGCCTTCAAGATCAGCGAGAAGCGGCACTACTCCGAATCACTCAAGTTCGGGACAACGCACGCGGTCGGGCAGCTCTATGGCGATGAGTCGGGGCCGGCGGAACTGGGTGGCCTGATCATCCAGCCCAGCTACCGCGGACATGCGGAGCGTCCCGGGCGATTCCTTTCGTTCGTGCGATTTCACTTCATCGGGCTGTTCCGGAGCATCTTCGCGGATCGGATTCTGGCGGAGATGATGGGGCCGCTGGGTCCCGACGGCGACAACGTCTTCTGGGATGCCTTCGGGCGCAAGTTCATTTCTGTGAAGTTCGCGGAAGCCGATCGCTTCTGCCAGCACAATCGATCCTTCATTCCTGATCTGCTCCCCAAGGAGGAGATCTATCTGTCGCTTTTCCCGCTCGAGGTGCAGAACGCACTGGGCGTGGTGTCGCGCGACACGATCCCGGCTCGGCGACTGCTCGAGAGTCTTGGGTTCAAGTATCGCGGCTTCATCGATCCATTCGATGGTGGGCCGCATCTGGATGCGCCCACTGATCAGGTGCCGCTGGTGAGCATGACCAGGCTGAGTACTGCAGGTTCCGTGCAGGTTCCCGCCAAGTGCACGGTCGCGGCGATTGTCAGCAGCATTTCGCGAGAGCGGGGGTTCCGTGCGGTCCAGACTGATGTCGAATGGGATGGGAAGTCTGATGGCGTGCGGCTGACTGCTGAGGCGATGAGTGTGCTTGGGATTCGCAAGGGCGCGAAGGTGGGGTTCACGCCGCTGGGGAAGTTTGGTGCAAAGCCGCCATTGCCCGCCCCGGTTGAGACGTTTGAAGTGAAGAAGACTCGAAGGAAGGTCGCTCGTGCCGCGGCGACGCCCGCTCGCAAGGGCAAGCGTCAGGCTCGCTGATCCGCATCGCAGTTCAAGGAAGAAGCTCGCATGAACAGGCACGCATCGCTCTCTCACGACCCCTCCGATCTCGTGGGCGGGGCGTGGGTGCCGATTCCCGGTTCGACGCTTGTGTCGAAGAATCCTGCGCGGCCTGAGGGCGTGGTCTGGTCGGGTTCGCCGCGGGTTGAGCATGTTGAGAAGGCCGTTGCGGCGGCCCAGGCCGCGGCTTTGCCGTGGGCGCAGATGGGATTCGACGCGCGCGTCCGCGTGCTGCGCGCGTATCAGAAGCTGGCGTCGGACCGTGTTGATGCGCTGACGAATCTCATCCGTGATGAAGTCGGAAAGCCGACGTGGGATGCAAAGGCCGAGGCGCAACTGATTGCAGGCAAGGTCGACATCACGCTCGAGGAGGGGCCGCACGCGGCGATGAACCGGGTGAAGGGCTTTGAGCTTTCGCTGGGGCCCACCAAGTCGGGACGCTGCTGGTTTCGTCCCCACGGCGTGATGGCCGTGATCGGGCCATTCAACTTCCCGGCGCATCTTCCCAACGGTCACATCATTCCGGCACTGGCGATGGGGAACACGGTCGTCTTCAAGCCAAGCGACAAGGCCCCGGCGGTGGGGCAGTTCATTGCTGAGATGTTCGCTGACGCGATGGATTCGTGCCACGCTCCGGCCGGGGTGTTCAACCTCGTTCAGGGCGGCGCGACCGTTGCTTCCGCATTGACTATGCATGATGGGATTGATGGTGTCCTCTTCACTGGGTCGTGGGAGGTGGGGCGTCGCATCATGCAGGCGAATCTGGATCGGCCCGGGCGGATCCTTGCCCTGGAGATGGGCGGCAACAACGCGGCGCTCATCCTCGATGATGCGGACATCGAGCAGGCCGTCACGGAATGCGTGCGGTGTGCCTTCATCACGGCCGGGCAGCGGTGCACGTGTACGCGGCGTGTGATCGTGCAGCGGGGCATTGCGGACCGTGTGATTGAGCAGATCTGTCGCCAGACCAGTGCGCTGATCATCGGCGACCCTGCGGCGGATCACCCGGTGTTCATGGGGCCGGTGATCAGCGAGCAGGCGAGGAGTTCGATCATGGGGGCCTACTCGCGAATGGCCGGTGCCGCGGATGCCAAGGTGCTCATCGCGATGCGAGAGACGGGCGAGCGTGGCTGGTATCTCTCGCCTGGTGTGCTGCTGGTGGATCGCTTCGTGGGCGGTACGCAGTCAGGGCTGGCCGGTGATGATGTGGAAGTCTTCGGGCCGTTGCTGCGCATCAGCATCGTTGACTCGCTTGACGAGGGCATTGCCCAGTGCAATGCCACGAGCTTTGGTCTGGCGGCGAGCCTCTTCTCAAGGAGCGAATCAGCGCTGGAGCAGTTCATGCTGCGTGTTCGAGCGGGTTGCATCAACTGGAATACGGGCACGGCCGGTGCAAGTTCGAAGCTCCCCTTCGGCGGGCTTGGTCACTCGGGCAACCATCGTCCGGCGGGTGCCTTCAGTCTTGATTACTGCGCCTGCCCGATTGCGGGCATGGTTGAGCGCTCCAATGCGTCACTCAAGAGCCCGGGCATGCAGTGATCTGCTGGTTCGCTCGTGGGTTGCCCCTGCGATCGCGCGATGTCGAGTGAGGGGCTGGGAACTGCGGGAGAACTGGGCAAACTGTGCGGTCGGATCGGGTGTGTAAATACGTGCAATCACGAAGGTTGCATGTGAGTCTGGGGTAGATGCTAAGTTGAATTACCCAACTTGATCAGACTGGTTCATCCTCAATCAGGATGCGTCGATGAACGCACGCCGCCGCCTCGACGCGGGGCGATTGCTCGACCGTGTCTGTCCATCAAGAAGGGAACGCGCATGTGGAACAAAGTTCAATCGTTGGGGCTGAGCACGCGGGTCATCGCCGCGGCATTGTTCTCAATTGCCCTGGTCGTGGCCATCACGGACTACGTCTTCATCACCCGGTACCGCGCCGCGGCGGAACTGGCGATGAACGACAAGGCTGCGGCGTTCACCGCTGTGGCAGATGAAGCCAAGAACCACACGGCGAATCTGCATCAGAAGGACACGTTCGACAATGCGACCCTGCTCAAGGACCTCGCCGCGGATCGGGCCGCGGGCAAGGACTACAAGCAGAGCCGGATCTTCGGCACGATCCCTGTTGTGGCAGGCTGGACGGCCGCCAAGAAAGCGGCCGAGCGCGAGCACATCGAGTTCAGCGTGGCCTCGTTCGATGCGAGAAATCCGGACAACGAGCCCAAGGCTGGCACGTTTGAGCACAAGATCCTCCGCGAGCTTTCGGATCAGGTGAAGTCCGGCGGACCTGAGGTGGTTTCCGCAGTCGACAAGGACACCAACACGCTCCACTACATGCGTGCGATCCGTCTTACGGATGATTGCATGCTCTGCCACGGCAATCCGGGCAATGAGTTCGATACGGACAAGGACGGCAAGGATCCGCTGGGCTTTGCCATGGAAGGGTGGAAGCCCGGTGACATGCACGGGGCGTACCACATCAACATGCCGCTGGATGAGGTTGATGCTCAGGTTGCGGGCTTCCTGACCGCGGGGCTGTTGTGGTCGGCACCGGCACTGATCGGCGCGGTCGTTCTCTACTCGTTCATGCTGTCGCGGATGCTCTCGCGTCCGATCGCAGCACTGATCGAACGTGTCCGCGACATCGCTCAGGGTGAAGGCGATCTGACCCAGCGCGTGACCGTGACCGCCAACGACGAGATCGGTCAGCTGGGCACCTGGTTCAACAAGTTTGTTGAGCGGATGCATGATGTGATGGTGGAGGTGTCGAGCAACACCAACAACGTCGCCGCGGCTTCAACGGAGATTGCTGCCAGCAGCGAGGAAATGGCTGCCGGAATGAAGCAGCAGAATGAACAGATCACTCAGATGAGTTCCGCAGTCGAGCAGATGAGCGCCAGCGTCGTCGAGGTGGCCAAGAAGAGCGCCGATGCTGCGGGCCGGGCCGATGACAGCGGCAAGTCCGCCGGCGAAGGCGGCAAGGTTGTCCAGGACACGATCCAGGGCATGCAGGCAATCGCCGAGGCGGTCAATGCCGGAGCCAAGAGCGTGCAGGAATTGGGCCGCCGGGGCGAGCAGATCGGCGAGATCATCAAGGTCATCAATGACATTGCTGATCAGACCAATCTGCTGGCACTCAACGCCGCGATTGAAGCCGCTCGGGCTGGCGAGCATGGACGTGGGTTCGCGGTCGTCGCCGATGAGGTGCGCAAGCTGGCGGATCGGACGACCAAGGCCACCGAGGAGATCGCTCAGTCGATCCAGGCGATTCAGCAGGAGACGCTGGGAGCGGTCGATCGCATGAACACGGGCACGGCGCAGGTGCAGGCCGGTGTCACGCGGGCGACCAAGGCGGGCGAGAGTCTCAACGCCATCGTGACCAGTGCCCGCGACGTGGCGACGATGATCCAGTCGATCGCCGCGGCGGCCGAGGAACAGAGCGCGGCGGGCGAGCAGGTCAGCCGCAACATTCAGAGCATCAACTCGGTCACTCGTGAGACGGCTCAGGGTGCCGACCAGGCGGCACATGCCGCGGCGGAACTCTCCTCCAAGGCTGAGTCGCTCCGCAACATCGTGTCGCGTTTCAAGCTCAACACCGGGGTCGGTGTCGGCACGAAGCGCTGAGCCACGCCAAGTCGAATCGATGATTGAATCTTCGGGCCGCGAACACAGGTTCGCGGCCCTTTTCGTGCGCATCGATCGCTTGC
>JBILUL010000037.1:0-36127 GCA_044371005.1 Phycisphaerales bacterium | reverse complement strand
CGGGCGGTCGTGAAGGCTTCGCGGTACGCGGCGATGGTGGCGGGCGTGATCGTGACGGGGGATTCGTCGAGCGATTCGATGTCGGTGAGGCGGACATCGCCGGTGAGGCCAGCGGACTGTGCCGCGGCGGGGTCGAGTTCCTGCGGCGAGAGGACCTGAATGCACCAGGTATCGGTGTGGCCGGCCATCGTCCGTGTGCCGAGTGCTGCGAGGCCTGGTTCGATGGAGGCGGGGGTGAGGAAGTCGGAGAGGACGATGCAGATGCCGCGTTGCCCGATGTGCAGCGAGAAGGAACGCAGGGCTTCGTTGAAGGCTTCGTGGGGCTTGGTGGAGCCAGCCGGGCGGGCGGAGCGCGAGGTCTTCAGGGAGTCGCAGAGGAAGGTGCCGATGCGATGAAGGCTGCGCCTGCCGCGGAGTGGGGTGAGGCGTGAGAGCACCGGGGTTGCGGGTGTGCGAGGCGGTGCGAAGGTGGCGATGCTGACGCGGTCGTGGTTGGAGAGGGCGATATGGGCGAGGCCGAAGGCAAGCTGGTGGGCGTAGAGGAGTTTGCCGGGAGAGCCGACATCCATGGAGGCGGAGCAATCGATGAGGATATTGACCGCGAGATCTTCCTCTTCGCGGAAGAGCTTGATGAAGAGGCGGTCGAGTCGGGCGTAGATGTTCCAGTCGACGTGGCGCAGGTCATCGCCCGGGGAGTAATCGCGGAAGTCGTCGAACTCGACGCTTCTGCCGCGGCGTTTGGAGCGGCGTTCGCCGGGCATCGTGCCCGAGAGCATCTTGCGGGAGAGCATGTCGAGACGATCAAGCCGAGCGATCACCGAGGCCGGGAGCAGTTGCTCGGGGAGGGTGGGGAGCGGGGAATCGGAGATGCCGGCGATCATCGGGGGAGGGGGCTGGGCGAGTGAGTCAGGAGAGGGTAGAGCAAGGGGTGGGAAGGGGCTGGAATTTGTTCTTGCAATTGTCGCCAGAGGCGATATCGTGCGTGTATGAAGCACACGCATCGCGCCGTTCTCGCTGCCGCCTCATCGGTGTTCTTTGCCGCGGGGGGAATTCCGGGTGGGTTGGCTCAGGCCCAGACGAAGCCTGAGGCCCCGGCCTCTGCAGCCGCGGCGGTCGAGCCCGACCGCCGGCTGGACTGGTGGAAGGAGGCGAGGTTTGGCATGTTCATTCACTTTGGCCTCTATTCGACGCTCGAGGGCAAGTGGAAGGACAAGACGAGCCATGCGGAGTGGATCCGGACGACGGCGCAGATTCCGCGTGAGGAGTACGAGAAGCTTCTGCCCACGTTCAATCCGGTGAAGTTCGATGCGAAGGCGATTGCGCGTGCCGCGAAGGATGCGGGGATGGGCTACATCTGCATCACGACCAAGCACCACGAGGGCTTTGCGCTCTTTGACTCGAAGGTGTCGGAGTGGGATGTGATGTCGACTCCGTACGGCAAGGACATCATGAAGGATCTGGCGCAGGCCTGCAAGGAAGAGGGCCTGAAGATGTGCTGGTACTACTCGATCATGGACTGGTACCACCCCGACTACATTCCTCGCCGCGAGTGGGAGCAGTGGTCGCCCGCGGGCGCGGACTTCGAGCGATATGTGGCCTTCATGAAGGGGCAGCTCACGGAACTGCTGACCAACTACGGTCCCATCGGGGTGCTTTGGTTTGACGGGCAGTGGGAGCACAACTGGACGGATGCCCGGGGCGATGATCTGTACAAGTTCGTGCGCGGGCTGCAGAACGACATCATCATCAACAGCCGCGTGGGTCGTGCGGGTGGCAACTACGGGCTCGATCGGGCCAGTGGCATGCTGGGCGATTACGCAACACCCGAGCAGGAGATCCCTGCGGGCGTGATTCGCGATCTGCCGTGGGAAACGTGCATGACGATGAACGGTCACTGGGGTTTCAATGCGGTGGACAAGGACTTCAAGCCCACCTCCGACCTCATCCGCAAGCTGGCGGACATCGCGGGCAAGGGAGGCAACTTCCTGCTCAACATCGGCCCCGCGGGTGATGGATCGGTGCCCGCAGAGAGCATGCAGCGACTGGCGGAAGTAGGCGCGTGGATGCGGGTGAACGGTGATTCGATCAAGGGCACGCAGGCGAGCCCCTTTGAGGTCTCGCCCTGGGGTGCGTGCACGATGCGGGCGATGCCCAACAACGTGACGCGGCTCTACCTGCATGTCTTCAACTGGCCGGCCGATGGTGTGATTCGCGTGCCCGGTTTGCTCAACGATGTGATCGGAGCGAAGGTGCTGGGCGGCGAGCCTGCGAGCAAGTGGAGCAGCGGTGATGGCACGGAAGTGGTGATCCACGCACAGAAGAACGCGGCGAACCCGCACGACACGGTGATTGCGCTCGATGTGAAGGGTGTGCCTGATGTGGGCATTGCGCCCAGCATCACAAGCGATGCGGCGATCTTCGTGGGCAAGGCCACGGTGTCGCTGGCTTCGCTGCAGAAGGGCGTTGACATTCGTTACACGACCGATGGGAGCGAGCCGACGGAGAAATCGGCAAAGGGCACCTCGCTGACAATCGAGAAGACGACGACCGTGACGGCGCGGAGCTTCCGCGGGCAGCGCGCGGTGAGCCCGAGTGCGAAGTCGGTCTTCACGCTCGCCACGCCGGCCAAGGCCGCTGATGGGAGCCACTTCACGAAGGATGTTGAGTTCGCGTACTACGAAGGGACGTTCAAGACGGTCGCTGAGATGGTTGCCGCCAAGCCGGTGAAGAAGGGCAAGACCCAGTCGCTGGACTTGGCGCTGCGCCAGCGTGATTCACAGTTCGGCTTCACCTTCAGTGGCTGGATTCATGTTCCGGCCGATGGCGTCTACCGCTTCTTCCTCGGGTCGGACGATGGCTCGACGCTCTCCATCAATAACTCACTCGTGGTGGACAACGACACGCCTCATAGTTTCCAGGAGCGGCAGGGCGATGTCGCCCTCGCGGCGGGCGTTCATCGCTTTGAGGTGAAGTTCTTCGAGAACTCTGGCGGATTCAGCCTCAAGGCCGACATGCAGGGGCCGGGCCTCAAGCGTCAGCCTCTGGTTGGAGGTCAGTGAACGGCGCGTGCGGCGTTGAAGGCATGGATCGGTTGCATGGCGATCACGCATGGAGCCTGAAGGGCAGCGAACATCTCTGAGCCGGCGTGCCCTCCTGACGGCGGGGTGGACGGCTGCGGGCCTGGGGGCCGCCGTGGCGATGTGGCCGCGGACACCCCGTTCGCGCGTGAACATTCCGGCTGGTCGTACCGTGATCGACTACTGGGAGAAGTGGACCGGGCCCGAGGGCGAATCGATCCAGCGCGTCGTCGATCAGTTCAATGCATCGCAGTCCCGGATCTTTGTGCGCCGAACGCCGGTGAGTGAGATTGATACGAAGGCGGTGGTGGCGATCGGTGGGGGAGATCCGCCTGATGTCTGCGGCGTGTTCAGCTACAACGTGCCGCAGTATGCGCAAAGCGGAGCGGCGATTCCCCTCGAAGAGTTCGGTGGGATCGATCCGCTGGCGTACATCCCTTCGGTGCGCAACCTGCTCAGTTTCCGCGGGAAGCTGATTGCGGGCGTGACATCGATCTATACGCTGGCACTCTACTACAACCGAGCGATCTTCCGGGAGGCGGGGCTTGATCCTGACGCGCCGCCACGGACGGTGCAGGAGCTCGAGGAAGTCGCCCAGCGTCTGACTCGGACGGGAGCGGGCGGGCAGATTGAGTTGGCGGGGTTTCTGCCGAACTTGCCGACGTGGTGGCCGTATACGTGGCCGATTCTGTTCGGATCGACGCTGTACGACGCCGCGGCGAACCGGAGTACGTTTGACCGTCCGGAGTGTACTCGCGCCTATCAGTGGGTGCGGAGTTTCCCGGCCAAGCTGGGCGCGCAGCAGACGCGAGCCTTCGGCACGGCGGTGGACCGGAGCTATCACAGCGAGCAGGACCCGTTCATTTCGGGGCGGGTGGCGATGATTGCGCAGGGGCCGTGGCTTGCGAACTTCATCAATCGGTATAACCCGACGCTCGAGTACGCCGCGGCACCGCTGCCGGTGGATGCCTCGTTGCTTGAGCCTGGTCAGCCTCTGGGGATGGTCGAGGCCGATGTGCTGATCATTCCGCGCGGGGCGAAGAATCCTGAAGCGGCCTTTGAGTTCGTGAAGTACACGCAGTCGCAGCAGGTGCAGGAGCAACTGGCCCGCGAGCACACGAAGAGTTCGCCGCTGATGGCGTGCAGTGAGGCGTTCCGCACGGGGCACCCGAACAAGTATGTGCATGTGCACGATCAGATCGCGAGGTCGGCGCGTGTGAGCATTCTGCCGCAGACGACGGTGTGGAAGAGTTATGCGCACCTGACGGAGGGTGTGTTCGATGCCGCGTGGAAGGGTGATGATGTGGAGGCGCTCTGCCAGCAGACGCATACGCGAGTGCAGGCGATGCTGGATCGGGATGCGATGCTCAGGGATCGCCGCGGCGGTGGTGGCGCGACAGCCGGGAGGGTCGGCGCGTGAGTCGACGCGTACGAGAACTGCTGGTGGGCCTTGCCTGGGTGAGCCCGTGGCTGATCGGCTGCATGGTCTTCCTGCTCTGGCCGATGGCGATGAGCATCTACTACAGCCTGACGGATTACGCGCTGGTGGATTCGCCGGTCTGGGTCGGGCTTGACAACTACCACGAACTGCTGGGCGATAGGCTCTTGCTGGTGGCGATGCGCAACACAGGGCTGTACGCACTGCTGGCGGTGACGCTGAGCACGTGCGTCAGCGTGTTGATTGCGGTGTTGCTCGAGCAGAAGCTGCGCGGTGCGACGCTGGTTCGGTCGCTGGTCTTTCTGCCGACGTTGGTGCCGGTCGTCGCCAACTGCGTTGTCTGGCTCTGGCTGCTCAATCCTGGCTACGGACTCGTGAACGCGCTGCTCGCGGCGGTCGGAATCTCCGGACCAAACTGGCTTGGTGAACGATCGACCGCGCTGCCGACGATGGTGGTGATGGGGGTGTGGGTGATCGGCAGTCCGCTCCTGGTCTGTGCAGCGGCACTCAAGGAAGTGCCTACGGCCTTGTACGAGGCGGCGAAGATTGACGGGATGGGAGCGATCCGGCGGTTCGTGCACGTGACGCTGCCGATGATCTCGCCCGCGCTGTTGTTCAACGGGATCATGTCGGTGATCTGGTCGCTTCAGGTGCTTGCGCCGCCGATGATCATGACCCGCGGCGGACCCGACAACGCAACGCTCACTTACTCCATGTACGTCTACAAGACCGCCTTTGAGTTCGGCCGCATGGGCTATGCCAGTGCGCTGGCGTGGGTGCAGATCCTGATCACGCTGCTGCTGGCTGGTGCGGTGGTGGTGCTTTCCAAGCGTGTGGTGCATTACCGAGGAGCTTGATGCAGAAGAACGTGCCAACTTCTGCTGGTGCATCAGGGACCAACGGTTCCAGGTGGTCGCGTGGGATGCTCTGGGCCCTCATGGCACTCGTCGCCATTGGCTACGCGGTGCCGCTGCTATGGATGATCGGTGTGGCATCCAAGCCTGCGGATCAGGCTTCGGGCGGTGGTGCCTCGCCGCTGCCGAGCTTCGAGCGAGATGGGCAGTCTCTGAGTCTGCTGAGTCCTGAGTACTGGGCGATGCTCTGGCAGTCGGCCCAGAGCAACTTCCTTGAAGTCTGGAACAGCCCGCAGGCCGACTTTCCGACGTACTTGCGCAACACGCTGATTGTCGGAGTCCTCAGCGTGGTGGGCATGACGCTTTCAAGCGCGGTCGCGGCGTATGGATTTGCACGCCTTACGTTCCCCGGCAGGAACCTGCTCTTTGGACTCGTGCTGCTGACGCTGATGATCCCGCAGGCGGTCTTGATGAGCCCGCAGTTCCTGCTCTTCAAGCATCTGGGGATGATCGGGACGCTGTTGCCACTGTGGCTGCCTTCGTGGTTCGCCGGCGCGTTCAGCGTCTTCCTGCTGCGACAGTTCTACATGAACATCCCGCGTGAACTGGATGAGGCGGCACGCATCGACGGCTGTTCACACATCGGGATCTTCTTTCGCATCATCCTTCCGTTGAGCACTCCGGCACTTGCGGTCGTCGCCCTCATGCAGGCGGTCGCGGTCTGGAATGACTTCCTGGGCCCGCTCCTGTTTCTCAATCGCGATGAGCAGTACACGCTCTCGCTGGGTCTGCAGATGTACCAGAGCCAGCACGGGGGCGTTCCGTGGAACCTGGTCATGATGGCAAGCTGCATCGTCGTCGTGCCAGTGCTGGTGCTCTACATCCTGGCACGCAGGCTCTTTGTTGAAGGCGTGGCGAGTCAGGGTGGCAAGGAGAGCTGAGCGGCCCTCAGGCTTGCAACGCATCCGCGAACCAGTTTGCGCACATCCACGCCGAGCGATGGAGCACACCGCTTGAATCGGTCAAAGCTGACGGGGTCATTTCGCGTGGGAGGTCCAGCGTGTCGCCGGGGAGGAGCGTGGCAGGCCAGAGGCATGGAGTCTTCTGACGCAGCGATTCGTCGAGTGGTACCAGATCGCGAATAAGCACCTGGGCGAGGAGCCGGAGCGTTGCGCCATCGATCTCAACGCTCATGCGTGGCGGTTGATAGGCGAAGGTACGGTCCTTGACGGGCATCCAGATCGCTGGGGTCTGCGACCCGTCTTCAAGCACGGCTGCGTAGTACTCATCCTGCGCGAGGGGGCCCAGTACAGCATCGAGCTGTGAGAACCTGCAGACGCTACGGGGGCCGACTTTGGGGCAGATGCGAAACGAAGCAATGACTTCGCCGCGGCTTGAGAGGCGAAGCAGCCGAACCTTGGGGCGGTAGACTTCGTCGGTATCGTTCAACGCCGCGGCGGCCACTGCGGGCGAGTTGGGGAGCCCATCGAGCACGATGAGCGTGGGGGAGGCGGCACGCAGACTCGCGGTGAATGCGAGCTTCGGAATGCCCCGGACATCGACGAGCGACCACGTGAGGCCCGGCCAGACATCGTTGAGCTGCCAGACGAGTGCTCCCATGCACTGCGGCGCATTCACGCGGCAACTTTCAAAGGCAATCTGCATCGCCCGGGCCTGCATCATCTGAGCCTGATAGTGCCATTCCTGATAGTTCGCCGCGCCGGCGTACCAGAGTGACAGCACTTGGTCGTACTGTGCCGCGTTTCCACCTGGCCCACGCTGGCGATGCTCCATCGCCTTGCTGCCGATCTGGAGATCAGCTTCGCTGAGCGCTGCACGCAGCGTCGATAGCGCCGAGGGAGACTGGTGGCCGAACTCGCTGCAGAATCGCGAGGGAACCGTGCGATAGTCTTCGAGTTTGACTTCCCACGTGTGGCGATCGCCGTGTGCGGCGTCGTTGGGATGAAGTTGTTCGTCGCCGGACCAGGGACTGTTGGCCCAGTAGGGGCGGGTCGGATCGAGTTCTTCCACAATCCGCGGCAGCAACGTGTGATAGAAGCCCGCACCCCATGACTGACCGGGCAGCAGCCGCTGCTTCCATCCCCAGCTTTCGTACCCCCAGATGCACTCGTTGCCGCCGCACCAGAGGACGATGCTCGGGTGGCTGGCACGGTGTGTCACCTGAGCCCGTGCTTCAGCTTCGACAAGCGCCGGAAAGGGAGGTTCTTCCGGGTACATCGCGCAAGCGAACATGAAGTCCTGCCAGATCATGACCCCGTGCGCATCGCACCATTCGTAGAAGGCGTCCGACTCCGTGGTGCCTCCGCCCCAGATGCGGATCATGTTCCAGTTGGCTTCGATGCAGCGGTCGAGCAAAGCCTTGAGTGTGGGTGTGCCCAGTGGCGAGACTTCTTCAAGGCCTGGGAGCAGATCCGAAGGGATCCAGTTGACGCCAATGCAGAAGACGGGTTGCCCGTTGACGATGAACGTCATGGGGCGTCCGCTGCCGGATGGATCGGGCGCCGTGTCCAGCTTCAGATCGCGGAAGCCAATCAGGCGCTGCCATGTCGAGAGTGGGGTGCCATCGGCTGTGATGAGTTCGACGGTGAGGCGGTAGCACGCCGCGGCACCGTGACGACGGGGGTGCCAGCGAGCGGGATTCTCGATGTGCAGCGTGAGGCACTGCTGGGGGCAGGCCGGGGCGGTTGCCGTTGGCGGAGCCGAGAAAGCCAGCGTGCAGACCTCCGCTGTTTCGACGCCACCATTGATGGTGGCTCGCAGTCGCAGTGAAGTCTGCGCCGGAAGATCGGCAACACTGACATCGATCTGCGCCTGCCATCGATCCGCGTCAGTGAGCCGCAGACGCGGGCGCACCGAGTGAATGCGCGGGGTCGAACGCGACTCGATCCGGCAGTGCTTCCAGATGCCGCAGGTGGCGACTTTGGGCCCCCAGTCCCAGCCGAAGTTGCATGCAGCTTTGCGCATGAAGATGAACGGGTCCCAGTCTCCATTCACCGGGCGTGCGCCGAGGCTCTGTTCGAGCGTGCGGATCTCGCACAGCGGGGCAGCGAAGCAGATCTCGATCTCGTTGAGCCCTTCGCGGATGAGGCTGCCGATCGAAACGCGGTGCTCGTGGTGGACATTGAAACACTGGCCCGCGATGGTGCCGTTGATGCGGATGGTGGCGGCGGTATCGAGTCCATCGAGAACCAGTTCGTGGATGGCATGCCTGACGCTTGCGGCATCGAGGTTGAATGTGGCTCTGTAGACCCAATCAGTCACACCAACCCATTGCTGAGTGAGTTCGTGAAACCCTGTACGCGGGTCGCCAATCACTCCCGCCGCGATGAGTACCGTGTGCACGCAGCCCGGCAACCGGGCTGGGAGTGGTCCGATGCTGTGGGGACCCGGATTGGACTCAGGTGCCTGCGTGGAGCGCGTGCCAGTGAGCGTCCAACTCAGCGTGGAGAGGTCGAGCGTGCTCTGTGGTGAATCCATGGATGCGGGCACGTTACTTGTCGCTCCGGGGCTGGGGCGGCGTTGCCGGCGCGGCTGGCGCGTGACGTTCGATGACGACGCTGCGGAGCGGAATCACCGGCGGCAGCGGATCACCCAGCAATGCGCGATCGACGGCATCGAGCAGCACGCGTGCTGCGTTGGGTTCGCACTCAACAGAGGCTCCCGGTGCACTGGCTTTGAAGACTCCGGTGAGTCCTTCGCCGCTGTCGATTGCGATGATGCCGATGCGATCCTTCTCGGGGAGCGTGGAGGCCGCAATCGCGGCAGCCGCTACGCGAGCTCCACGCGCATCGTGCGTGAAGATGGCACGCAGTTTCTCGCCTCTGGTGGCCAGGAGATCGTCGAGCCTTGAACGCAACGCGGCATCATCGCTGCGTTGTCCGATGGAACCGAGTGGCTCAAGCTTCCGGTTGCGACCCAGTTGTGCCATGAAACCGGACTGCCGCTCAATGCTCGGAGTGCTGCCTTCGACGCCCCTGATCTCGAGGACGCCGCCGGTGCCTTTGAGAATCTTGACGATCCACTTGGCGGCAAGCAGCCCCTGCTGTTCGAAGTCGGGAATGATCAGCACTGGCTTGTGCTTCTCATTGCTGCACTGGATCGGGCGGTTGATCGCGATGATCGGGATGGCGCTGGCGTGGGCCTCGGCGAGCAGTGTCTCCCAGCCTGATTCTGATTCCGGGAAGACAATCACCATCTTGACCTTGCGGGCGATGAGGTCGCGGCAGGCTTCGATCTGGCCTTTCTCACGGATGGCGGTGTCGGCTTGCACCAGTTCGATGGATCTCGCCGCGGCTTCTCGAATGAACTGTGCTGCGATATGCGAACCATCTTCGCCCGCCGCGGCGACGATGCCCAGCGTCGCCCGCATCTTCACCGGCGGTGACTGGCTGGCCGGTTGTGGAGCGTGCTTGTCCGGAACCGCGGTTTGACCGAACGCAGCCGCAGCTCCGAGTGCCAGGAGGCTCAGGCAGATCAGACTGGTGACGCGTTTCATGGCCAGGCTCGCTCAACGGGGTGTACCAAGGTTTCGAGACGGGAACTGCACTCAGGGGTATTCGCACGCGACCCCATGGCGAACGGGGCCCGTTGGCATTATTCGGCATGATGCCGAAGAGGAACGGCTGGGGCGGCCCCCATACCCGGTCCGAATACCACGGCATTGGAGAACAGACGCATGGTGCCTTTGGAGGTGCCGCGGAAGTTGGGGGTGTCGGCGAAGAGAATGACCTGGCCGCTGCCAACTCGTTCCACCGTGACATACGCGCTGTGGGCGAGTCGCTCCGAAGCTTCAGGCCAGAGCAGGCCGCTCATGCGCATGCGAAGTTCCTGGTCCGGCGGCATCATGGCCCAGTGCGTCGGTTGCGGGTGCTTGGTTGTGGAGTCTGACCCGGCCTTGCCCTGCTCTTTCGATTCGGAAGGCGCTGTGGCCGGAGCCGATTGGGTCTTGGGGGCTGCAGCTGGCTTGGGCGCGTAGAGGCCGTAGCGAACGGGTGCTTCGGCGCCCTGGGCGCTCATCAGCACCGGACCCTGACGAGCGATCACAGGCAGGTACTCGCGGCAACCTGCCGTCAGCCAGTGACGGTCGTCGACGCGTGAGGCGACGATGGCACCGGTGGGCATGAAGATGGAACGCCACTGGTCGCGCCGTTTGGCTTCATCTTCAGAAGGCTTGGCGGGCTCCTCCGCGGCTGTCCAGGGGAACGAGATCACCGTGGGTGCGGTGTGGGTCCAGACGGCTGCGGGGTCGATGGTGCCGCGGCGGCCTTCCCATTCGCGAGAGATCGCCGCTGCGAAGGGTTCAAGTTTCGTCACGACATCGCTGAGGAGCCGCGTTGAACCCAGACCTGCTGATTCGGTCGCAACGGCCGCCGCCGCGTCGGCCATGGCCACGAGCGTGCCGCCCGCGTTGACCCAGGCCTTGATCGATTCGAGATTGTCCTTGATGACGGTGCCGCCACCGGTGGGGACGACTAGGACGTTGTAGCGGCGCAGGTCCGCCCCTTGCTTCAGGCCCGTCGCATCGAGATTGGTGACAGGAATCCGAAGCGAGTGATCGATCTGATGCCATGCTTCGCCGAAGGCATAGGTTTCGATGGGCTCGCGCGTCACGATGGCAATGCGCGGCCGTGAGAGCAGGACGAAATGCTCGCCGCCGATATCGGGAGCATCGCCCGTGCCAAGCCCGGTTGTTGCGGCGATGGGCTGCGCACCCGTGTGTTCAGCAACGGCCTTGAGATGCGTGAGGATGTCAGCCGCGGCCATCGAGTTGTCAGCCTGCGCGACGACGACGCTGCCACGTGAGAGGCGCGTGGTGCCCAGGATCGTGGGCTTGTTGATCACGCGGCAGGTGACCCCGCGTTCCATGAGCTGTGCCGCGGCGGCGACGCTGGCATCATCCTGACCATCGATCAACCATGCCGTCGGTGCCGCAGCAGGCAGGCTCGCCGGAGCGTTGGGAGCGGATGTATACGGAGTGGCATCGGCAGGAAGCGTGAGCGCAAGCTCATAGGCGGGAAGGTCGTGAAGCATGGAGATGCTCCAGCCGGTGATGTCGTAGAGCCTGGAGCGACCGAACCGAAGCAACTCGCGGCGTTCTTCCTGCAGGAACTCGGGGGTCATTCGCGTGTCGAACTCGAGCATCGCCGCCAGGAGACGTGCTTCGGGCTGGCGATTGGGAATGAGGATCGTTCCGGCGGGCAGCTTGAGATTCTGCACTTCCTGCCCGAGCTGGTCCTTGCCGCTTGCGGTGAGTTCCTGCTGGCTCACGAAGAGCTCAAAGCCCTGAAGACGGAGCAGATCAACCAACTCTCGAAGGCGCGTTGAGTTGGCGGTTACTGGAATCGCGAACGTTCGGTTGGCGAAGCTGCTGTCGGCGGCGACGGCATACCGGCGCTGCGCGAGGTAGTCCTTGAGGACGTCCTGACGATGTCGCGCGAGGGTCTGGATGTTGCTCATCGAGCCGACGAGCTGGTGGTGGACCGACTCGCGGTAGGTCTCGATGATGCCGCTGGCTTTCTTGACACCATCGGTGGCGATGCTGGCCTGTTCGAAGAGGATGTCGATGCAGCCGCGGTAACCCGCCCATGCACTGCTGTAGCCGGGGTACCACTCTTCGTTCCACTCTCCGTGGTAGTAGCGCCACTGATGGGCATCGAATGAGGTGGCAAGATCGTTGCCGAAGACATCCCACCACTTGCGCATGGTGGGCGCGAGGTTTGGGTTGACGGGTTCACGCGGCGGGCTGAAGAGGAACGTGTCCTGAGAGCCCATCTCGTGGCTTTCCATGAGGAGGTGGGGGTGCCAGGAGCCGATGGCGGCGATTCTGCCGCGTGATTCGGGCTGGGTGCCCAGAATCCAGTCGCGGTTCATGTCAAACAGGTAGTGGTTGGTTCTGCCTGCGGGCCAGGGGCGAGAATGCAGGACTGACTGGTCATCGACATTCGGCTGCGTGGTACGGTCGTTGGCGAGCTGGCTCAGGTAGCGATCGCGGCCGTCGGGGTTCATCAGAGGGTCGATGATGACGACGAGGTTTTCGAGCATCGCTTCAACGGCAGGATCGGTGCTCGCGATCAGGTGGTGGGCCATGATCAGCGAGGCATCGGATCCGGAGACTTCATCGCCATGGATCACATATGCCATCCATGCGACGGCGGGGAGTGTGGCTGCGAGCTGATCTCCCTGGGCTGCGGAGACCTTGCGAGGGTCGGCCAGCGAAGCGAGGTCGGACTTGATGGCATCGAGGCGGGCAATGTTGCGCGCGGAGGAAATGGCCAGGTAGTAGAGCGTCTTTCCTTCGTGGCTCTTGGCGTACTCAAAGAGCCGGCTTCGGGGCGTGCTGGCCCAGGCCTTCATGCAGGCTTCGATCTGGGCGTGGTTCGCCGGACGAGTACCGGTCTCGAAGCCCAGAAGCTTGTCGGGATGCGTGATGGCGGTGTCGTAGGTCGCGCCCGGAAAGAAGGGCTCGCTGGCAGGCAGTGGAGCGGCGCAGGCTGCGACGAGCATCGCGGCGACAACGGGGAGGGCGCTGTGAATCATGGACGCAGGGTAGAACCCTGGTCGAAGGGGCGTGCTCCAACCGTGCCGCGGGCGTCAGGCGTGGCGTCCATCGCGGTCGGGGCCATCGCCCGTGGCGATGATGTCGACCGAAAGTCCGATGAGGCGAGCAAGCACATCGGCCTTGTCCATCGCCGCTTCCTGTTCAGGTGCGATCTCGACGCCATCGGTCTCGCACTCGATCCGCAGCGTTCGCTTGCCTGGATTGATGCGAAGCGAGCGCACGAGCTGCGCGTGGGAGCGGTCAAGACCATCGGCCACACGGAGGATCGCGGCAAGGCGCGTGACCAGATTCTGCTCCGCGGCGGGGAGCCCTGCGAAGAGAGCGTGTCTGGTCGAGGGTCCGCGGCGGCGGTGATAACGGCAGATCAGCGCGAGGTGCCGGACGATGTCCGGGGCGATGTGTGAAAGTCCGTTGTTGAGGACGATGTTGCAGGAGTGGCGGTGGTGGCCCTTGTAGGAGACAAGCATGCCAACATCGTGCAGCACTGCCGCGGCTTCGAGGATGGCCCGTTCCATCGGCGTCGAGCCCAGATCGCGGAGCATGTGGCTCGAGAGCAGTGCATCGTAAAGCTGGCCAGCAAGCGTGGCGACGTGTTCGCTGTGGCGTCGTTCGTAGCCGCAGCGTACTGCAAGTTCGCGGGCCTCCTGAAGCAGCAGGGATGGACTCGTGCGTGGTGCTTCAGGTGCGAGCAGCTCGCCGATGATCTTGAGCACAAGACCCTCGCGGATCCCGCCTGAATGAACACACAGGTGTTCGCAGCCCAGATGCTTCATCAGCAGTTCAACGGTGGTGACGCCGGCGACGATGATGTCGGTGCGGTCGGCGGGGAGGCCGGGAACGCGAGCTCGCTCTTCGTCGGTCATCGCAGCGAGTTGATGGGAGAGTTCCTTGATCTCGCGGCGGGAGATGGGCGGAACTGAGGCAAGCGAGACATCGGGGCGATCGATGGGCGTCCCGCGTGCCGCGGCGGCGAGTGTGGCGATGGTGGTGAAGGTGCCGCCGCAGCCGATCAGCAGGCGGGGTGCTTTACGCGGGACCGAGAGGTTCTCTTCGAGCACGCGGCGCACACCGCGGCGGAGCCGGCGGCTGTCGGTGGTCGCACCGGGTTCAGCGGGGGTGTATCGCTCGGTGACGCGGACGGCACCCAGGGGCATCGAGGCGTTGGCGGTGATGACGCCGCGGCGGCTGTGAAGGACTTCAAGGCTTCCGCCGCCAAGATCAGCGACGGCCACTGGCTCACTCGAAAGATCAAAGACACGGGCGACACTTTCGAATGTCAACTTGCCTTCTTCATCGCTTGCAACGAGGCGGACATCGACGCCGCATCGTTCCGTGACCTGAGTCATGAACTCGCGGCCGTTGGTGGCATCTCGCACGGCTGCGGTGGCGAAGGCGGCCAGCACAGAGCAGCGGCGATCGCGGGCGGCTTGAGCGAATCTGGCGATGGCATCGATGGAGCGGGTGACAGCCTCATCCGAGAGGCGGTTGTTGTCGACCAGACCGTGAGCCAGACGCGTCATGGACCGGTCCTGATGCAGGACTTTCCATGAGAGTTGATCGATGAGTTCGACGATGAGCAAGCGGATGCTGTTGCTGCCGATGTCGATGACCGCGACCACCTTGCCCGCAAGCCAGAGATCGGCGTGAGCTGCCTGTGATCGCGGTGAAGCGATGGTGGTGCGGCGGGGCAATGTGGGGACATCGTCGTGATGGCCGCTCTTTGAAGGTGGTTCGCTGGATGCTTCCTCGCTCAGATCGGGGCTGATCATGCTGAATTCTCGCTGTGACGTGGGAGCCTGGAGCGGAATGTCGGGGGCGAGCTGCGCGATGGAGTCGCCATGTCCGTACATGGTCTGCCACCAGTCACCGAACTGTGCTGCACGTGACTGGAAGACGGCGGAGAATCCGTGGCTCAGGGAGCGCAGTGAATCACGAAGGTGCCTGGTGGCCGGGAGCAGTTCCGAAGCGTGCTGTGCGTCGATGTGGCAGGCGTATCGGTCGAGGCGATCGGCCAGGGTTGCAACATCGTTGAGGTCCCCCAATCGGGTCTGGATGTCAGCGAGGGCCGCGGCGTGCGGGGTCTTTCCAGATCCGGCGGTAGCGAGTGCTTCGCGAGCATATCGGAAGGCCTTGACGGCGAGACGAAGGCGGTGGAATGCTTCGGGGGTCGAAGGCGAACTTGCGGCGATGGTGCGAAGCTGCTCGAAGACGAGTCTGGCCCGCAATGCGGCCGTGGATGCGGCATCGTCGGGGTTCGCCTGATGGTGGTCTTCGATGTGCGAAGCGAGCTGCTCGGCGAGTTTGAGGAACTGGCGCTGCTTGAATGCCTGGAGTCGTTGCTGGAGGGAAGTGACCAGATGCTCGCGATCCGAAGTGACGAGCAACTGGGCATCTGCGATGCCGGCCGGGCGCCGGGTTCGCGGAGCTGCGCTGAGCGCATGAAGCAACTCAAGGTGCACATCGCAGTCGCGAATGCCACCGGCTTCGCTGCGGAGCTTTCCGGATTGCTTGTGCAGCTTGCGGGCGAGCGATTCCTGACCCGGAGGCGTGAGCACTTTCAGGGCGACACGCAAGCGTCGAGCGAGTACACGCAGCTTGTGGACCTGTGAGGCTTCAATGGTGTTTCCGGCGCTCAGGATGCGGCCGATGAGGGTCGCGAACTGGGCCGCGCGGGAACGGAGGACCGCCGCGGGGCTCGGTGTGGCTCCCTGAAGGGTGGCAGGATTGGATGTCCGCGCGTGTCCCACAGCGTCAATGTAGCCGAAGTCGCCGCGAAGTTGTCCCGAACAGGTTATTAAGAATCACTCAAGGAACCAATGAGATTCGGTGAAATTCACGGGTGGTGGCATTTCCAGCGGAGGTGGCGGAGACTGTTCGTGGTGTGTGCGGCAAGTGTCAGGAATTGGGTTGCGGGGGACTCATCCCTGCTTGATGACCCGGAAAGCTTCGATGGCGGCTTGGCGGCTGCTGCTCAGGTCGACCAGTGGCGCGGGGTAGTCAAGGCGAGTGAGCGCCAGCGGGGGCAGCGTCCACGGCGCGTGAATGGCATCGGAGCTGAGGCTGCGCAGTTCGGGGATGTACGTGCGGATGTAATCACCGCTGGGATCGAAGCGTTCGCTCTGGCTGACTGGATTGAAGATTCGAAAGTACGGCGCGGCGTCAGTCCCGGTGGAGGCGGACCACTGCCAGCCGCCGTTGTTGCTGGCGAGGAATCCATCGATCAGGTGCTTCATGAAGAACCGTTCGCCCAGACGCCAGTTGAGGAAGAGGTTCTTGGAGAAGTACATCGCGGTGACCATGCGCACGCGGTTGTGCATCCACCCGGTCGTCAGGAGCTGACGCATGCCTGCATCCACGATTGGAACGCCGGTCCGGCCCTGGCACCAGGCTTCGAAGTGGCGGGGCTGGTCTTGCCACTGGATTGATTCCGTGGCCGGCTGGAAAGCCCGGTGCATGCAGACGCGGGGGAACCCCACGGTGATGTGAATGTAGAACTCGCGCCAGATGACTTCGCTGATCCAGGTGATCAGCCCTTCGCTGCCGGAATCAAAGGGGGATTTGCTGCCGCGTGTATTGGCGGTCGCCGCGGCAGTGATGCAGCGACGTGGCGAGATGGCTCCGATGGCCAGATAGGGGGAGAGGGCACTGGTGCCATCGGTGGCGGGAAAATCGCGCTGGGCCTTGTAGTCGTTGCCGCGTTGAGCGATGAATGTCGCGAGCCGCTTGAGCGCGTGTGCACCGCCCGCAGGCCAGCGGGAACTGATCGACTCGGGTGTTTCGAACCCAGGCACCAGTGTGGGAACCGGATCCGGCGCAAGAGCGATCTGTGGTTGGCGCTTGGGTGCGGGCACCGATGTGATGCCACCCATCGCCATCATGTGCTTGATCCATGTCTTCTTGAAGGGCGTGAAAACGGTGTAATACCGACCCTCTCCGGTGCGAAGTTCGCCGGGGGCGACGACCGACTGGTCGTCCCACGCGCTTACGGAACGTCCCTTGCTTCGGAGCAGCTCCGTTGCCTGTGCATCGCGGCGGGATTCGTTGACTTCATACTCGCGGTTGAAGAACACGACATCGCACTCATGCTCGCGGCAGATCTTCTCGACCAGCCCCGGCACATCGCCGGGTACCGGAGCGGTGCGGATGAGCAGCGGAATGTTCAGCTTCTCGAGTTCGCGGCTCAGTTCCGCCAGCGTACGGATCATCAGATCGATGCGAGCGGGTGCGTAGTCGTGGGCTCGCCACTCACCGGGTGAAATGATGAAGAGTGCGATGGCCCCGCGCGTTGCGCTTTGGGTTGCGTGGGAAAGCGCGGTGTTGTCGTCGGTGCGGAGGTCAGAACGCAGCCAGATCAGTGGACGCATGGACGATTCATCCGAAAGTGGTGTGTGATGGCAATGGAGCCATTGCGAATGGGCCGAAGCGGCGGCAAGCGTGGCCGGAGAGCCGCTCACTCAGCCGCGTGGACGGATTCATGGCGGCACCATCTCGCCGCTGCTGGGCGCGAGCGAGCTCGTGGCCCGGCGAGGCCTCACAGGTTTGGTTCGAGGATGGGAGCCAGTGGTCCACGTCGTTCAGTTCGAGCGAACCGGGCCGTGGATTCACCCGGCGCGGCGTGCCGGGCGTGACGGCGAAGATCGGTCGTGGTGTCAGAGCTTGCGGAGGGCGGCGACGAGGCGATCGATGTGTTCGGTCGTGTGTGCCGCGGAGATCTGAACGCGCAGGCGGGCGTGGCCCTCGGGCACAACGGGGAAGCCAAAGCCGATCACGAAGACACCGAGCTCGAGCAGCCGCTTGCTCATGGCGATCGCCTTGGCGGTGTCATGGACGATGATGGGGCAGATGGCGGTGGGGGACTCGATGACTTCGAAGCCTGCCGCGCGGATGCTCTTGCGGGCGTAGGCGCAGTTGTCGCGGAGAGTCTGCACGAGCGACGGTGTTTTGAGCAGGATTTCGATGGCTTTGTTGGCCGAGCAGGCGACGGTGACGGGGAGGGCGTTGCTGAAGAGCGTCGGCCTGCCGCGTTGGATGAGCATGTCGATCACGTTCTGGCTGGCGGCAACGAATCCGCCAGCGCCGCCGCCCAGAGCCTTGCCCAGCGTGCCGGTGAAGATGTCGACGCGGTTGGGCTGCAACGCAGAGCGCATGATGGTGGTGAGAGTTGATTCCTGCATGGCGCGGGCGCGGGCTTCGTCCGCGGCCTGGCGCTGTTCGAGGGAATCGATCATGCCGAAGTGCTCGTGGGTGCCGCGGCCGGTGGCTCCCATGACTCCGTGGCCATGGCTGTCATCGACGATCAGCATCGCGTCGTACTCATCGCAGAGTCGGCGCATGGTGGCCAGGTCGCCGATCGAGCCTTCCATGCTGAAGACGCCGTCGGTGACAACCCAGATCTGGCCGGTGACTTCGGGGTTGGCCCGTGCCTTCTGGAGTGCTTCCTGCAATGAGCCGGGCCCGGTGAGCAGGTTGTTCTTGTAGACCGACTTGTGAACGCCCTTCTTGATGACGGTGGTCAGGCGGATGGCATCGATGATGCAGGCGTGATTCAACTCATCGGAGATGATCATGTCGCCGGGTTCACTGAGCGTCGGGAAGAGTGCTTCGGCTGCCGTCCATGCCGAGACGAACGTGTAGGCACTCTCGGTGCCCATGTATCGAGCGATGGATTTCTCGAGCGTTTCGTGGGGCGAGAAGGTGCCGCAGATGAAGCGGACGGAAGCGGTGCCTGCACCAAAGTCGCGAAGGCCCTTGATGCCAGCCTCGACCACTTCGGGGTTGTTCGCCAGTCCGAGGTAGTTGTTGGAGCAGAAGCAGAGGCATTCGCCGTAGCGGCGCATCTTCACCGTGGGGCCCATGGGCCCTTCGATCATCTGAAGGTACTTGAACTGGCCGCCGGACTTGAGGGTTGACAGAGTCTGCTCGGCGCGGATGTCGAAAGCCTTGGGCATGAGTGAGTCTCAGTGAGTGATGTGCGTTGGGAGAAAGACGTTGGCGCAGGTTGCGGGCCTGATTCGGCGAGCACGTGGCGTGGATCGCTCACCCGGAAGTTCTGGTGGGTTGGTCTGGCGAGTTCGCGGGCGTTGGGGGATGCGAACCGTGCTCTCCGGTGAGCATGACGATTCCGATGATGATGAGCGTGCAGGAAACAAGTTTGCGGGTGCTCATTCCCTCGCCGAGCACGAGCCATCCCAGAACCACCGCGGTGGCAGGTGAGAGGGCAAAGGCGATGGGGCGGATGCGCGAAATGTCGCCTCCGGGCGAGGCGAGCCCCATGTAGAAGAAGAAGACGCCAGCAAACCCCGCGAGAAGTCCTGAGCCCAGCGTGAGCATCAGCCAGACCTGGGGCGTTGCATTGCTCGTCCAGCCCGGCTTCTCCCATTTCCACATCGACATCGACAAGGAATAGGCGATCCCGGCGAGCGGGAGTGTGGTGAGCGTGCGCACGAGCAGGACGGTCATCGGGCCGACCTGGCCTGTGTTCAGGGCCTTCTTGGTGAAGATCTCACCCACGCCCCAGCACAAGCCTGCAAGGACTGCAAAGACAATGGCAACCATGGTCACCTTCGGTGGAGGAACGCGGGCCCGGACGATCTGGTTTGCTGATCACTTGCCGCCGATTGGGGCAATACGGACGTTGCGGAAGTGGATCTCCGCTCCTTCGCTCTGCAGACAGATCGTTCCGGCGATCTCCTCGCAGCCGCTGGCAGAGTTGAGCGTGTCGCCGTTGACGTTGAGAATCACATCGCCCTTGTTCACGATGATCTCGTATTCGTTCCACTCGCCGATGGGCTGCTCGTTGCTGCGGAGGTGCTTGGTGTTGCGACCCTTGAGACGTGCCGCGTCGGTGGTCATTGTGAACGAGTCGATGTTCCAGAAGTCGCCGGCAGAGCCACTCTGCAGCTGCGCCTCGATGCTCTTGGGCCACACCTTGTCGGGTTCCTGCGTGCGGAGGAGCACGCCGCTGTTACCCGCCTTCTTCGTCACGGGATTGAAGCGCCACTCGAGCTTGAGCACGTAGTTCGTGAACTTGTCCTTCGTCCGGAGGTAGCCGATGGGGTTGCCCTTGCACACCAGCACATTGTCAACGATGCTCCACACGTCCTCCATCTTCCCGTTGTCGTTGAGGTGGAAGGTCCACTTCGAGAGGTCCTTGCCATCAAAGAGCGGAAGTTCGCCGGGCATCGGCTTGGAGAGGTCGCGCACCTTGATGTTGCGGTAGTACACGCTATCGCCATGCTCCTGGAGCGCGATGTGTCCAGCAGGAGCCATTCCGAAGCCCGGATAGGCCTTGAACTTGCTCTTGGCGATCAGATCCTTCCATTCCTGACCATCCGTGCGGCACTCCACGATCTTGCGGCCGTTGAGGAAGTGCTGCAGCAGGCCATTGCGAAGGCGAATGCGGGCCTGGTTCCATTCGCCCGAGGGGTGGAACGTCTTGTCGGCCGGCGGGGGGATCATGTCGTACAGCGCGCCCGCGGCATGGGCATCACCCGGCTTCGCACCGTACCCGCCATCATCAAGCACCTGAAACTCAGGACCCGACTGCCACGAGGCGTCATTGGCCTCAGTCACGCGGTAGATGATGCCGCTGTTGGCGGACTTGTCACACTTGAACTCCAGCGAGAGTTCAAAGTCGGAGAACTGCTCGACGGTCATGAGGTCGCCGCCGCCGCCACCCTTGGCAACATGCAGGACGCCATTCTCGACCTCCCAGCCCTTGGCGGGGAATCCCTTCTGCTTGTACCCGCGCCAGGCCGAGGTATCGGTGCCGGAGAGGAGCGATTTCCAGCCCGCGGCGGCTTCGGCAGGCGTGAGAGCCTGGGCCATCACCACCGAAGAAAGGCAACTTGCTGCAAGGAACGACACAAGCACATGACGCATGGGGGTATCCTCAAGGGGCGGGCTGCTGGCCCGCGACCGTTGCCCGATGGTACGGACCCGGGCGTTGGCTGTCGCCGCGGATGGAGACCACTTTCTGATGCCATTGCACTTTTTCAAGTACCAGGGTTGCGGGAACGACTTCGTCCTGATCGACGACACGGTCGCCAGAGCGGACGTGGTCGCCGGGATGGTGCCGCGGCTGTGCGATCGGAGATTCGGCATCGGCTGTGATCAGGTTCTTCACGTGACGCGTGGAGGGAACGGCTGCGATGTCACGCTGACCATCTTCAACAGCGATGGGTCTGGTGCTGGCATGTGCGGCAATGGCCTGCGCTGCGTGGCACGCCACGCGGCTGAGCGGCTGGGCATAGGGAGTTCGAACCTGGTCATCGGGATCGATCAAACTCGCTATGAGGTGCAGGTGCGACGCGGGGCGGCTGGGGCATTTGAATCCGCCACTGTGAACATGGGGCTGGCTGCCGTGCTGGCCGGGCAGGTTCCGATGGTGGGCTTGGCGGCGAGCGAGTCGGCACTGGACATCCCATTGCCCGAGGCCATCGCCTCGCTCTTGCCGTCCGAGTGGGATGGGTGGGGCATGGAGCGACGCTGCTGGTGTGTCAGCATGGGCAATCCGCATGTGGTCTTCTTCGGCTCGGCGCGTTTTCCTGGGCAGTGGCTTGAGCCGCTGGGAAGGGCCATTGAATCCGCTCCATGCTTTCCGAAGCGGGCCAATGTTCACTTTGCGTGCATTGAGGGACGAGAGCAGATCTCGATGCTGACCTGGGAGCGGGGGGCGGGGGCAACGCTTGCATGCGGCAGCGGGGCGTGTGCGGTTCAGGTCGCCGCGGCGTCACGGGGGAAGACTGGGCCGGAAGCCTCGATTCAGATGCCTGGTGGGGCGGTGGTTGTCCGGATCGACCCGGCGTCCGGGAATGTCTACCTCAGCGGCCCCGCGGCGTGCAGTTTCGAGGGTGACTGGCCCGGGTGAACCACCGGATCGCACTCGGCGTGGCGTGGTGTGGATCGTCGCTTGACCGGGTGAAGTGGCACCGCTAACGTTGATCCAAGCATCAAGAGTCTCCGCAGTGATTGAAACTGCTGCGGAGCGGCAACCGAGTGATCCAGAGTGATCGCCGCGGTGCCGGGTGAGCCCCTGCGAGGGGACCGATGCGGCTCAGCGACCCGTTTGGGTTGAATCTGAGCACAAACCGCGGCCGTCGTTGGCACGCACCCCCTCGCAAGACACCAGGCCTGATGCCGCGGAGATCGCGGTCATGTCCAGTCATCGTGAGTCATCGTCGAATCAGACCCCCGAGCAGCAGAGTGCGGCGGCACATCGCGCCGAGCCGCGGCGTCCAGGTGGGGTTGTTGAACCCAAGGTGAATCCCAAGGGGAGCGGGACCGATCCGTTTGTGCTTTCTCGCCACGCCGCGGCTGTGTCCGCAGGTGCCGTCGCAGGGATTGCGCAGCAGGTGTCGGGTGCGAAAGAGGACGGGGCGGAAGATCTCAGTGGCGAGTGGGAGGGTGCGGATCCGTATTCAACGATTGCGATTCACGGGGGGCTTGAGCCCGATCCTGTGAGTGGTGCGATTCTCACGCCGATCGTGCAGTCGACGACGTATGTGCAGCAGGCGGTGGGGCAGCACAAGGGGCATACGTATTCGCGAGCCAGCAATCCGACTGTTTCCGCGCTGGAGCGGGCGCTTGGGGCGATTGAAGGAACGCTGCCGGCGGTGGCATTCAACACCGGCATGAGCGCCATCAGCACGCTGTTCTTCGCCACGGTGAAGGCCGGGGATCATGTGGTGGTGGGCGATGCGGTGTATGGTGGGACGGTGCGGTTCATCAATCTCCTGCTGGCGCAGCTGGGGGTCGAGGCGTCGTTCGTCGATACTTCGAACGCAGCACATGTGCGTGCGGCGATCCGCCCGACCACGAAGCTCGTGCTGATCGAGACGCCAGCGAATCCGACGCTCAAACTTGCGGATGTGGGCGCGATTGCGCAGGTCTGTCAGGAGCTGGGCGTGCTGCTGGCGGTGGACAACACGTTCATGACGCCGGTGTTGCTGCGTCCGCTTGATCTGGGGGCGCACATCGCGGTGTATTCGACGACCAAGTACATCGAGGGCCACAACGCGACGGTGGGCGGTTCTCTTTCATCGCGTGATGCAGCGCTGCTGGAGCGATTCCGGCTGATCCGCAAGACGCTGGGAAGCATTCAGGCTCCGTTTGAGGCGTGGCTGACGCTTCGTGGGCTCAAGACGCTGCCGCTGCGCATTCGTCAGCACAGCCGCAACGCGCTGAAGGTGGCACGGTTCCTGGAGCAGCATCCGGCGGTGGTGCGGGTGAACTATCCCGGGCTCAAGAGTTTCCCGCAGCATGAGCTCGCGCAGAAGCTGCATGGTCCGTTCGGCGGGTTCCATGGCGGCATGCTCTCGTTCGAGGTGAAGGGCGGCGTGGAGGCGGGCATCAAGGTGATGAACAGTGTGAAGCTCTGTTCATTGGCGGAGAATCTTGGGGCGGTGGAGACGTTGATCACGCATCCGGTGTCGATGACGCACGGGGATGTCCCGGTGGCGCAGAGGCTCGCCGCGGGGATCACGGATGGGCTCGTCCGCCTGTCCGTGGGACTGGAGGAGCCCGCGGACATCATCGCGGATCTGAATCAGGCACTAGCCATCGCGACGGGTCTGCGCGGGCTGGAGAAGGCGGGCAACGGTTCCGATAGTGGAAAGGTGCAGCGCGATGTGAGGATCCCCGTCGCCGGGGAGGTCTCATGAGCGGGGCACGCGATGCGAATCAATACCGACTGTCCGCCTACCTTGACGCGGCAGTCCTGGGTGTGAACCCAGCGTCGGTCAAGGATTGGCGGCCTGCCGCCCGCGAGTCCCGTGGCATCGAGCGTGCCTCGGGAAACGTGCGAAGAGAGATCTGTTCCATGAGCAACCCGATCACCGTCTTGAAGTTCGGAAGTTCGATCCTTGCCAACGAAGGGCTGCTGCCCCGCGCCGTGCATGAGATCTACCGGTATGTCCGGCAGGGTCACCAGGTGGTGGCGGTGGTGTCGGCCTTCTCGGGCGAGACGGATCGCCTGCTGGAGCATGCCAAGCGGTATGGGGATGCTGCTGATCCCAGTGCGGTGGCATCTCTGGTGGCGCTGGGCGAGGGACACGCCGTGGCATTGCTGGGGCTTGCGCTTGATCAGGCTGGCGTTGGCGTGAATGTGCTCGATTCAGCGGGCATGGGGCTGAGCACCCTTGGCCATGCAATTGACTCCAAGCCGACGGGGCTCGATGTCGACAATGTGAAGCGAGCCCTTTCGCAGAAGCCGGTTCTGGTGGTGCCCGGGTTCATCGGTCGCGATGAGATGGGGCGTGTGACGCTCCTGGGCCGTGGCGGCTCGGACTACACCGCGCTCTTCATCGCCGGACAGCTTGGGGCGCAGCAGGCCGTGCTGATCAAGGACGTGGACGGCCTGTATGACCGTGATCCGGCGACGCACGGCGATCAGGCCAAGCGCTTTGAGCGTGTGTCGTATTCGGAGATTCTGCAGATGCCCGAGGGCATTGTGCAGCACAAGGCGGTGCGGTTCGCTGCGGAGGCGGGGCTTCACTTTGGAGTCGGTGCTGCGGGGCAGCGGGTGGCGACATGGGTGTGGGGCGGGCAGAGCGCCTTTGCCACCAAGCCTCTGCATGTCAAGCCGCTGAAGCTTGCGCTGGTGGGGGCGGGCATCGTCGGCCGGGGTGTGTTTGACCGCGTGCGGAACCTGTCGAACTTCTTCGAAGTCACGCGAGTGTGCGTGCGCGATGTCGCCAAGCACGCAGCGAGCGGGATTCCCAAGGAGCTGCTCACCACCGACTGGAAGGCGGCGATCGCCGATGCCGATATTGTCGTTGAGACGATGGGCGGACTGACTCCGGCCAAGGAGGTCATTTCGACCGCACTCGCGGCGGGCAAGCATGTGGTGACGGCCAACAAGGCGGTGCTTGCGCAGGAGTTTGACACCTTCACCGATCTGCGCCGCAAGTCGGGCGCGAGATTGCTGTACGGGGCGGCGGTGGGCGGCGGTGTGCCGATTCTCGAGGCGGTGCGTGCCGCGGCTCGGCGCGGGCGGATCGCCAGCGTCCGGGGTGTCGTCAACGGCACCACGAACTTCGTGCTCGGACAACTCGCCAAGGGTGTTGAGTTCACCGAGGCGATCCGCAAGGCGCAGGTGGCCGGGTTCGCGGAGCCCGACCCTTCGGCCGATATCGACGGACATGATGCCGCGGCGAAAGCGTGCCTGATCGCCCGCGAGGCCTTCGGCCACCCGATCTTCCCGAATCAGGTCAAGCGCATGGGCATCTCGCACCTGACGCCCAATCACGCGGCTCAGGCGGCCGCGCAGGGCGGGGCTATTCGTCTGGTGGCCCACATCACCTGTCCACGCGGCATGACCCACGCGGCGGTCGCTCCGCTCATTCTGCCCAGCGACGATCCGCTGGCTCAGGTGCACGATGAGCAGAACTGTGCGGTGATCACGATGGAGGATGGATCGCGCGTGGTGGTAGCCGGGCGAGGCGCGGGTCGCTGGCCCACGGCAGAGAGCATGGTCGGAGACCTGTTTGAGATTGCACGCGGCGACAACGTCGCGGACGATGAGGAATACATCGGAGAGGTTGCAGCATGAGAGAGTCCACCCGTCTTGTCGCCTTCGACGCCTGTGATGGCGACCCGTTCGGCGCTTCGTGTACGCCCATCTATCAGACCGCCACGTTCGATCAGGAGACGGCAGCGTCCTTCGGTCGCTACGACTACACCCGCAGCGGCAATCCCACTCGTGACACGCTCGAGAAGCAGATCGCACTGCTCGAGAACGGTCACCGATGTTTCGCGTTCGCCAGCGGACTCGCGGCCATCACGGCCGTGATGAACCTGCTGGGACCCGGCGACGAGGTTCTTGCGTGCGATGATCTGTACGGCGGCACGTACCGGCTGCTCTCGCGGATTCTCTCCCGCCGCGGCGTGGTGGTGCGGTACGCCGATATCACCGACCTGGAAGTGGCGAGTGCCCAGATCACCGAAAAGACCAAGCTGGTCTTCCTCGAATCAGTCAGCAATCCGCTGATGCGGGTCTGTGATATTCGCGAGCTCTCGAAGATCGCTCACGAGCGAGGGGCGTGGGTGTGTGTGGACAACACGTTCCTGAGCCCGCTGCTGATGAAGCCGCTGGATCTGGGTGCGGATTTCTGCGTTCATTCAGCGACCAAGTACCTCTGCGGGCACAGCGATGTGACGGCGGGCGTCGTGACCGTGAAGGACCCTGCACTGGCGCAGGAGTTGTACATGATCCAGAACGGCGAGGGTGCCGGCCTGAGTCCGCAGGAGTCGTATCTGCTGCTGCGCGGCCTCAAGACGCTGGATCTGCGACTTGAGCGTCAGCAGCGCAGTGCCAATGTGATCGCGCTGCACCTGCTCAAGCACCGCGAGGTTTCGCGGGTCCTGTTCCCGGGGCTTCCGGGGCTTGCCAATGTGCACGTGCATGCCAAGCAGGCCAGCGGCACCGGTGCCGTCGTCTGCTTCGAGACCGGTGACGCGGCACTCTCGCAGCGATTCGTCGAGGCGCTGACCCTCTTTGGCATCCGAGTCAGCTTCGGATCGGTCGCCTCATCGGCCAGCATGCCCTGCTACATGTCGCACGCGAGCATTCCGGCGGAAGTCCGCAAGGCACGCAACTTTCCGTCCGACATTGTGCGGCTGAGCATCGGCATCGAGGATGTGCGGGACCTGATCGCCGACATCGACCGGGCCTTCGAGGCCGCCCGTACACCCGTCGTGGTCGTTGAAACCAAAGTCCAGACTTGCAGAGAATCGCCATGTCATTGACCAATCAGAACGTTGCGGTGGTGGGTGCGACCGGAGCCGTGGGACGCGAAGCGCTGAGCATTCTCGAGCAGCGCAAGTATCCGGCGGAGCGGATCATCGCGCTCGCATCGGCGCGTTCGGCCGGGTCGGCGATTCCGTATCTGGGCGGCACGATCAAGGTCAGGGAACTCAATGCCGCGGCCTTTGACGGCGTGCAGGCAAGCATTTTCTGCGCCACATCAGGTGTTTCGAAGGAGTTTGCTCCGGCAGCGATTCGAGCGGGGAGCCACGTGGTCGACAACTCCTCTGCATTCCGCATGGATCCCAAGGTGCCGCTCGTGGTGCCCGAAGTGAACCCGCAGGCGATACCAAGCGACGGGAAGCCGTGCATCGTTGCGAATCCCAACTGTTCGACGATTCTGATGCTGGTCGCGCTCAACCCATGGCACAAGCGATTCGGAATCGAACACGTGACCGTGTCGACATACCAGGCGGTCTCCGGTGCAGGTGCCGCGGCGATGGACGAGCTCCGCCAGCAGGTCGAGCAGCATCTGGCGGGCAAGCCCGTTCTGGCGAGCGTCTTTGCTGAACAGTGTGCATTCAATGTCTTCAGCCACAACAGCGCGGTCGATGTCGCCACTGGCATGAACGTTGAGGAAGTGAAGCTGATCAAGGAAACCCGCAAGATCTGGGGCAGCGAGTCGGTCACCATCACGCCCACCTGTGTGCGAGTCCCGGTCTTCCGTGCCCACAGTGAGAGCTGCGCGGTGCGATTGGCAACGCCAGCCACCGAAGCGCAGGTCAGGGCAGCATTTGAAGGTGAGCCGGGGCTGCGTGTGCAGGATGATCGGGCGGGGAATCGCTTTCCGACGCCGCTGAAGGCAGCGGGCGGCGATGACGTTCTGGTTGGTCGCATCCGGCCCGACCCGGCCATGCCGCTGGATGCCAACGGAGCATCTTGCCATTGGTGTCTGTGGTTGTGCGGCGATCAACTCCGCAAAGGTGCGGCACAGAATGCGATTCAGATTGCTGATGTCCTCGCAACTCGGTGATCCTCGATCACACGCGATTCAGACAGTCCAGCGATGGCTGGCGCGAGCATCCAACTGGACTTCCCGGAGTCGAGTCGGACGCCCATGTCATATTTCACCAGGTTGATCGCTCGCCCCGCCGCGGCAGGGTACAATGACTGCGTGCGGGCGTAGTTCAGTGGTAGAACGTCGCGTTCCCAACGCGAAAGTCGAGGGTTCGAACCCCTTCGCCCGCTTTGAGGTCAGTTGCGTGATGACTCGCTGTCACCGGCCTGAGGCACCATGCTGCTGGCCGAGTTTCCTGGAACCGGCTTCATCGAAGCTTTCAACTTCCAGGCTCATGCGGCGACGCTTCCTGCGGACTGCTCCCCTCCGATAACGAACGATTCTCGGGCTTCCCGGCGCAATTGGCTACCATTGCGGCTGTGTTCGAGGGATCATGCGTGGGGCATGAAGGAGGCCGCAATGTCGAAGAGCCTGGTGAAGTGCGCTGCGGCGATCGCCGCGCTGGTCGGATCCGCATGTGCGCAGACTGATCTGTACATCGGCGAGTACAAGTATCAGGATGCGAGGATGACGGCCGTCAGGACCGACGGGTCGAACCCGCGCACGATGTTCGCGCTTCCGTCGAATCTGTGGCTGCCTCTTGGGATCACGGTTAATCCGGTGAATCAGCGGCTCTACTGGCTCGATGCCGCGGGTGGTGCAAAGGTCGTCTCGTCGGCGCTCGATGGCACCGGCCTCGTGCAGATGCCGCACCCCGGGTACGGGCGTGGTGCCTCGCTCGATGCGCTCGGGCGGTTCTACTACAGCGAAGCCGGCGTGCTTTATCGAACGCTTTCGGATGGCACCGGACGCGTGGCGCTCTTCACCGGCACGACGCCCAACACCATGGGCAATCCACGCGTCGACATCACCAACGGCCACGTGTATGTCGGAAGTGATGGACGGATCTATCGGATGAATCTTGATGGCAGCAACGTCAAGGTCATTCTGCGTGGATGCAGCATTGTGCGCGCCATCGGGCTGGATCTTGCACGCGGGTACATCTACTGGATCGATGCCGACACGCTTTCTGACTTCGTGGGTCGGGCACGCCTGGATGGCAGCGACTTTCGGGTTCTGATCGACAACACGCCGCTGGCGGCTGGTTCGAGCGGCCTGCTCGACCTGGTGGTGGACCCCGCGTCGGGCACGCTCTTCATCGCCGATGAGTTCCGGGATGATGTTCGTTCCTATCCCATCGATGGCGGGGCGCATTCGGTGGTCTTCACCTGCACGCTCGATCGTTCTCCCTCGGGCCTGGTGCTCAGCACGGGTGAGCCGATCCAGCCGCTTCTGGATTGCAACGGCAATGGCATCAGCGACACGGCGGAGATCGCTGCGGGGGCGGCGGACTGCGACAACAACGGATATCTGGATTCCTGTCAGGTGCGTGCGTGCGAGCCCAGGGTGCTGCTGCTCGACAACGGATCCGACGCCGCGAACACGCAGGGAAGAGCGGTGGGCATTCCAAGTCAGTGGCAGCAGTTCCAGCCGTTTGATGTGCCTGCGGGAGGATGGGTCGTCGGTGAAGTTGGCATCGATGGCAACTACTACAACTTCGCCGATGGATCCGGCCTCACCGCCACGTTCTTCCCTGATGCGGGCAGCGGACAGGCTCCCGACGAGTCGTTTGTTCTTGGAGTATCACATCCAACGCTGACGTTCAACACCTATGAAGTGAACTGGCAGTACGCGCCGATTGATCCGATCGGCTCGCCCGGTGCGACGGCCCTCAATCTGCCGCAGGGCCGGTACTGGATCCGCCTCGAGGCCATTGAGCCAACGCTGACCGGCGCCACGCTCAACTACGGGTTCACGGGACTGACGGGCTGGGGCCGCGGCGTGAGCGGCAACTTTGTCGCCTCCGGAAGATCATTTGCCTTCCGCCTGGCCCAGGGCGTGAATGCACCTCCCTGTCCTGCCGACTTCAACCAGGACGGTGGCATCGATGGCTCGGATGTCGAAGCGTTCTTCGTGGTCTGGGAAAGTGGCGAAGCAGGCGGTGATGTGAATGCTGATGGCGGCGTCGATGGTGCCGACATCGAGCGGTTCATGACCGTCTGGGAGGCCGGCGGCTGCTGAGCAGGCAGTCCGTGAAAAAGACGACCGGCCTGATGTGCGCATCAAGCCGGCCGCGACAGGAAAGTTCGGTTCAGTCAGGTCCGCTCACGTGCATCCCGGTGAGCGCCTTACTTGGTGTCCTTGGCGGCGGGAGCCGCGGCGTGAGTCTCCTTCACGAATCGCGCCAGCGCCTCGTGATAGTGCTTGAGGGCCTGATCCTTGTCGCCTTTGGCCTCCATCACGCGACCCAGGTAGTAGTGCACCAGTTCGGGGTTTGGGTTCAGCGTGAGGGCTTCTTCGAGGACTGCCTGCGATTCATCGAGCTTGCCCTTGCGGAGGAGAATCTCTCCCTTGAGCAGTTTGGCTCGGCGATGGTCGGCCTGAGCGGCAAGCACTTTCTGCACCATGGCATCGGCGCCCTCAAGGTCATCGGTGGCGAGATTGAGGTCCGCCAGGTCGAGCATGATCTCGCGATTGTCCTTGTCGAGTTCGAGACCCTTGGTCAGTTCGGATCTGGCTGCGTCGAGCTGTCCTTTCTCGCGCATGAGGCGTGCGAGGGCGCGGTGGCTTGAAGCCGCGTTCTTCGGCGAGGCGTCCTCGGTCGGGCGTGCCGCGAGCTGTTCATCGAGCTGGGCATCGGTGAGCTTGCCCAGCGCGTGCTTGATGTGTGCATCGAGTGCCTGCCGGTAGTCGCTGTTGTGCAGCGAGATGACGCTGTCGAGCTTGCCATCCTTGTTCACGATCACGGTGGTGGGGAAGACAATCAACCCGAGCTTTGAGTAGAACGTGCGCTGTGCATCGAGCACCAGCGGAGTGGTGATGCCCCGATCCTGGCGGAACTTCTCGAAATAGGCCTTCTGAGTGATGTCGGCCGTCACGTGGATCAGCCGAACAGGTTCATTGCCCAGGTTCTGAATGACGCCCTGGGACTCCATGGCAGCCATCTCCGACCTGCGCTGCTCGGCGGAGAGACAGACATAGACAACGACCGAGTTCTTGAACTGGCTGCTGTCGATGGTGGTGCCGTCGATCGCGGCGAGCGAGCAGGGGGGCACGGGCTCGCCGCGTTTGATGTTGCGGAGATCATCGGCCGACGCGGAGAGCACCGTCGCGGCAGAGACAACGATCGGAAGAAGGAAACGGCAGGTGGATTGGAGGTTCATGGGTGCTTTCCTGGTGGGAAACGAGTGAGGGTGCGTCCGTCTCATTTGGGCTGCTTCTGATCGGGCTTTGGTGCGGTCGGGGATGTGGCGCGGGAACCGGGGACCAGATCCTCGCCCTTCCAGGCATCGGCTGGCGGCAGGCCCTGGTACTTCACGGGGTTGATGCGGTTGTATTCGTACGGAGCGTGGCAGCCGCCGCCGCAGCTTCCACCGTCGGTGAGCGACTTGTACTTGATCGGCAGCTTCCAGCCCGAGGGACCGAAGGCGACATCATCACGGATGTGCTGGGCCTGCGACGCGGCGTGCGCATCGTGGCAGACCTTGCACGAGCGCCCCTTCTTGTCCTTGCTCACGTGCACGTAGTGCAGATTCGTGGTTCCGTTGCGGAAGCCGGTGGATGACGTGGTGGTCGCTTCCTGCACCAGTTGCTTGTCGTGGCAGTTGAAGCAGAGTGCGTAGGCCGACTCGCTGAATGGGAAGTACAGATCCGAGGGGTATTCATTGACCAGCAGGCGGCGGTGTCCGCCGCCGTGGATCTCGTGGCATTCGACGCAGCCGCGCTGCGTGACCGCGCCGTGCAGACTCTTGCGGGTCTCCAGCAGCTTCTTCATGTTGATGAGCTTGCTGCCATCGGGCAGTGTGATCGGCTGGTTGTGACATTCAAGGCAAAGCTGGGCAGGCTCCTGGCGGAGCAGCGAGGCGTGGTCACTCGCGTGCGGGTTGTGGCAGTTGATGCAGGCCCGCTTGGTCGTCACCGCAGCATGCTGCGTGGTGGCCGTCTCCATCGTGTGGGCGATGTCCTGATGGCACTGCGTGCACAGTTTCACCGAATCCTCCAGGAGCATCGCCGTGTGATCGGTGGCATGCGGATCGTGACAGACTCCGCAATCACCCAGCAGTGGGGCGTGCACGATGCGCTTGTTCTCAAGTTCGAGGCCGGTCCGAACGTGGCACTTGAGGCACAGATCGCGCCCGGAAGCATTGAGGAGCTTGGGGAGCTTGGAGGTGTGAGGCTGGTGACAGGCTCCGCATGCGCCCACCGCCGCTGGGCCGTGAACACGATCGTGCGCCCCGGTGATATCCGCATGGCACGCGGCACAGCTGTCGGCGTACTTCTCTCCCCGAAGGATGCGCCGCTCATTGCTGCCGTGCGGATCATGGCAGGCAAGACATTCATCCTTGGCAAATGGCGCATGCGTGAAGGCATCGGTGGTTGTCTGCGGCGCGTGGCAGAGGGCGCACAACTCGTGCTTGTCGCGCACCGGGGTGAAGGTGTGCTTGCCGGCATCCGTGAGCTGATGGCAGCCATCGCAGCCATTGACGCGAATGGGGCCATGCAGGAAGGGGCGGCTCTTGATTCCCGGGTGGCACTCAGCAGTCACGCACCCTTCGCGGGGCACATCGATCCTGGGCGCAGGGAGCGTGGAGCCGGTCGGATCGAGCCGAATGGGCGGCGATGCTGGAGGTGGAGGGACCTGGGTGGGGAGGGTGGGAGCGGGGGGTTGCATGACTGCCGCGAGGCAGAGGGTCGCGAGTGTGAGGATGCAGTTCATGGTGATCCTCCTTGAGTGGCGGCGCGTGCGCCGCCGGGTTGGCGGCTGTAGGTCATGGGTACATGGCAGGAGGAGCCGCAAGTTCCGCCCTGTGGGGTGAGTGTGAACCCCATGGGCATTTTCCACCCGGACCCTTCGAAGTTGACCGTCGTGGCGATGAGCCGAGGTTGATTGCTTTGGTGAACCGCGTGGCAGGCGGTGCAGCCCCGCGAGTGATCCTGATCGCCGCCGCGTGTGAGGTGGAGCTGATGCAGATTGACCTGACCATCGCGGAACTGCGTGGCGCTCCACGACTGGGTGAGGGCGGTGTCGTGGCAGGAGAAGCACAACGCGTAGTTGGCGACATCAAAGGGGCCCAGCGGCACCTGCTGATTTACCAGCTTGACGGCTTGTTCGTGGGAGGCACCGTGCATGCTGTGGCATGCGCTGCATTCACCGTGCGAGATCGCACCGTGCGAGGTTGAACCGACCGTCAGACCTTCCATCGACTCGATGGTCCGGCCATTGGAAGCGGCGATTGGCTTGCTGTGGCATTCAAGGCACACGGCCTTCTGCGAATGCAGCAGCATTGCGGTGTTGTTCGAGCCATGTGCATCGTGGCACTTCACGCACGAGACATCCTTGAGAACGCCGTTGTGCGACCTGTGCGTGTCCTTCTGGCTCTCCGCGGCAAGCGCATGGCAGCTTCCGCATGTCTCGCGCGTCGACGCCGCCAACAGCTTGGGGTTCGCGGCCCCGTGCGGAGCGTGGCAGGCAATGCAGCCCCCATCGAGCGTTCGGTGCGTGTGGGAGGCGTGCGTCGCCTGCGTTGCGATCTGCTGGTGACAACTGCTGCACTGTTCGGGCCCGGTGGTCGGCTTGTCGGCATGCGGGTCGTGGCAGGCATTGCAGGTGCCAGCCGCGAAGGGGGCGTGCAGGGTGCGATCATGGGCGGTCTGGTGGCAACTGTTGCACGTGGCCTGAGTGGAAGTGCCCCGGAGCAGACCTGGTGCTTGCGAGGCGTGCGGTGTGTGGCACTCAAGGCAGGATTGATCCTGCGTGCCCGGGTGCGCGCCGAGCGAGAGCGTCTGATCGTGGCAGGCGGTGCAGAGCGCAGCACCCGTGCGAAGAATCGGGTAGCGGTGTCCGCCGGCATCCGGCGCGTGACATTGCTCGCACGCATGTGATGCTGCTGGGGCATGCACCACCGGGGCCGTTGCCAACGCGGCGTGGCAGCCTGAATCCAAGCATCCCTGGGCGAAGGTGATGACATGTGTCGGACGCGGCGATGCGATGGTCGACGGAGGCGAGCCCGCAGGGACGAGCGATGCGATGCTTGGCGGGGGCGGTGTGTGCGTGAAACGCATGTACGTCGCGGCAGCCGCTGCCAGCAGCAACGCACCAAGGCCGATGCTCACGAGAGGATTGCCCCTCACGAGCTTGGATGCTGCCTGAATGACGGCGAGGCGTTTCATGGTGGCGACTGGTTCGAGCCGGCGGTGTGTTCATCACACGATGGCCGGGCGGCTCAGAAGAGTCCTCCATAGATGATGAAGCCCAGCAGCAGAAGGCCAAAGCCCACAGAGACGACCGCGATGACGACGATCAGGGGACGCCGCGCGGGGTCGGGTGCCTTCACACGCAGCGACTCGAGCTTCCCGCTCTCGACCAGACGCGCGTACTCCTCGGGCCGCTGTTCCTTGAGTTCCGCTTCGGGGAGCGTGCCGGTGAAGATCACTTCATCCACCGGGAACGCGCCAGGACGAAGGTGTGCGTTGAAGAAGTGGATGGTGAAGATGAAGCCGATGGCAAGCAGCGCTTCATAGCCGTGCACGATCATCGCGATGTTGAAGCTCCAGCCCGGCAGCAGTTTCGCGGCAATCTCCGGGAACCAGAGCAGGAGGCCCGATCCACCGATGATCATCGATCCGCCCACTTCGGCCCAGTACGTCCAGCGATCAAGCCGCGGCGGACGGCGACGTCCGAAGAACCAGCCGAGCATGCCCACCACGTCCTTGGCATCCTTCCAGCGCGGTACCAGCGAGTTTGGCCCAAAGAGCCACTCACGCGCGGAGCACGTCCGATGGATGAAGGCGTGGCCCAATCCGGCAAAGTGGGCGGCGAAGTTGATGATCAAGAGAATCGCAAAGAACCGGTGCCAGAGTCCCGCGGCTTCCACGCCGCCCAGCAGCCAGGCCAGCCTGGCTGCCCACGCATCCTGCGAGAAGACCAGCGGAATGCCAGTTGCCGTGAGGCCGAAGAAAGTGATGGCCACGAAGGCGTGATTGATGCGGTCCAACGTGGTGAAGCGACGGATCGCCGTCGGCTCGCGGTGGTGGTGCCCGTGTGCCGCCATGCGGGCCCGCTCGCGTGTCGCACGGATGAACCACAGAATCGTGTGCAGACCGAAGAACGTGAACACCGTCGACATCATGATCATGAAGTACAGCCACACGCCGTGCAGGAGCGGGTAGTTCTTCGAGTCGCGGTGGTTGGCGTGCGGGTCGAACTGCACGAACTTCGCATTCGAACCGGGGTGGCATGCGCCGCACGTGGCTACCAGATTCGCGGGGGCAACCTTGGACGTCGGATCCGTGAGTTCCTTGATGTCGTGCGAGCCGTGGCAGTCGGAGCAGCGGGCTGCACGCGTCGTTCCCAGGCGCGTGACCTGGCCGTGGTAGCTCGCGGCGTATGTCTGGTAGTACGTGCCCACCCGGTCACTTGTCGCATCTTCGCTGTCGTGGCACTGCCCGCATTCATTGATCACATCGAGCATGAACTTTGGCGAACTTGCCAGCGTGATCTGGTGGCTCGTGTGGCAGTCTGAGCAGACCGCCGCGCTTCCTGGCTTCTCCACATTCTTGCGCCCGTGTACGCTGGTGGCATACGTCTCCGCAACGCCCAAGTGGCACTTGCCGCACGTGGCGGGGATGTTGGCGCGATTGACCGTGGAACCCGGGTCCTTGGCGGGCAGCACGCCGTGCGCGGAATGGCAATCCGAGCAGGTCGCGGCCATCGGAAGGCCTGATTTGGTCAGTGCCCGTGCATGGGTCGAATCCATGTAGTTGTTGACTCGCGACTTGGGGTCTTCTGATCCCGCCACCGGCTTGTGCTGCTTGTGGCAGTCACCACACAGATACAGGGAGTTGAGCCTGTGCTGCATGGACTTGCGGTCGGAAACCCGCAGAATGTCATGCCCCCCATGGCACGAGGCACATGTGGGAGCCAGCGAATCATGCTTGGTCAGCGCGGTCTGGTGTGCACTGAGCGCATATCCGCTCGCCGCGGCGGTGTGGCAGGTCGTGGCACAGGTCGACTTCTGAAGCGTTGGACGATGCGGCAGCTGCGCTGCATCCTCGTGGCAGTCCACACAGCGAAGCGCCGTGTGCGGACTCGCCGCGAGCGCACCGGGAGTTACGAACAGTTTGGGCCGCAGCGGCAGTTCAGGCTTGCCCGAGGGAGCCTCATCCGCAACCGGTGCCAGCGGGGCCGCTGCGCCTGGCTCCAGTATGGTTCCCACCATCGATCGGCGTTCCGCAGGATTCAACTCCGCGATCCGCTGCTGGCCATGGCAGGCCAGACACCGCTTGTCCGCTTCATCCGCCGCGGCGGTGCGAGCGGG
>JBILUL010000172.1:0-10104 GCA_044371005.1 Phycisphaerales bacterium | reverse complement strand
CCAAGGCTACTTTCTTGCAGGCCGATGGCCTCAAGGAGGCGCGATGATGACACCAGGCTCGAACTTCACACTCTTCCTTCAGGCCCAACGGGCCTGGAAGGAAGTAGCCAGGGGTGAAGCACGGCTTTGCGTGCGCCACCCCTGGATCGAGCCCCCAAACGCCGTGCACGCCAAAGGCGTGCGAGTGCTGTGGATCGCGAGACGTGGTTCACGACGGTGGAGTCCCCGGACTGGCACGCTGCTGGCGTGCGCAGTGGAGAGCAACCGCGAACGGTCCCTCAGGTGACTGCCCGCCATCCAACCGACGCCAACGTCATCAGGCCCTTGATCAGCTTTGAGTGCTGCAGCAACGGCGCGGCCGACGGCAGTACAATCGTCGGCTGCCCCGGAGTTACTCGCACGGAGGGACGAGATGCAGTTGGCCAATGGCGAATCGTTGAGCAGTCCGCTACCCGGCAGGGTGCTCATGGTGGTGGGCCAGACGTTTTGGTCAACCAAGAGGTGTGATGCCTGGCGATGTACGAACTGTCCTGGGTCCCTGGCCCCGTATCGAGTGACTCTCCCGACTTCGAGCCCAGTAAGCGATTCAACACACCCATTCGCCATCCGCTGACCCGCTCCCACCTCAACACCCATGGCCAGAACCAAGATCCAACGCTTCAGCATCAAAGAGTGCCTTCACGCCGGATGGCACAACGTCTTTTGCAAGCATTACGCGCTCGTGGTGTTCGTCGCGACCTGCTGCTGCGTGATCGGTGTTCTCGTCGTGCAGGCCGCCATCCATCTTGAGACCCAGATGCCATTCGCCGGCTTGTTTGGCTCCGCTATTGCCGACCCAGTTTTCTTCGCATCTCCGTTCATACTTGTTCGAACCCTGCGGGGCGAGAACTTCCAGATTTCCCTTCCGGCAGCGGGCAGCTCGGCAATCCTGAAGATTCTGGCGTTCGGGGTTTTGCTCAGACTCATCGTTTGGGGATGCGCGATGTCATGTCTCGTGACGGTCACGGACTGGTCCCGAGAGTCGAACTTCCGCGAGTCGCTCGCACTCCTGCTGGCGGTTGCATCGGTGGTGATCGCAACGTATTTGACGCTTCGGCTCTGTTTCACGCCGTTTGTCCTCATGGAGAGTTCCCAGCAGTACTCGCTCCCGGAAGCGATGTCCCACTCCTGGCGCATGACCAGGGAGCCCATTGGCAGCTCGATTTTCATCCTGTGGCTGTGTACGGGGTTTATCTGTGTAGCCTGCATGTGGTGTGCGATTGTGCCAATTGTTCTGGTCGGATTGCCGCTGATGGGCTCGGTGTTCGCCGCGGCGTATGAGTTCGCAAGGCCGCTCCGCATCGAAGATGCACGCGACCAGGGCCCCGCTGGGTTGCGTGCTCGCCGCTGCGAGTCCTGCGGCTATTCACGTTCGGGTGTCACGCAAGATCGATGCCCCGAATGTGGCGAGCCTTACAGCGATTCCACCTACGTTCTGACCGAACTCGAAGCCGCGCCAGCATCGCAGGGCGAACCACCCTCGCCCGCGTGAACGAGCCATGCCCCAGTTCCAGCGCCTCGACGCTCGCAGATCTGAAAAGCCGTCGTGGGCTCGTTCAGTCGTTCGCTGGCGGCGCCGGGAACTCCGGCGTCTCTCCGCGCAGCACCCGCACCACATCGCGCACCACCCAGCTCATGTTCTCATGAGCCGCCGCGGTCGCCGCGGCAAGGTGCGGCGAGAGATTCGCATTCTTGAGCCCAAGCAGCGGATAATCGCTCGGGAACGGCTCGGGCTCATGCACATCAATCAGCGCCGTGGCCCGGGGGTTCGCCCACAGGAACGCGGCGAGCGCCTTGGCATCCACCAGCACACCCCGCGCCGAGTTGATCAGAATCACATTCGTCTTGAGCTGCGAGACAAACTCGGTCGACACGATCCCGTGATTCGATGGCCGCGGATCCACATGGATCGACAGCACATCCGACCTCGCAAGCAGTTCCTCGCGCGTCACCGGCTTTGCTCCGTGGCGAAGGGCCGGCGGAATCTCCAGCAGGTCGTGGTAGATCACATCCATGCCCATCGCACCGGCAATCCGCGCGACGCGCGATCCGATGCGGCCGCAGCCGAAGACCCCGAAGGTCAGCTCGCTGAGCTGCCGCGGCGCGGTGCATTCCTTGCGAAGGCGATTCCAGTGATCCGGCTCGATGGCACTTTCCAAGAAGAGCCGCGGCCGCACCGCATCGTGCAGGAGCGCAAAGACGTACTCGGCCACCGCCTGCGAATTGGCATCAGGCGTGTGCACGACCTCGACGCCGCGTCGCCGGCACGCGGCGACATCAATCCGGTCAAGCCCCACCCCGGCACGTGCCACCACTCGCAACATCGGTGCTTTCGCCAGCAGCGCATCATCGACGCGTGTGTACGTGCGCACCACCAAGGCCTGCACTTTCGCGAGAAGCGAATCAAATCGCGGTTGTTCGCTGAAGTGGCACTGCTCAAGCTGGCAATGCTGTCGCAGATACGCCGCGGCTTTGTCGTCGAGTTCCTCAACCTGCAGCGCCAGCGGAAGGCTCACGGGTGCTCACCCTGCTCCGGCGAATCTTCTTCTCCTCCGCCGAGTGCGGGCTCAATCTCCGCCGACATCGAACCCTGGCAGCTCATGATGCGAAAGTCGCGCCCGTACCCGTGGATCTGATCGCGTTTGAGTTCTGCGAGTTCCTTGTGCGTTGTCATCACGATCACGCGGTCTTCGGTATCGACCGTCTTGGTCATCGCGAAGGCCTTCTCCACGCTCACATGGAAGAGCTTCATGAGCATCTCGATGACGTACTCGTACGTGTGCTCTTCATCATTGAGCAGCACCACGTTGTACGGAGGCAACTGCTGCGAGTCCGTCGACTCTTCCGTGGCGGTCTGGGTGCTGGGGCGTGCATCGGTCATGGTCTGATTATTGGTCGGCTCGATCACCCCTGACGGTCAAGCAAGTGTGAATCCCCGAATGTGGCACTTGCCCTTCGCAGCGATCAAGCGTCCCCGAAAAAGGGCAGATATCCGCCCCGAACAGGCTCAGATGCACTTCCTACCCTTCGGCCATCGCCTGGTACCTGGACAACAACGCCACCACCCAGCCCACGCCCGCGGTCATCGAGGCCATGACCGGTGCGCTCGCCACCTATTGGCAGAACCCATCGAGCACCCACCGCGCCGGGCAGGCCGCCCGCGCGCAGATGGAACTGGCCCGGCGCGACATCGCAGCGCTTGCCGGTGTGCGTGCCCGCGAGATCACCTTCACCGCCTCCGGCACCGAATCAATCGATCTTGCGATCCGGGGAGTCATTGGCGCGTGGCGCAGCCGAGGCGATGAGGCACGCGCGGCGCCTATCCGCCTCATCACCACCCGCATCGAGCACGCCGCGGTGCGTGAGCTTGCAACGGAACTCGAACACGCGAAACTCGCCACCGTCCAATGGGCCGATGTCACCTCGCAGGGAGTCGTCGATCTCTCCTCCCTCGATGCACTGCTGATGCAAAAGGGGTGGGCGCTCACGCTGGTCTCGATTCAATGGGCCAACAACGAGACGGGTTCGATTCAGCCCGTGGAGCAGATTGCCAAACGCTGCCGCGAGCATGGGGCGATTTTCCACTCTGATGGCGTGCAGTGGATCGGCAAGATGCCAACGGATGAACTGCTCGAGCCCGCCCAGAGCAGTACGACCCCATCGCACCGCCACGCCGTCAGCGGTCCCTCCTGCGACCTTCTGAGTTTCTCGGCGCACAAGTTCCACGGCCCCAAGGGCGTGGGCGTCCTCTGGGTGCGCCCTGGCATCAAGCTGCGCCCCGTGATTGCCGGCACTCAGGAACTGGGCCGCCGCGGCGGCACCGAAAATGTCCCGGGCATCATCGGCGCCGGCGTCGCCGCGGCAGAAGCCACCGAATGGCTGGCCGATGCCACACAGCGCCGCGTGCTTGAAGCGCTGCGAGATCGATTCGAACGCATGGTCCTGGAAGCCTGCCCCGGCAGCCTCGTCAACGCCGCGGCGAGTACGCGCCTGTGGAACACCACCAACATCGCCTTCCCCCGCCTCGAAGCCGAAGCCATGCTCCTGGGCCTGAGCGAACGGGGCGTCTTTGCCTCAGCGGGTGCCGCGTGCAGTTCGGGCTCGCTTGATCCCTCTCCGGTGCTGCTGGCGATGGGCATCCCCGAAGCCGCGGCACACGGCTCACTTCGTTTCAGCCTCTCGCGCATGAGTACCCGCGAAGAACTTGATGCCTCGGTGAAGGTTATTGCTCGAGTCGCGGCAGATCTGTACAAGACGCTTGGTTAGTTGCCGGGTTTGCCACTCGGCGCGGATTGCACAGTCTCGGGTTGAATCCGCGCCCTGTCATTGACGGTAGAGTTTACCCTCCCGAGGAGTTCCGCAATCATCCGTAGTTCATCGGACTGAGGGGCGTGGGTTGAGAGAAGTTCAAGTCGGGTCCTGGCTTGTCCAAACGCCGTCCACCCGTCTGCATGTGCTGGTTGCTGTTCAATCCTCGTCAAGGCCAGGAACGTGTTTGCGAGCAGCATCTCAAACTGAGATGGTAGTTCGTACGGGTCGTTCTCGCGAGAGCGGGGCGTAACTTCGGCCGCCGTCGACCCATCAGTTGTGACCGTGCTTTGCAATGATGAAGCAGTGCCATCGGTTCCAGCATGACCTCGGCTTGCTGTCACGAGCTGCTCTTGAGCCTTCACGACTCGATCGAGGATGCCGATGGCGCTTGCGAGGCACTCGGCTCGCGTCTTGGAGTTGGTGGTGCGTGCACCAAGGCGTAGCTTGGCGGCACCGGCGGTGATGGCATACTCCCGGGTGAGACGATCCGTGAGGGGGTCCTTCTCCTCTAGCTTGTACGACTCAAACAGAGCCAGCCGGGACGATGAGGCCGGGGTCGCCGCCGAGCTTTCCGAAAGGCTCCGCCAGGCATGTCGAGTGAGTACGGCATATGTGGGGCCTCGCACGCACAGGTCCAGTTCGTCAGCTCGCCAATCGGTTGGACGAATGCAGTTCGGTGGCGGTTCAAAGACCATGATGTCGTCTGGACAGTACTCAAGAAGCAGCGCTCGCTGGGACGCCCATCGAGCGGGGCCATCGAGCGGCAGCTTCTCCATCGCATCGAGTGCCTCTGCGAGATCCCTTTTGATGTTGTTGAAAATCGTTCCCATTTTGGTCGTCAGGTGGTCGTTGAATTCTTCGCTGGTCGGAGAGGTCTTCTTGGTGCGGAACCCCTTCCACTCGCTTTGGAGAAGGCTGCGGAAGGACCCCGCAGGGTCTTGACTCACTGACCTCTGGCCAATTTGCTGCACTTTGAGGACGGCCCCCATGAAGCGATATGCAGGAAGCGTGGGGGCGTGGGAGGGGTCCATGCGCAGTATCTTCAGCATTTCCTGGGTTGGACATCCAACAGTTTCGTCATCACTCCACAATGCACTGGTGACGGGATCTCGGTCCGCGGCTGCCATGGGCGGAAGCCCACTGACCATCGCCCAATGCATGGCAAGCTGATAGCGCTCCGCTGCCGCCTCGTTGTAGCCCAGTCTTGCCTCAATCAGCGAAAGCGAATGAAGTTGATTGGAGTGATACGCGGCATTGCTTTCGTATGCAGCCTGCGGGTTCTTCATCTTCGCATCAAGCCAGTACTTTGCCTTGCGCAGGGGCTCGCGGTCATTTGGTGACTTGGAAGTCTGGAAAAGTCTGATGTGCGCCCAAGCGAGCTGGTCGATCAGCGTTGATGCGATCTCGTGAAACTCGGCATCCTTACTCTGTGGTTCGGCGTTCTTGGCCGCATCGGCGGAACTGGGCGGAATCGATTCCCATTGTTCTGCGTAGGGCAACAGAAGTTTCACTATGTCGTTGAGTTTCGTGTGTTTGTCAACGCTATTGGCCTCGCTTTCCTTCATCATCGCACGGCCAGCGACTACCGCCATTTTCCAGACCGAGGACTGAGCGCTTGGGTTGGCGAGCTTGCTCTCGATTCCGATTGCCAGTTCGGCCTGCTCCCGAGATTTGGTCCAGTCGGCTGGCCCTTGGTCTTGGTCCGCGTAGGCGCGAGCAAGCAACAGCCGGACACGAGCTTCGGTTGCCTGGTCGAGATTGAGTTTGTCTGATACAAGAGCGCTCGCCGCATCGCGTTGATCGTCGTTGGAGTCGCTGCCTCGATCACCAAGCAAGACACCAACGAACTTGTTGAACTTCCCGAACTGTTCGTCGTTCTGGCGGTTTCCAAGCCAACTCGTCAGGCTCACGGCCGAGGTGATCAGCAACGCCGTGAACACCACGCTCGCCGCGATCGCGAACGTCTTGTTCCTTCTGGCAAAGAGCCGTAGCTGATATCCAAGCGTCGCCGGTCTGGCGGCGACGGGTTCGGCGGAACAAAAGCGGCGAAGGTCATCGGCAAGGTCTGCCGCGGATCGATACCGACGATCCCGTTCCTTGTCCATCGCCTTGAGGATGATCACTTCCAGGTCGCGTTTGACGAAGGCACTGACGCTTGTGGGGCGATTGGGCACGCCTTCCCGGATGATGCGGATTGCTTCGGTGATCGGCAGCGAGGAAACGTCGTAGGGGAGCTTGCGGCACACCAGTTCGTAGAGAATCGCGCCCAGCGCATACACATCACTGCGAGTATCGATGTCGTGCGGGTCGGCCATGACCTGCTCGGGACTCATGTATTGCAGTGTTCCGACCAGAGCACCCACCTCCGTCTGCTGCGTCGTCACCGCCAGGTCAGAGTCGGTTGCTCTCGCAACACCGAAGTCAATCACCTTCGGGTTGCCTTCTGAATCCACCAGAATGTTCTGGGGCTTGAGGTCGCGGTGAACGATCCCCTTCTGGTGTCCATGATGCACCGCATCGCAGACACGAATGAAGAGGTTGACCCGCTCGATCGTGGAAAGGTCCTTCTGCTCTGCATACTCGGTGAGGTACTTCGCATTGGCGATGTACTCAAGGGCGAAAAACGGGACTCGTACCCCGTTGTCCACATGGGTGCCCGCTTCAAAGATCTGTGCGATCCCCGAGTGCTTGAGCCGGCCAAGTACCTGCGATTCATAGGCAAATCGCCTCAGCGCCGAGCGTGTCGCCGTGCCCGTTCTCAGCACTTTGAGCGCGACGATCCGTCGCGGCTGTTCCTGGACTGCTTCATAAACCGAGCCCATGCCGCCATGACCGATGAGTCGTCGGATGTGGTAGCTGCCGATCAGAAGTGGGATGCCGACATGCTCTGGCATCGGGTCCGGAGGCGCATCCGTGGTGGCGCGGTCGTTGAACTCCGCGTCCTTTGGTTCCTGCTCGGGCTTGTGCGGCTTTCGTGCTGGCATTCCCATGGCGACCATGGTAGTAGCAATCGATCGCAAAGTCCCGCGCCTGCGGTGACCGGCGTCGGTCGCTGGCGATCCGCAACAGATCTGGGCTTGAGGTTCAAGCGTCTCCGACCTGGCTTCCGCCTCAGTGACCCACGCCGCTCAAGTTTGTCCTTCAAGCCGTGAAGCGGATTATGGTGCTACAACATCGTTTGAAGTGCCGGACTTGCTGCTCTGGGAATCAAGTTCATTGATGTACAACAAGTACGAGTTGCGTTCCCATTCCTGGGCTGAAACTCCGGATCCCAGTTCGCAATTCACAAGCACGCTGAGCGGAAGGGTCATTGCGGCATCAATCTCTCCGACCGTCTTGCGTGCGACACCCATCTGAATCAACCCCTGCGTGCGAGTCTCCTCAACACTCAGCAGCGCCACAGCCAGATAGATCGTCGGGATCTCTTCGCCGCACTGTTGCATCGCGACCGGCAGCGTGCGCACCATGTTGAGCGCAGTGGAGAGCGTCTGTGCCGCGGCACGCCACGCGCCGGTACGGACCTGAGCTACACCCAGTGCCGTCAGATAGTCGGCCCGCTTCGGCTCGCGGCGCGAAGCCTCGGCCGCGAGTTCCGCTGCCCTCCCATACTCCGCAGCACTCGCATTCGTCCGGCCAATAGTCTTCCATGCAAGGCGGAAGGCCACCGCCGGTGAGCGATCACCCCGCACGCACAGATCAAACGTGTCGGCATCGAAGAGTGGCCGGGGTGAGAAGGAATCCTCCGGGCAGAACTCTTCGAGCAGCGCACGCTGCGCAGCCCACCGTGCCCCGCGGCGAATCGGCAGCGATTCAAGCACATTGAGGGCCGACTCAAGCCGATCCATCGCCTGCTTGAGGCTCGACCACTGACTGTTGGTGAAGAGATACTGACGCAACGCAGGAGCGGCAATCAGCGGCTTGTCGAGGGGCAGGTTCTGTGCCTGAGCGAACGCCGCGAACGCATTCCATGCGTCCCGGCAGGTACGGCGGAACGCAGTCTTCTGAGCCCGCCGGTCCGGATCGGTGCCGGTGGGCATGCCGCCGAGCAGTTCGCGGATGGAGCGTGCCGCCAGTTCGTAGACGTACGCCGGCGGATCGACCTCCGGCGGCACTTCGATGTTGAGTTCGGCAAGCACCGCGACCGATGCGCTGCCTACGCGTGCGCCATCGGGCCAGAGTTCGCTGGTGGCCCGGTCGCGATCGCCCAGTGATTCCTCGATGCCGTTGCGCTTGGCGTTGGCCCGGATCTGCTCTGCCGCGACGTAGTTCTGTTCGGCATCGCGCTGCTTGCCCAGACGCGACTCCACGAGCGCGAGGTTGTGCAGCGGGCGGATGAGCCGCGTGGGTTGGCCTTCGAAGGCGCGCTGCGTTGCATCGAGGCGGTCCTTGAGCACATCACGAGCCTTGGGCAGTTGTTTGAGGCGCAAGTGCGCGACGGAAAGCTCGTCAAGCAGACCAAGAATGCCGCCCGTTTGCTCATTGGGCAGCAGCTTCCAGTCCTTCACCAGCGGCTCGAGGAGCGTGACGGCTTCGGCAAACTGCCCGGCCTCGATGAGCGAGTGCCCGGCGAGTTGTGCCATCGGCCAGACCGCAGAAACCGCGTCCTTGGATTCAGGCGCACTGCGTTCAAGCGAGATGGCTTGCTTCGCCTGTGCCGCGGCATTGGCCCATGACTTCTGATCGGCGTAGGCCCTCGCGATCGTCAGACGCACCTTGGCTTCTGCCCGCGGCTGATCCCCGAAGGTGGCATGCGCCAGATCGCTCGCTTCTTCAAGTGAAAGGCCGGTGGTGGTGCTGTCACCCGAAGTGCCTTGACGCGATGGTCCAGCCTGCCCGCCCAGCACCACGCTGGTGAACTCGCTGAACTGCACGAGTTTGGCGTTGTCGGCCCTCGCTCTGATCGCCATCCACGCACTCACGGTGGTGGCACTCACCAACGCCACAAACACCACGCTCGCCGCGATCACCACCGTGCGATGCCGCTGCGTAAAGAGTTTGAGCTGGTACGCAAGGCTTGCCGGACGTGCGGAGACCGGTTCGGCCGCGCCAAAGCGCCGAAGATCATCCGCAAGATCCGCCGCGGACCGATACCTTCGTTCCCGATCCTTCTCGAGTGCCTTGAGCAGAATCACTTCCAGGTCGCGCTTCACAAACGCGCTGACGCTCGTTGGCCGCACCGGCGGCTGCTCCCGCACGATCCGCACCGCTTCAGGCACACCGCACTTGGAGAGGTCGTAGGGCAGCTTGCGGCAGACCAGTTCGTAGAGAATCACGCCCAGCGCATAGACATCGCTGCGGGTATCGATGTCGTGCGGGTCGGCCATCACCTGCTCGGGACTCATGTACTGCAGAGTGCCCACGAGCGAGCCGACGTTGGTCTGCTGCGTCGTCACCGCCATGTCCGAATCGGTCGCGCGAGCCACACCAAAGTCGATGATCTTGGGCTTGCCTTCCGAATCCACCAGGATGTTCTGCGGCTTGAGATCGCGGTGCACGATCCCCTTCTGGTGTCCGTGATGCACCGCATCGCAGACCAGGATGAACAGCTGCACCCGCTGCTGCGTTGAAAGGTCCTTCTGCTCCGCGTACTCGGTGAGGTAGCGTGCGCCCGCCACATACTCCATGGCGAAGAACGGGACGCGCACGCCGTTGTCCAGGTGCGTGCCGGCTTCGTAGACCTGCGCGATGCCCGGGTGCTTGAGGCGGCCGAGCAGTTGTGATTCGTAGGCAAAACGGCGCAGGGCTGAACGCGAG
>JBILUL010000036.1:0-36420 GCA_044371005.1 Phycisphaerales bacterium | reverse complement strand
AGGTTGTGCGGTAAGCGCCTGACATGTGCAACCACATCAGCGATCGTCCGCCCATGAGAGGAGGTGACGTCAAAGTATGGATGAAGGCCCACCTCATCAGTGCTGAGTGCCTCCTCGACTCTTGCTGAATGGTGCGTCGAAAAAATGGTAGCTCGTATTCCCCGCTCCTGCATCCAATCAAGCGTCAGGGCAATCGCTGCTTCGCATGCCCAGTCGATGTCGACGGTTACCACGATCGGCCCAGCCTTCATCTCTTCACTCCATGAAACTTCTCAAAGCTCTTCTGATCGATGTCATGCTTGCTGAACAGGTCAGCCATGGATGAGTAGGTTCGCAGATCGCCCGTTCTGACGCTGGTACTCCAAGTGTCTCCCGGCCGCATGTACTGGGCCGTACCGTAGGAGAGGATGTTGAACAATGAGGCGTTCATCTCGGTGTTGTCCTTAAAGTGCAGGCGGACGTCCCTCGTCGCGAGCGCCTCTTGAATCCGTTCAGTTGCAGCCTGGAAGCAACTGTTCGTAATTGCGTTGGCGCGGTCCCGGTCCGGTGCGTCGTAGGACATGTACTGATAGAACTTCCACTGTGAAACCCGGCCACCGTGCTGCATGATCGCATCAAGTATGGGGACAACCTCATCAGGCAGACGTTGCCACGTGGTTTGTCCGACCACGGAGTGCAATTTGACGCTGATGCCACGCGAAGCGAGGCGAGAACAGACATCGACCGCAGATTTGAAGTAGTTGCGGTATCGACCTGTGTTGCGACCCAGCACGGTGAGAGTCTCGTCGCGACAACTGTCGATTGTGACTGCCACTAGGTCAACCACCCCGGCCATGGCATCCGCGACGCTGTCATTGAGTAGTGTACCGTTCGTGTAGAGCTCGATTTCAAGATTGCGGCACTGATCAGTCGATTTCAATCCTCTCAGGAAACCGAGCAGGGAGATGAACTCGGTCGGAGGGTGCTTTCCGATGAGCAGAGCTTCGCCTCCCGAGAGCGTAATGCGCCTGAAGCCGAGCCGATGGTACAAGTGGCTGATAAGGTCCCTCTTGCCAGCCAAGTCCAGTTCACGGCGCAACTGCTCCGGGGAATCCTCCAGTACACAGTACCCACAATCGAGGTTGCAGCGATTGGTGATCATGTAGTAGCCCTTGTAGAACGTGTTAGTGAATGTCATCACCAAGCTCCTCCGCCTGTCGACACGTTGCATCCGTGGCATTGGGCACGATGCGGGTGCCGTCAAAGAAGGCCAGCATCTCCGAGTCATAGCGACCGTCACCGAAAGCTCTCACGCGGCCCTTCCATGATAGTTGTCGCATAAGGCGGTGTACGGTCCTGAGCTTTGAGCACTCCCAGGGTCCAATGAACATCGTGTCTTGATACTGCTCGACGCGGAAGCCGGGCAGTGGAGGCAACTCCGTTGATGGCACCGTCATCTGGAGTACCGCATCGTTCCACACGATGGGGCGTGCAAGCGGCAACCTGTCCGTGATGAAGGACATCTCGTGCGTGGAAAGGGGCCTGTGCCATAGGGCTCGGCCCTGCCCGTCAGCGATCGCACTGCCACCGCAGCCGATGATCCAATCCGCCGACACGCCGCTTGCCGCCATTGCACGCGTGAGATCCGGCACCTCTCTTGCCGAGCATACCACGCGTCGAGAGTAGGCCTGGAACGCTCGAACGCACCGCTGAGTGCGAATCGGGTCGCTCTTGTGCAAAAGTGTCCCGTCAAAGTCGGCCACGACCAGTGGTTCGGCTTCGGCGATCTCGGCCGCGAGAAGATCGGCCGCAACCGCGTCGTCGAATAGCGCGCCGATCTCCTGCGCCATCAGGGAAAGGTGAGGAAGGTTAGAGACAAGATCGTCGATCGCCCGCAGTGTTTCAGGCGTGCTGTCGTTGAACTGTGCGTACGGTGCCCCGTTGAGAAAATCAGCCGCCGCATTGTGCGATGATCGTGCCACGTTCGGCAAGCCCATGGAAAGTGTCTCAAAGATCGCTCGACCGAACGTCTCGCAGAGGGAGGCGGATACATGTAGGTGCGATGACGAGACGGCGTCAACTAGGCATTCAGGTGCGACGTAGCCTGTGAACTCAACAGCGTCGCTCAATCCGAGAACAGCGACTTCTTCGTTGACGCGGGCGGCGTAGCTGATGTCCTGGGCTGGGCCAATCACTCGCAGCCAGGAGTCCGGATAGCGGGTCCTGATGGAGTGGAATAGCCGGATCAGCCCCAGAGTGTTCTTCTGTGGCTTGATGCTTCCAATACTGCAAAGGCGGAGGGGGCCATCGAGGACTCGCGTTCTTGGCGGCATGACCCGGCGGTAGATGCCACGGGGCACGACGCGGATGCGATCTGCCGGGACTTGGTACGATGCAATCAGTTGGCTGCGCTCTATGTAGCTTGGCACAAGCACGCGGTAGCTGGCACCCAGAGCTCGTCGTTCCGCTTCGGTGTAGAGGGGGGGGACCGCCTCTCCCGAGGCTGCGTAAGACGGTGTCAGGAACATAGGAAAGGTCCAGAGGCGTGCGCCGGGCACCCCAGTATCAGCAAGGCCAAACTGCATGGACAGGTGCACGCACAGTACATCGGTGAATCCTCGGGCTGCGAGCACGTGCTTGGCCACAAAGTCGGCGTTGGCAAGTCGCCGCATGAACCGATTGTCGCACCGGATTGGGTATGGGTGGTTCCATGTTGCGGTTGCACTCTGAGTTGGCCCGAACTGCATGATCTCGGCCGATTCGCCGAAAGTGCGGCGAAGCGTCGACACGAGCATGGCGCCACCGTCTCGGTCCTCGAACGGCGGATCGCACTTTTCAGTGACGATCAGTAGTCGCAAGAAGTGTCTCCCAGAGGTTCTCGTAACGGCTGAAGACATGGGCCCAGTCGTATTCGTCGGTTGGTAGAGGTTGTGGCGGAGGATGGCTCAACAGGCCATGAATGGCATCGGCAACTGACTCCGGATCGGTTGACTCAAGTAGCAGTCCTCGCTCGGGAGTGACTATTTCACCGATCGCCCCCGCGTTGGTCGCAATGATGTATGTGCCCGCCGTGCAGGCTTCCAGCAGTGCTCGTCCCATGCCCTCTGAGTGGACGTAGGTGCCGCCGGGAACTGGTGTTGGATAGTCTTGACTCAGTTGGACGTAGAAATCAGCAGTGCACATCTCATCACAAACCGCTTCATTGTTGATCGCGCCGAGGAGCTCGACACAGTGCCCTAACGAAAGGCGGGTAATCTGGTCACGAATCTCATCGTGCAGCGGCCCGTCGCCCGCGATTCGCACACTCAGGTTTCGACCTCGGGCAACAAGTCGGTGTACGACCTCCACCAACAGCGACATGCCTTTGTAGGGAACGAACCGAGCCGCCGTGAACAACGACGTCCGTGGGGAACGTCGCTCACGCCGGTGCTGGAGCCCCGGTGCATTGACGCCCCCAACGCAACGGGCAAAGCGAACGGGAAGCAAGCCGAGCGCGGCCAAGCGACGTTCCGTGTATGCCGAGTTGGTGATGAGCAAGTCTATCGTCTCATTCAGAACGCGAACCCACCACGCTTGTCGCGCGAGGTGGTCCGTAAGGTCCGAGCCGTGGAGGCCCGCTTTGACGATCTCGTTGCCGCCCGTTCGGTAGACGAAGAGTGAATGGGGCAACACATGCCGCAATCTCGGAAGTTCCTCAATCCACCGGCCGCTGTTGAAGAACACGATCCGGGGGCGGCGCTCCTGGAACAGCTGAGTCTCTTCAAGACGAACCGGGTTGCAATCCTGCAGTAGAACATCGCGGCCACTTGGACTCTTGGTCACAACACCGCATAGCGGAAATCGCTCATGTCTCTCAAAGTGGGCCATGAATGCGCCAGCATGCACCTCCATGCCGCCGATCAGCGGTGGAAGGCGGTCGGCAAAGAGGAGTACCGGACACGCACTCAACCTGCTCCCTCCAGTACGGTCGCTAGTGCGTCGACAATGCTCTCCGCGGCACGACCGTTGCCGTAGGGATGGTGCACCGCGGACATCCGCTCCAACGCCACCGCGTTGTCAAGCAGCTTCCTGCACATGTCGACGATCCGACTGGTGTCTGTTCCTACAAGAAAAGCGGTACCGGCTGCCACCCCCTCTGGGCGTTCAGTGACTTCCCGCAGCACGAGGAGAGGCTTGCCCAAGTAGGTTGCCTCCTCTTGAATGCCTCCCGAATCGGTGAGAACAAACAGGCAATCGCGCAGCAACTGCACGAAGTCGGCATGACCCAAGGGCGGGAGCAACCGCACGTTGGGAACATCACCCAGGGAGGCCTGGGCGGGTGCAGCGATGGCAGGATTGGGGTGAAGCGCAAAGACCACGTCGATTGTGGGATATCTTGTCGCGATCTCGCGGATTGCACGGAGCAGAGCAATCACACCATCTCCGTGGCTTTCTCGACGGTGCATGGTGACGAGGATGAAGGGGAGGCGATTGCGGCGGGCTTCGGATGGTGGTTCGAGCAGTGCTTGCCTGATCGCGTCGATCGCCGTATTGCCTACGACCCAGATGCTGTCGGACCGCACACCCTCGCTCAGCAAGGCGTCACGCGCTAGACTTGTCGGCGCAAAGTGCCACCTTGAGAGTTGGTCCACTAATCGTCGGTGCCCCTCCTCCGGCCACGGGGCTTGCAGGTTGTGGGTTCGCAGCCCTGCTTCAACGTGCGCGATCGGGACATTTGCATAGAACGCCGCAAGCGCCGCAGCGAAGGCTGTGGCGGTATCGCCGTGAACCAGCACGACGTCTGGAGGCTCTTGTTCAAGAAGCCTGTGCACGCCACGAAGAATCTTGCTCGTCAGTTCGGCGAGAGATTGGCCAGGCGTGTGTACATCCAGATTGTGGTGAACCACCAGACTTCTGTGAGTAGTCAGTGGATCCAGTAAGTCGCGATGCTGACCAGTCACGCAAAGGCGGCTTTCGAATCGCGTGTCGCCTGCGAGCACCCGCAGCACCGGAAGCATCTTGAGTGCTTCGGGCCGAGTGCCGATTACGGTAAGCACGCTGTTCACTCGAATGCTCCCACAAAGTCGAGAATGACCTTGTCGGCAAGGTGGCTGCGAGGGATATCTCGAAAGCGCTGATGCGCCACAAGGGCAACGACAACATTGGCTTGGCGCAGCGCTTCGTCGAGTGGTGTCGTGCCCGGCACATGCGGATCGACGGCGAGAACCTGGCAGGGCGCTCTCCTGCGCAGGGCGTCGGCAACAACCAGTGAGGGTGACTCGCGCGTGTCCGAAGCATCAGGCTTGTAGGTGAGTCCAAGACAGGCAATCACAGGCTGGTGGCAAGTCTGGATCCGTTCGAGCACTCGATCGACGACCCAGGCTGTCTTGGACGTATTGACCTCGCGGGCGGTTCTCATCAGCCGCGTTGCGCCGGGAGCAGCGTTGATCAGAAACCAAGGGTCGACCGCCACACAGTGACCACCGACTCCCGGCCCCGGTTGCAGGATACGCACCCGTGGATGACGGTTGGCATGGCGAATGACCTCAGAGGCGTCCATTCCAAGTTCGTGGCACACCATCGAGAGTTCATTGGCAAAGGCGATATTGACGTCTCTGAATGCGTTCTCAGCTAGTTTCACCATTTCTGCAGTGGTGGAGTCCGCGGTTGCTACATGTCCTTTCACGAATGTGCGGAAGAAGGCGGCGGCGCGAACCGTCGACTCCCGATCAACTCCTCCGATGACTCGATCGTTGTGTACCACTTCGTGGAGGATGCGCCCGGGCAGGATTCGTTCTGGACAGTAAGCCACGCCGAGCCCAGAGAGGTCCGGTCGCTCACATCGAAGGCGCATCGCCACTGACGCAGTGGTGCCAATGGGGCAAGTTGATTCGATGATGATGAGGCTGCCGTGGACCAAATGCGGTATGAGCGAGGCGATGGCTGCGTCGACCAATGAACGATCGGGGACGCAATCAGGGGCTAGTGGGGTGGGTACGGCAACTACGAATACATCCGACGCCTCTGGCTGCGCCAACAACCGCAAACGCCCGCTCGCGATAACTTGCTTTACCAATGCGTTCAGGCCGGGCTCGACGGTGTGTGAACTGCCGTCGAGAATGCGAAGCAGAGCGACAGGATCAACGTCAACCCCCGTGACGAGATGGCCGCAATCTGCAAGCAACGCGGCAGTCGGCAATCCAACATGCCCGAGACCGACAACGCATATCCGAGGAGAGCGAGTGTGGGAAAAGGCGTGAAAGTCATCCGGCATATTGCACACTGGCTGCGATCCCCCAAGCGTCCCACGGTTCATGCTTTCCGGTGCAGATCAGGATGCCGGAACGTGCTGCACACGAGTTCGATATTTTAGGCATCCACGACTGCCTCGGCACCGATTTCGCCCGCCGCTGTTCTTGGATCCTTGCACACATTCGCCCGCTGCCGCTGAGATCACCGCGCCCAACGGCATTCTCTGGCGGATCGCGCCTGCGCCGACGATGTTCTGCTCCAGAATGCTGGAGTGCTTCGCCGAAAGTGCGTTGAAATTGGCCCGGGTTGCTATCAACAGCGGCCCGGTGAGGCAGCCTGCCGACGTGTCCAGCCGCCCTTGCAAGCGACTGTAGGAAAGAGGGTTATGCGATCACTTCTCGACGCTGAACTCCGACAACGAATGGGCCGCCGTACTCCCCCCGCTCCGCATTGAGCGGTCATTGCAAACGCAAGGATTGTTTTCGTCGGCGTCCTTCGATGCCGATTCGCGAAACCTCGGTATTGGGAGCCCGGGCCCAGGTAGTCCCGTCACCAGCATGTACCCGAACTTTTCGTCACGGTGCCGCTCTGCGGGGCCATCGCCGGTAGACCATTGTCAATGGCCATCACGAGTCGCCAGCCATCTGCCAGACCTGTTTCAGCGGCACCCCGCCTGCGCAGCCTGCTCCTCGGCTCTGCGCTCGGCGATGCCCTCGGCCTGCCATTTGAAGGCATGCCTCGTGCCCGCGTCGGTCGCATGGCTGGGCCTGGCTTGGTCCGGCATCGGCTCGTGGCCGGATACGGCATGCTCAGCGATGACACCGAGCATCTCCTCCTCACCGCCGCGGCATGGTCACGGACCAACGGTGAGGTCGAAGCCTTCCGCTCCACGCTCGCCAGCCATCTGAGGTGGTGGTTCGTCTGCCTTCCCCCTGCGGTTGGACTGGCCACTGCCCGAGCGTGCATCAAGTTGGTCGTTGGCATTTCCCCGCATCGAAGCGGCGTCGCATCCGCAGGAAACGGCGCGTGCATGCGGGCTGGCATCATCGGCGCACTTGCACACTCTCCGGAGCATCTCGCCGCGGCGGTTCGGGCCAGCACGCTCATCACGCACACTGATCCGCGGGCCATCGATGGCGCCCTTGTCGTTGCAATCGCGGCGGCCGTCGCGGTCAACACTCCGACCTCGGCATCTTCGGCGCAGGTCGCTGACGCATTCGTGCAACGACTCGATGAGGCCGGGACTGGCGAGGTGGTCAAGCAGGTACACGCCGCGGTCCACGCGGCACGCCGCGGCGAGAGCCCTGCTGAGTTCGCCGCGACCATCGGCTGCTCCAAGGGCGTCAGCGGCTATGTCCTCCACACCGTGCCGATGGCCATCTTCCTCTGGCTCTCCTACGCGGGCCGCGTTCACGAAGGGATCGATGCTGCGGTGCGACTGGGTGGAGACACCGACTCCGTGGCCGCGATCGTCGGCGGACTCATCGCCGCGGCGGATGGCGGGGCATCACTTCCAGAAGACCTCATCGCTCAAATCACGGACTTTCCGTGCAGCATCAACGCCCTTGAACGATGCGCGGCATCGCTGGCAATCGGGGATTCACGCAGCCCGTGGCGCAGCCGTCAGGTCTGGGCGCTGCCGCGGAATCTGCTGTTTCTGATCGTGGTGCTCACTCACGGCCTGCGCCGGTTGCTGCCGCCGTGGGGTTGAGCCGCGGGATTACTTGTTCTCGGGTTCCGCCGCGCCGGGTACCGAACCATCGGCCTCGAAGATCATCGCGCCCAGCAGATTCTCGTTGTTGAGCCTCCACCGCGGAACGAACTTGCCGTTGATGAAGATCATCGGCAGCGACTTGATGCCCAGTGACATCGCAAGACGTGCATCAGTCGACACGGCCTCCGCGACGAAGGGCTGTTCCATCGCTTCCAGCAGCACATCACCCTCAAGCCCCGCGGCGGCCGCCGCTTCCTTGATGGTCGCCTGGTCGAGTTTGTTCTGGTGCGACATCAAGTGATTGTGCACCGCCCAGAAGGCGTCGGGTCCGCCCAGAATCTCCGCGGCTTCCGCGGCTTTGGCCGCGATGCACGCCGTGGCGTTGAGCTTCACCTGCGTCGTCGGGTTGCAGTCCGAATGGGCCGGATACTGCACGAAGCTGTAGCGGATGTTGGGCTTGGGGCCGCTGGTGAACAGACGCAGAATGCCATCCGCATCGCCCGTGTTCTTTTCCGAGTAATCACCGATGAGCACCGCGTGGACCTTGGCGTCCGCCGGGCCCAGGCTGTGGCGAGAGACCGCCGGTGGCAGATTCACCTTGGGCTGCGCACGCCAGTCTTCGAAGTACTTGCTGCGTGCATCGGGCGGCAGGTCCTGACCCACGGCCACAGCCGGAGGATTGGCCGCCACCGCGGCGGTCACCGCACGCGTCAGAGCATTGGGCGCATTCCAGCCCCGAAGCTCAACACCATTGATGAAGATCATCGGCGTGAAGTAGATTCCCAGCGACTGGCCAAACGCCACATCCTCGGAGACCCGCTTCTTGGTCTCCTCACTCATCATGATCTTCTGGAAGCCGACCGGGTCGTAGCCCAGTTCCGTCAGGCCCTTGACCAGCTCGGCATCGGTGAAGCCGCCCTTGCGGTCAAAGAGCCAGTGATGCATCTGCCAGAAGCCATCGGCCCCCTTGAGCATGCCCGCCGTCTCCGCGGCTCGCGCCGCCCAGCATGCATTGGGATGCAGATCATTCGAACCCATCGCCGGATTGCACTTGTTCGAAAGCGGGAAGTAGCGGATCCCCACCGACAGCCCGGGCGTTGACTGCATCAGCGCCTTGAGCTCCTGCTCAATCTTGTAGCAATCAGGGCACTGGTAGTCCGTGAACATCACGATGCGCACCGACGCCACGGCAGGTCCGAAGCGGTACCTGCCATCAAGCGGACGAACCTTGACTGCCTCGGTGGCTGCTGCGTCTGGTGTGTCACCGGCTTTCACGGGTGTCGCGGCGTCCTTGCTCGGGGTCGCCTGAGGCGTCTGGGGCGTCGTCTTCGAATCCTGTGGCGAGGCCGGCGTCGGCTTCTGCGAAGCCTGTGCGGCAATCTGCGCGGTGCTCTCAGCGAGTTGCGCTTCCGCTCGCCGCTGGGCTGTGACCTGCGCTCGGTAGTTCAGCGGCAGCAAGAATCCATACGCGACAGTCGCAGCCACCGCTCCGATGGCCACCTGCCGCTTCCAGTCGTAGTTGGTTCGGCTGCCCGCACTCGCGAGCGTCAGCGAGAGCAACACATTGGCGATGTGGATGGCGATGCAGTACGAGCAGATGAGGTTGGCACCCAGCGCAATGCCGACGTAGATGAGCGACACCGCCGCGGCGAGCCGCATGCCCCACACCACGATGTTGCTCACCCGCCCCTTGTTCAGCACCACAATCGTCAGCATCGCCAGGAAGTGCGCCGTTCCGATGATTGAGACCGGCACCCCGTAGATCGAACCCCAGATGCTGGCCGAAGCCGCATCGCATCCACCTCCGGTGCCGCAGCCTGGCAGGTTCACCGCACCAAAGTGCTTGAGCACCAGTGCGATCGACGCGACAAGGCCGGTCAGGCACAAGGCCATTGCGACAACAAAAAGCAGCCCGTTCGCAGGGCTTGGATCAGAAGCGGGCGAGGAAGGAGTGGAGGACTTGCGTGAAGCAGCGTTGGGCATGGCTGAATCCGTGAGGCAATGAACAGTGCGATCATCTCAAGATGCGGGCGTGGTCGACCAACCGGTTCGCGGCAGCGCATGCCCGGGTTGCGGGGCCAGGGTTGGCAGCGTGGTCAGTGCCACCCGATCGCCACTGGCCGTCGCCAGTTCCAACTCGGCGCCGGCAGAACGAAGCAGCGCCAGCTGGCGCTTGCCGATGCGGGCATGCAGCGTGACATGCGTGTCGGTATAGGTGCGGTCGCTGACCGTGCCCCGGGATTCAATGAGGTGAATCGTGCGAGAATCTCGCAGCGGCACCGTGACGCGGAACTCCTCCACATCACCCAGCGCCAGCTCGCGAATCGTGGCGGTCAGACGGGGCAACCCGCTGCGAGCATCGTCGCCGCCGATCGCGGAGATCGCCATCGAATCGGGAATCTTCTGCTGCCACACCAACAGCTCAGCATTGTCGCGAAGGCGATCAATCTTGTTGAGCATGACGAAGCGCTTGGGAGGAGTCCAGTGCTGGTCTTCGGTGTGCGTGGATGACTTGAGTTCGGCTTCCAGTTCGTCCAGAACGCCCGTCACCACCTTGTATTGCAGCTCCGCGGCGGGGTCCGACACATCCAGCACGATCAGCAGCACATCCGCATGCGTCGCCTCTTCCAGCGTGGCACGGAACGATGCCACCAGATGGTGGGGGATGTCACGGACGAACCCGACCGTATCTGACAACATCACAGACACCGCACCACCCAGCGACCACTCGCGCGTGCGGGTCATGAGCGTTGCGAACAGACGATCGTCGGCGTACGCGCCGCCAGAGGTCAGCGTGTTGAAGAGCGTGGATTTGCCGGCGTTGGTGTAGCCGACGATGCCCACCGTGAAATGCTGCGACTTGCGTGCCGCGACTTCGCGGCGCTTGCGAGCCTGAATCTGTTCAAGCTCGCGGCGGAGTTCGTTCTTGCGCGCCATGACCAGGCGACGGTCAATTTCCAGCTGCATTTCGCCCGGGCCTCTGGTGCCGATGCCGCCGACAATGCGCTCCAGATGGCTCCACATGGCCTTGAGCCGCGGGTACGTGTATTCCATCTGGGCCAGTTCCACCTGAAGCTTGGCTTCGGCGGTCGCCGCACGCGAGGCGAAGATGTCCAGGATCAGCTCCGAACGGTCGAGCACCTTGCGAAGCGTGGTCTTCTCGATGTTGGCGATCTGCTTGGGCGAGAGGTCGTGGTCGAAGATGATCGTCGTGGCCCCGATTTCCGAGGCCAGCGTCTTGAGCTCCTGGACCTTGCCAGTACCGATGTACGTGGAGGGGGTGGGGCGGTCGATGTTCTGAGACATCTCGCCGGCGACGGTGGCGCCAGCCTGCTCCGCCAGTGAGCGAAGTTCGCCGAAGGGGTCCTTCGGGTCGTGATTGGAATCTGGCAGCCTGCCCGCGGCGAGCAGCACCCGCTCAGACTGCACCTGGATCGTCGTACGCTCTTTCGTCATGCAAACGGGGCCGATCGTGTATCTGAGGTCTGCCGGTTGGGTGGCCAGACGTCAGGCAAGGCTGGGGGCGGAGCACGCCGCGGCGGGACGAAGGGGACGGGCCCATCCAGTCCTGTCCGGGGTGCAATCAAGGGGCCGCCCAAAGCCTCTGTAGGGAACTTGGAAGGGTATGGATCCCGGGTGCCTGACGAGGCTTTGAGGCCGAAAATCCGATCCTGTGCGCCTACCCTTGGACCCCTTACGTTTCAAGACCGCTTTGAGCGGATTTGTCCATCGCATTAGGAGCACGAATCACATGGAAACCACCCTCATCATCCTCAAGCCCGATGCCGTTCAGCGCGGGCTCATGGGCCGCATCCTCACCCGTTTCGAGGACAAGGGCCTTCAGGTCGTTGGCTGCAAGCTGATGCAGATCAGCCAGGACCTCGCCGCGACCCACTACTCGGCCCACAAGGAACGGCCCTTCTACCCCGGTCTGGTCAAGTTCATGACCAGCAGCCCGGTGCTCGTCCTGGCCATCCGTGGCAACGGTGCGATCACGATCGCCCGCAACATGATGGGCGCGACCTTCGGCAGCAAGGCCAACCCCGGCACGATCCGTGGTGACTTTGGCGTCAGCAACTCGTTCAACCTCATTCACGGCAGCGACAGCCCCGAAGCCGCGGAACGCGAACTGGGCCTCTTCTTCGGCAAGGGCGAAGTGCAGTCGTGGAAGCGCGATGGCGATGGCTGGATCTACGACATGGCTGGCGGCAAGCCCGAGTAATCCTGCCTTTCTCAAGCAGCAAAAAGCCAAAGACCCGGACCGCTTCGAGCGATCCGGGTCTTTGTGTTTTTCAAGGGTTTGAAGCCAGAGCCTGGATTGAATGAGCCCGCGGCACTTTCCAGCCGACTTCGATCAGCCCGCGCTGACGTTTGCCGACGGATTGATGGTCGCGATGATCTCGGGGCCTTGGGAGACAATCTGATCCGCAATCTCGCGGCGATTGATTTCAACTTCACGGGGGAAGTCGAAAGCCACGCGGACCCTGTCGCCCTTCACGGAGGCAATCCGTACGACCCCGATTGGGTTCTTGGGATCCCCGATGACGACTTCTTCACCTTCGCGACGCGTAATGACGAGCATACCGCAACTCCCATCCTGGGGTCCACGGAACAAGGAACCAACCATTTGGAGGAACGCGCTGCTGCGTCCCACCACCCGGCTCCCTGGTGTACAACACCAGGGGGGCCACCTTCCACCGAGTAAGTTATACCACCCCGTATCGGCAGTTGGAAGCCCCATTCTGCAAATCAACTTGGTTGAGTGGCGATCAAACTCCGAAAATGTGCGGAGGAGGTGTGGATTGGGGGTGGATAAGCCGGGATTATCGGGCCGCGGATGTCCGATAAACCAATGCCTGTGGAGGAGCATGGTCTCATAACGTGTGCCGGCTATCTCGCGTTGAACAAGAGGTGCACGGCGCAAAGACCCGCTCATCCATTGCCAGCAACGGGTCGCGATCAGCGAACGCGTTGGAGCCGAAGGCAACGGGGTGCCAGCAGCAGCTCATGCATTGCGATTGGTCTGCACCTGCAGCACAGTGTCACCGTGTGCGTTTTTGCAGTTGAATGCGTGACGAATGGCTGGTGATTGCAGGATCGCACACAGTGCCTTCCAGTGTGCCCGCTGCGGCCTGTGCAGCGACTTCATCATTCAGGATCGGGCGATGGCTGGTGAGGGCTCAGGTGGGAAGTGACGCGGCGAGCGCCTTATGCCTTGATGAAATCCTCGACCCGCGGCGGCGGCAATCCTTCCGCACCCGCGTGCGTCCCAAGGTGGGCCGCGTAGGCATCGAGCAGGGCTGCACGTTGCTCATCATTCTGGTGGGCGGCCGACCACGCCATGAAAGCCGGCAGCACGCTGAATCCGGTGAACCAGAAAACTCCGTGCTCGATCGGTGCGAGGATGTGCTCGATGCGAGGGTTAAGCCCGCCGGGTTCGAACATTGAACGCGGTGCCCCGGTCGTCATTGAGACCATCGCGCGTTTCCCCAGCATGGTGCCACGGTTGTACCACTTGCCACCGCCGTACATGCGTCCTGAGGCAAAGACGCGGTCCACCCAGCCCTTCATGATCGCGGGCATCCCGAACCACCACATGGGAAACTGCAGAATCAGATGGGTGCACCATTCGAGATCGGTGAGATGCCCCTCGATGTCCGCCGCGAATCCCTGATGCTGACACGCGTAGGCCTCTTCTTTCTGCTGCTTGAGAAAGGCAGGGTTCGCAACCGTCGTGAAGTTGCGGCGGTCTGACACCGGGTCAAAGCCCTCTGCGCACAGGTCGCGAACTCGTACCTCGTGACCGGCCGAGGTCAGCGATTCCCGAGCACGGGTTGCCATCGCCGAGTTGAAACTCGTCGGTTCATGGTGAGCAAGGATGATCAAGACCCGGTGAGCCATCGCTGAATCTCCATGTTGGTGTTGTCCACGTGTGGCAGCCTCGCCCCCGATCGCGGCTCGGAGCATACGACCGGTTTATGCGTGAGTGCCGAACGACGGTCGACTTGGGTATGGACGGGCACACGCCTTGTGGATGGGGCGGCGTGGAGGCGAAGGGGGGCGTTCGCGTGAGGAGCGTGCGTCAGCTCGCCGTGACGCAGCGATGGGTATTCGGGCGACAAGGGGCGCCCAGAGTTGAATTGAGCAGGTTCAATCGTGATCGACGGACTCGACGCGCTTGATCTCGGGAACGTGGTTCTTGAGATTGCGTTCGATGCCCATCTGGAGGGTCACGGTGCTTGAAGGGCAGCCGACACAGGCACCCAGGAGACGAATGCGGGCCACGCCGTCAGCGGTTACCTCAACCAGTTCCAGATCGCCGCCGTCAGCTTGAATGGCAGGCCGAATGAGGCTCAAGACCTTTTCGACCCGCTCGGTGACGGTCTTGGTGATGGGTTGGGCGGGCTGTGGCATTGCAGTCAAAGTGTAGGGATGGGGCACGGGGTGTGGATGGGAAGGACCGAACTGATCGGATCCGGCCAGAGGCAACCCTGGGAGGCATTGAACCGAGCGTCAGAGCATGGGGACCAGCTGGATACCAGCCCGCGTGAGTTGGTCCTGGACCGTCTGCATGACCGCTTGCTGGACGGTTCCGACATCAGACCGCTTGCACCAGGCGCCGACCTGCCATTCGATGGCAGACTTGCCGAAACGAACGAGGACGACGACCGATGCAGGATCGTCCAGCACTTCCGGGATCGAGTCGAGTGCGGCCGTCAGGGCTCTGCGGGTCGTTGGGATGTCGGACGAGTAGGCCACGCCCAGAACCACATCGACGCGGCGATTCTCGTGGTGGGAGGTATTCTCCACGATCGCATTGAAGGCCGTCGCGTTGGGAATGATGATTCGGCGATTGTCAGGGGTGTCAAGGCGGGTCGAGAAGAGTTCAATCTCGTCAACGATTCCGCTCTGTCCCGCAACACTGATCGCATCGCCAACCTTGAAGGGGCGGAAGAGCAGAAGCATCACGCCCGCGGCGAGGTTCGAGAGCGACCCCTGCAGGGCCAGGCCAATTGCCAGGCCGACCGCACCAAGGACCGCCGCGAACGCGGCAATGTTGACTCCGAACATGCCAAGGCACGCCACCGCCGAGAGGGCGATGAGCGACCACCGCAGCAGCGTGGCCAGGAACTTGGCGATCGTGATCTCGACCCGGGCCCGAGCCAGCGCTCGCGAGAGCCAGCGGGAGAGGATGCCGGAGGCGATCCAGGCGATGATGAAGAACACCATCGCGCCGATGACGCTGGGCGCGAACCGCGCAACGGTCTTGACGGCTTCGTCGGCGAACTGCTGCAGAGTCGTGGCAACGCCGCTGATTGATTCAACGGGTGCAATCTCGGGAGTGGCAGTCGGAGCGGATGAGGGTGCAGACGCGGGAGCAGCTTGGAAGTGCATGTGGGCGAATCCGGTAGCGGTCGGGCAGGACAATGAACATCAGAAGAAGCAGCCGATCAGGTCGGGCACGGTGCCGCGATTGGCTGTCTGACGTCAATCCTTGCCGAGGGTAGGCTCGCCGGGATCGCCGTTGACCAGGCGACGCATGTAGACCTTCCACAGGTTCTTCTTGAACTTGCGGTCGTAGTGCTGGAGCACCAGCTGCGTGTAGTCGAACGAACTCAGCAGATCGTGCGAGAGCACCGCGAGCTTGAGCATCTTCTCTTCGGAAAGCTCGTCGATGGTCATGATGTTCCGCAGATAGATGACATCGGACCAGAGCTGCTGACGGATGTACGCATGCACCCCCTCGGAGGGCATCACCGGCTTGAATGCTCTTCCGCTGAGTGAGATGAAGTTGTGGAACATCATGTTGCACCTGCGCAGCTCGATGTCCACCTCGGCGAAGAGGGGCTGGTTCTCGTACATCTGGACGAACTCCACCTCGGTCCAGATCAGCAGCGCATCACTGAGCAGGCGATTCGCACCACGGAAGCAGTCGTACTCGGCTCCCTGGATGTCGATCTTGAGCATGTCAAGGTTCGAGATCTCCGGGATGTCGTCCAGACGCTTGGTCTGCACCTTGAACGTGTCGACGACCGTGGTGAGCTCGAGGAGCTGGTTGAAGTGCGCGAGCAGCCGGGCGTTGGGCTTGTAGAGCGAAGAGGTCATCGAGAAGTTCGTGAGATGGAAGGTCTGTTCGGTTCCATCCCCGATGAAGTAGGGGAGATAGGTGTGATCCTTGTGCTTCATGGCGTTGAGCTTGTCACACTCGGCCTGCACAGGCTCGAACCCGACGACGTTGCACTGTCCGGTAGCCAGAATGGCGGCGTAGTCGGGCTTGTCGCCCAGCGCCATCGCACCCACATCCACAATGTCGATTCGGGGGCAGGCACGCCCCAACATCTGAGCCAGACTGAACGTCATCGATTTGCTCCCGGCTTGATCTGGTTTCTACTGGTTCCTGAGCTTGTTGAGGCCGTTCATCGCGGCCACCTTGTAGCACTCCGCGAGGGTAGGGTAGTTGAAGACCGTATTGATGAAGTACTCCGCGGTCGCCTTGAAGGCAATGGCGGCCTGCCCGATATGGACCAGTTCGGTGGCGTGCGTACCGATGATGTGGACCCCCAGCACCACGTGGCTCTCCTGGTGAATCAGAAGTTTGAGCATGCCGATCTCATCGCCAAGCAGCTGGCCGCGAGCGGTCTCCTTGTAGTTGGCGATGCCGGCCTCGTAGGGAATGCCCTCGGCGGTCAGCCGATCCTCCGTCCAGCCGACCATCGAGATCTCCGGGATGGCGTAGATCCCGTAGGGAAGCAGATTCTCAATCGTGTCGCACCGCATGTTGAACATGTGGCACGCGGCGACTCGCCCCTGCTCCATGCTCGTGCTCGCCAGTGCCGGAAACCCGATCACATCGCCGCACGCATAGATGTTGGGCACCTTCGTCTGATAGTGCTCATTGACCTTGATGCGGCCCCGGTCATCGGCAGTCAGACCCGCGGCATCGAGGCACAACCCCTCCGTCGCCCCCTGCCGCCCAATGCAGTAGAGCAGACAATCCGCCCGCAGCAACTTCCCACTCTCAAGCTGCGCCTCGGCCATCACATTGTTGCGGGTGCGTGCGCCTGTCGTCGGCTCCACTCTCTTGATGCTCACCACCTTCTCTCCCAGCCGGAGCGTCACGCCCCGCTGGCGAAGGTGGTACTGAAGTGCCTCGGTCAGCTCCGAATCGACGAAGTCAAGCAGCTTGCTGCGACCCTCGATCAGTGTGACCTTCACATCGAGCGCGGCGAGCATCGAAGCGTACTCAGTGCCGATCACGCCGCCCCCGACGACAATGATCGAGTGCGGGAGTTCCGTGAGCCGCACGATCTCATCCGACGTGATGATGTCCGTATCGTCAAACTCAATGTTCGCCGGCTTGGATGGCCGCGTGCCCACCGCAATCACGGTGTTCTCGGCGTAGATCGTCTCCGTCACATGCTCGCCGCATACTTCGATGGTGTGTGCGTCCTTGAAGCGGCCCCGTCCCTGAAGCAGCGTGATCCCATTGCTCGCAAAGTGCCGGTTCACCATCTGGATCTCGGCCGTGATCACTCGGGCGCACGAGCCCCAGAGGTTGCCCATCGTCGCCTTCTTGGCCGCCGCGGCGAATTCCGCTGTTGTCGGGCTGATCCCGGGGCACCCCCCCAGATTCAGAATCGCTTCGCGCAATGCCTTGCTGGGAATCGTTCCGGTGTTGACCGCAGCACCGCCGACCACGGCGTGGTACTCAACCACAGCCACGGACTTGCCGAGCTTCGCTGCCTGGATGGCGGCCTTCTGGCCAGCAGCTCCGGAACCAATGACACATAGATCAAATCGGCGCATGGGCGGTAGTCTACCGTGGTGGTGTCGGGTCGGACCGGTGATCTCAGAAATCACCCGGCTTCTCATCGTCCTTTCACCCGCCTGTTCTTTGAAGACGAACGCCCTGCTTGGGGATCCCTCCGGGGCACAGGCTCGCTACACTGGCCCTGAAGCATGAGCCAGCCTCTTCCCAGCCGCGTCTGCGTGGTCGGGTCCGTCAACATGGACCTGGTCGTGCGTTCGCCTCGGCTTCCTGCACCCGGCGAGACCGTGATGGGGGGGTCATATCGCACCTATCCGGGTGGCAAAGGGGCCAATCAGGCTGTCGCCGCCGCTCGAATGGGCGCCCAGGTTTCATTCGTCGGCGCCATCGGTGACGATCCCCACGGAACCAAGGTACTTGCCGCTCTCGAAGGTGAACGTCTCGACTTGTCCCACCTTTTGGTGCGACCGGGGGAGACTACAGGCCTGGGCCTGATCACCGTGGCCGACGGTGGCGAGAACATGATCGTCGTCTCTCCCGGTGCCAACGCGACCGTAAAGGTTGAAGACGTTCAGCAGGCTCGCGAAGTCATCACCGGTGCCGATGTCCTGCTGCTCCAACTCGAGATTCCCACCAGCGCCATCATCGAAGCGGCCCGCATGGCCCACGAAGCGGGCGTCTGCGTCATGCTCAACGCGGCACCTGCCCGGGTGCTTCCCGCTGAACTCCTCAAGCACATCGATGTCCTCATCGTCAATCGCGTGGAAGCCTCCGTCCTGCTCGGAGTCGATTCAAACTCTGATCCAGGCCGCATGACGCTGCGGTTGCCCGAACTCGGTCCGCCCACCATCCTGCTCACGCTCGGTGCACAGGGCAGCATCATTTCTCACCGCGGACGACCCCGCCGCGTCCCGACGCCTCAGGTTGTCGCCATCGATTGCGTGGCTGCCGGTGATGCGTTCTGCGGTGCGCTCGCCGCGGCGTGGAAGCCGGTTCATGAAGCCGCGAAGATCCGGAACCCCGAAGAGTTCAAACTCGTCGAGCCGGCGGTGCTGCTCGCCTCCGCTGCTGGCGCACTTGCAGCCACCAAGCTCGGCGCGATTCCGAGCCTGCCGACACGCGAAGAAGTGCTTCCGCTCGTCTCAGCACTCAAGTTCGGAACCTGATTCCGCTCAGGCATCCCGCCTCAATCACGCTCTGAGGGCTGGTGTACAGCCCCATGCGACGCATCCTGTGGCTCACTGGAGGGTTCGATGCGCACCCGAGTCACGCGGGTGGGTTCGGCTGCGAGCACCGTGACAAGAAGGTTGGGAAGCGTCACCTGCTCGCCCGCCGCGGGGATGCGGCCAAGCGACACGGTCACGAATCCGCCCACGGTGTCGTAGTCCTCGCTCTCCGGGATCTCGACATCGAGGGCTCGCAGTTCGTCGTTGGCATCGGTGATGTAGGTTCTGGCATCCACATCCGCGCTGCGACGTTCCGCATTCACCTTCACTTCCTGGGACTGCGTCTCAGGAATCTCATACTCATCCTGGATGTCACCAAAGACCTCTTCGATGATGTCCTCGATGGTCACCAGACCCGCGGTGCCGCCATACTCGTCGGCGACCATCGCGATGTGCACTCGCTTCTTGAGCAGTTCACTCAGCAGTTCGCGAACAGTCTTGGTCTCGGGCACGAAGTACGCGGAACGCATGACAGTGCGCACTTCAAACGTGCGTCCGCCACGCGAGCCTTCGCCGGCGAGCCAGCGCATGAGGTCCTTGACGTAGAAGATCCCCACGACATGGTCGAGGCTTCCCTCATAGACGGGGATGCGCGAATGACCAATCTTGCGAATCGCCGCGGTGACTTCGCTCAGGGTCCCGGTGACTTCAATCGCGGAGATCTCAGTCCGAGGCGTCATCACCTGGGCCACCGTCTTGTCACGGAACTTCACGACCGCCTCGATCATGTCGCGCTCAGTCTCGTCGAACTTGCCCTCTTCCTGAGCTTCCTCGACGACCGACAGAATCTCTTCCTGAAGCACCTGCGCTTCTGTCTGTTCCGACTTTCCGGCAAGCCGCCGCACCACCTCATCGAGCACCGCGGCGATCAGCCGAAGCGGCCGCCCCAGCACATGCATGAAACGCAGCAGCGGCGACCACGCATACACCGTCACTTCACCCGCGTGGCGGGCAATGCTCGAGGGAAGCATCGCTGTGAAAACCCACAGAAGCAACGACGCAACCAGAATGCCGATGATCCCGTCGATCAGGACCGGCATCGCCTGATCCTTCACGGCCGAAACCCAGAAGACCAAGCCCACGGCGACAATCAGGTTGCAGATCGTGCGGGGAAGCGCCGTCGCGGCGGCATGCCCCTCGACATCATCCAGGATCTTCGCAACTCTCGCCGCGGCCCTGGGGTTGTTCCGGATGGCCACGATGTCCTCGAGCACCGACCGTGTCAGATCGCGCAGCGACTGCACCAGAGTGGACAGCACCGAACCAGCCGCCAGTGCGGCAAGTGAAATGCCAAGCCAACTCCAATCGCTCACGACAGACTACTCCTATGCGAATCGAGACTCACTCTCAGGCACGCCACACACTCGGCGGCGGCCAGCCAGCAGTCTCGCTCACGACGATTATCCCGGATCACCCACGAACGGCCGGTGAAATACCGGGCCGACACCGATTGCCGCCAGCACTGCATCTTCCATCGCATGCATCGCCTCGTACGCACCTGCTTCGTGGTCGTCGAAGCCAAGGCAGTGCAGGACGCCGTGGAGAATGTAGAGCAGCAACTCTCGATCAAAAGGGTAGCCGCGACCAGACGCCTGCCGCTTCGCTTCATCGATGCAGATCAGGATGTCCGTATCCAATCCGTCCATACCATGAACATCGTCCAAACTCACCTGCTCAGGGGTCGGCAAAGTCTCGGGCACTTCCCCTACCGGCTCACTCATGTCGAACGTCAATACATCGGTCGTTCCTTCAACTCCGGCGAATTCGACATGTGCTGCAGCCATCGCCTGGTCGTCGACAACGCGAATCCGGATATCGCCGCTGCTGCCCAGCCGCTGGATCGCGGCCTGAGCGTGCCTGAGCAGCCAGCCCAGCTGGTCCTCAGTCATTGTTCGCGTTTCATCAAGGATCTCAATCTTCAAGGGATGCATGGGTGAGCCTCTGGTAGGGATCGGTATGGTATGCCGGTCAATGACGTCAGCCCAGCGGGACCTCGATGACGCCAAGCGCGGCGGGTAGAACCTCGATAGCTCCTTCGATGGTCTCGTTCGATGAAGCACTCAGACTGAGTGCCTCGCCATCAGCCTGAACTGCATGCTGGTGGGGGCGGCCGGTCAGCGTGAAGCGGATCTGCCTGCCGCGTGTCCGGATGATCGTGCTTGATGGGAACCCGAGCCGGGATCTGGTCATCGCCCGGATGAGTGAGAACGAGCCGGTCGCAGGCACGAAGAGCACATCAAGTTCCCCATCGGTCATCGACGCTTCGGGGGCAGGATCGATGCGCAGGGCATATTGGCGTGCATTGGCAATCAGCAGCAGCCCCGGCCCCGGTGCACAGAGAGAAACGCCGTCAACCCTGACATCCACGATCGGAAGGTACGGATCCGCAGCTTCCGCGGCGATGGGCTTCAGATACGACCAGTGGCTGATGGCCCCGGTCCGAACCCGACTGAGCCGCGAAATGACACTGGCATCCGGGCCTGCACTGAGCATCAGTGAGAAGTACCGGTCGGTCTGTTCGAGTCCAGATGCACGCGCCACATCGACCCGCAGAACCCGCGGCGATCGCAACGCCGCCAGCAGCTTCGCTCCGACACGATCAACATCACGATCGAAGCTTCCGAACTGGCGAGCAAAGAGATTCTCAGTGCCAGTCGCTGCGTGGAAGACCGGGACGCGTGATTCAACCAGGGCTGGCAGCACCCCGTGCAGCGTTCCATCGCCGCCGACGATCACGCAGAGCTCTGCCTCGTGCAACTTGGGCGAGAGCCACTGAAAATCGCGGCGAGGATCGCGTGGAATATCAACGCGGCTGACATGGTGCGCGGCAAGCAGCGATCCCAGCCGGTTCGCCGCGGCATTTCCCCGTCCTCTTCCTGAACGTGCATTGACCACCAGCAGAATGCGCATGAGATCAGCTCTTTTGACCCGTCATTTCATCTTCTTCAAGGCGCGGCGGAGCATGGCGTCTGCAATGCCGGGGAACATGACGGCCAGGCCCAGCGCAAGCCGCGTGGGGGTGCTCGTCCACACTTCGCCGCGGGGCTTGGAGAGGCACTTGACCACCGCCGCGGCGACGGTGTCGGGCGACTGCATCAGGTGCTCGGGAGTTCTTGGTGCAAGACGAGCTTCCTTGCTGCGCGCGATGGTCTGGTCGAAGAACTCGGTGCGCGTGCCGATGGGGTGGACGCTGGAGACATGGATTCCGGTTCCCTGGAGCTCAAGGCGCAGGGCGCGTGCGTAGTGGTCCTGTGCAGCCTTGGTGGCGCAGTAGCTGGCGAAATAGGGAACCCCGATCTTGGACAGGCAACTGGAGCACGACAGGATGTGGCCTTCGCCAGCGAGCTTCATCCTCGCAAGTGCTGGACGGATCACGTGGAGCGTGCCGAAGAAGTTGGTCTCGAATATCTGCCGAACATCAAAGTCGGTGGAGCTCTCGACGGAGCCCTCGATGCCGTATCCGGCATTGGCGAATACCGCGTAAATGGAGCCGAAGGCGTCGACGGTGCGGTCGATGAGTCGTTCGCAGTCAGCCTGGCTAGCGACGTCGCACTCGACAGCAAGGGCCTTGCCGCCCGAGGATCGGATCTGGACGGCGACCGCCTCGAGTTTGTCAAGTCGCCGGGCGGCGAGGACGACCGGCATGCCGGCCTTGGCGCAGCGAATGGCAGTGGCAAGGCCGATGCCGCTGCTGGCTCCGGTGATGGCGATGGGCTTGTCGATCAGGCGGGGCATCGCGGCGATCATACGGGCGAACGGAAGCCGGTCGCACCTTCCACGGCCTGATCTCGGACGTCCTTGGCACGGCCGGCGGGCGGGACTGAAAAGGCGTCTGGGGAGGGGAGAATGGCCGGAACCGCCACTACACTTAGGGCATGACCACGATGGCCCGCCAACCCAGCGTCTCGTCGAGCTCCAATACCGATCCGCTTCACCTGATCGACGTGGACCATGTCCGCTTCTTCGTCGGGAATGCGAAGCAGGCGGCGTACTTCTACGCCTACGTCTACGGTTTCCAGATCGAGCAATACGCCGATCTGACCACCGGTTCGCGCGATGCGGCCCACTACCTGCTGACCCAGGGCAACATCCGGATGGTGTTGAGCAGCCCGCTGACGGCTGAGCACCCGGCCGCGATGGAGACGGCGCTCTATGGCGACGGCGTCAAGGATGTGGCCTTCACGGTGTTTGATGCCGCCGCGGCGTTTGAGCGTGCCGTGAAGAACGGAGCTGTCCCCAACCAGCCCCCGCAGACCATCACCGACGATTTTGGATCGGTCACGATCGCAAGCATCCGGACGTTCGGCCGCTGCATTCACACCTTCGTGTCGCGCTCGGGCGGCTATGACCTCACCAAGGTGAAGCAAGGTGGCACGTTCCTGCCCCGCTTTGCCAAGATGCCGACGCTGGGCGTCAATGAATACAACAAGGCCAATCCCTGCGGGCTCAAGTATGTCGACCACCTCGTGGGCAACGTGCAGCTTGGCAAGATGAATCACTGGGTGCGGTTCTACGAAGAGGTGATGGAGTTCAAGCTCTTCAAGCACTTTGACGACAATGACATTTCAACCGAGTTTTCGGCGCTCATGTCCAAGGTCATGTCATCGGGCTCGGGCTTGATCAAGATCCCGATCAACGAACCCGCCGCGGGCAAGAAGAAGAGTCAGATCGAGGAGTATCTCGATTGGCATCAGGGCACCGCCGGTGTACAGCATCTTGCGTTGCGGACCGACGATGAGCTGCACAGCATCGCCGAACTTCGTCGCCGCGGCGTTGAGTTCCTGACGATCCCCGATGCGTACTACGACAAGGTGTGGGAACGCGTCGACACGATGCTCAAGACGAATGGGCACGCCGGTGTCAAGGAGGATCACCAGAAGATCCGTGACCTTGGCATTCTGGTTGATGCCGATGACGAGGGGTATCTGCTCCAGTTGTTCACCCGTCCTCTGCAGGATCGTCCGACGCTGTTCTTTGAGATCATCTGTCGCCGCGGCAGCCAGTCGTTTGGCAAGGGCAACTTCAAGGCGCTCTTCGAGAGCCTCGAAATCGAGCAGAGTCGCCGCGGCAATCTTTGATGTGTGTATTCTCGTGTGGGCGAGCGGTCTCGCCCGGCCCCGTCCTTCATGCCGCTCGCTCTCGCCGCGGCGATTTCTTTCCTCTGTGAACTATCACCATGCCAGAATCTCGTCTTTTCACGTCTGAGTCCGTTTCGATGGGGCACCCCGACAAGGTTGCTGACCAGATCTCCGATGCAGTGCTCGATGCCCTGCTTGCGGACGATCCTCGCAGCCGCGTGGCGTGTGAGACGCTCTGCTGCACCGGCCTGGTGGTCGTTGCTGGCGAAGTGACGACTGAGACCTACGTCAACATTCCCGAACTCGTGCGCGAAGTGGTCCGTGAGATCGGTTACACCTCGGGCGACATGCGGTTCGATGCCGACTCCTGCGGCGTGCTGGTGGCGCTCAACAAGCAGTCGGCCGACATCTCGATGGGCGTCGACAAGGAAGGCGCTGGCGATCAGGGCATGATGTTCGGTTACGCCTGCCGCGATACCGCAGAGATGATGCCGCTGCCCATCGATCTCTCGCACCGTCTGGTCGAGCAGCAGGCACATGTCCGTCGCGAAGGCCGCATCCCCGGCCTGCGTCCCGATGCCAAGAGCCAGGTCACGGTTGAGTACGAGAACAACAAGCCGGTTCAGGTCGATACGGTCGTCCTCTCGACGCAGCACGATCCGCAGTGGAACGATCGTCAGGACCAGCTCCACCGTGAGATCATCGAGCACGTGCTCAAGCCCGTGCTCAAGGATTGGTGGAACCCGGGCATCAAGGTGCACATCAACCCCACGGGCCGCTTCGAAATCGGTGGCCCTCACGGTGACACCGGCCTGACGGGCCGCAAGATCATCGTCGATACCTACGGCGGCATGGGCCGTCACGGCGGCGGCGCGTTCTCCGGCAAGGATCCGACGAAGGTCGATCGCTCCGCCGCGTACATGGCCCGCTACATCGCCAAGAACGTCGTCGCGGCAGGCCTTGCCGATCGCTGCGAAATCCAGGTCTCCTACGCCATCGGCGTCGCCGAGCCCACCAGCGTGCTGGTCGATTGCTTCGGCACCAACACGGTCGATGAAGCGAAGATCTCCAAGGCGATCCGTCAGGTCTTCAGCCTGACCCCCCGCCAGATCATCGAGTCGCTGGGCCTGCGCCTGCCGATCTACTCGCCCACCGCACGCCACGGCCACTTCGGCCGCAAGCCCTACGAAGGCCAGTACTACGACCGCATCAAGCGCCAGCACCGCGGCCCCAAGATCCAGTTCTTCACGTGGGAGAAGACGGACAAGGCCGAGGCACTCAAGGCTGCTGTGAAGTAAACGCGGCTTTCGAACAGTGTGAAATCAAAAAGGGTGGACCCATCGTGATGGGTTCACCCTTTTTCATGCGCCAGATCTCAGTGACAGTCCCGACCGATTCACACTTCGCCAGGCCAGGCCGCCTGGTCGAAGAACCAGAGTGGTTCGGCCACCTTCGAGGCGGGAGGGTGCTCCGTGCCCGCGGCGATCGCCGCGAGCCTGGGGGCCTTGTCCGCACCGGTCACAAGGAACAACCTGCGGCGTGCCAGTGCCACGAACGGCAGCGTCATCGTGACGCGATCAGGAACGGCAAAGGGTGCAGGGGCCTTGGTATGGATGCACCAGCGTGTTGGTTCGTTGATCGCCGCGTCATCGCCCGGGAAGAGGCTCAGCGTGTGCCCATCGGCGCCCATCCCCAGCAGCACGAGATCCGGTCCTGAGCCGGGTTGGGGGAAGAGGCCGCGGAGCATGGCTTCGTAGTCCGCCGCGGCTTGGGCAGGGGGAAGGTGGGTCTTGAATGCGCGAATCGAAGAGTGCGGGATGCCAGCCGCGTTGGCAAGCGATGACTCGACCATCGCGACGTTGCTGTTCACATCGGAGTGGGGGACACACCGATCGTCACCAAAGAGCAGCAGGGCTCGTGACCAGTCGAGCTTCTTGTATTCACGGGCGAGGACCTGGTAGAGCAGCTTGGGAGTGCTGCCACCGGCCAGGACGAGTGTGAAGAGGCCTCGATCGCGAACGGCGTGTTCGAAGGACTCAGCGACGAGTGCCGCGGCGTGCGAGGCGACTTCGGCCGGATCCTTGAAGACGGTCACAATGCCATTGAGCATGATGGAGGTTAGGACTCGGTCCAGCCGCAGTGATTGTCGCCCATCAGCTTGTCAGCCGCGGCGGGGCCCCAGGTGCCGGCTGAATACTGGTGTACCTTCGGGCGGTCCGTAAGCATCGGCGTGAAGAGCTTCCACGACTCCTCGACTTCGTCGTTGCGCACGAACAGAGTTCGGTCGCCGCGCATCACATCGAGCATGAGCGTCTGGTAGGCCTCGGGGAGCTTGCCGAATGCATCCGCATAGCGGAAGCGCATCTCCTGGGCCGCCAGGTGCATTCCTTCACCGGGAATCTTGGTGACGAACGAGAGGTTGAAGCCTTCGTTGGGCTGGAGCGTGATCTCAAGGCGATTGCAGGCCATGCCGCAGACCACGTACGGGTTGAAGACCGCTGCGGGCGGCGAGTGGAAGGTCACGACAATCGAGCTGGTCTTGCGGGGCATGCGCTTTCCGGTGCGCATGAAGAATGGCACACCGTTCCAACGCCAGTTGTTGATGTGGAGCGATGCCGCGGCGAAGGTCTCCACATCGCTGTTGGGATCGACGCCGGGTTCCTCGCGGTAGCCAGGGACATTCTTGTTGTAGAGCGAGCCTGCCGCGTACTGCCCGAGCACCACATCGCTGGGCAGAATGGGCGACATCGACTGCAGCACCTTTACCTTCTCATTCGCGACGGAATTTCCGTCGAGTACGGAAGGAGGTTCCATCGCCGTGAGGCAGAGCAGCTGCATCATGTGATTCTGCATGATGTCGCGGACGGCACCGGCTTTCTCGTAGAACGAGCCGCGGCTTTCGACGCCCAGTTCCTCGGCGACCGTGATCTCAATCTGCTTGACGCGATCGCGATTCCAGACTGGCTCGAAGAGCGAGTTGCCGAAGCGGAAGGCAATCAGGTTCTGGACGGTTTCCTTGCCCAGGTAGTGATCAAGCCGGTAGACGCACTGCTCATCGAAGAAGCGGTGGATCTGGGCATTGAGTGAGCGGGCGCTGGGAAGGTCATGCCCGAAGGGCTTCTCGACCACAAGCCGCGTCCAGCCCTTGGAGGTGTTGAGGCCAGCCGCACCGAGTGCTTCGATGGTGGGCGGGAACGCCGGGACCGGAAGGGCCAGGTAAAAGATTCGATGCTGATAGAGATTGTGCTCGGATTCGAGTTTCTCGATTCGCGCCTTGAGCTGCAGGTACGCCGCGGGCGAGGAATCTCCCAGCGACTGGAAGAAGACATGGTGCTTGAGCCAGTGGTCCAACTCCTGGGCATCGTGATCACCCTTGGCCATCGAGGTCCGCAGCGAATCGCGGAACTGATCGTCCGTCATTGTGGCGCGTGCCACGCCGATGACGATGGCACGGCCTTTGGCCGAACCGTGACGGTGCAGATCAAAGAGCGAGGGGAGCACTTTGCGGTGCGCAAGGTCACCGGTGGCTCCGAAGACCAGCAGCGTGTGGCGTTCGGGAGTGGAGTTGGGCATGGGCGAATGTCCTTAGTGCTTCTGAACGCTGTGGCCGCCGAATGCGTTGCGCATGATCGAGAGCATGCGGTCAGAGTATGACTCAGCATCGCGTGAACGAAGACGCGCCTGGAGGCTGAGCGTGATGACCGGTGCCGCGACATCGAGATCGATGGCCTCGGCCACCGTCCAGCGGCCTTCGCCGCTGTCGCTGACGAAGGGTGCGATCTTCTCAAGCGACTGATCCTGCTTGAGTGCTTCGGCAGTGAGGTCGAGCAGCCAGCTGCGGACGACCGAGCCAACCTGCCACACCTGTGCCACTTGCGCCAGGTCAAGATTGAGTTCAGTCTTCTTGTGCATGATGGCAAAGCCTTCAGCAAAGGCCTGCATCATGCCGTACTCGATGCCGTTGTGGACCATCTTGGTGAAGTGGCCTGCGCCGCTGGGTCCGACGTGACCCCAACCCTCGGTCTTGCCCGGGGCGAGCGATTCGAAGATGGGCCGCATGCGTTCGACGGGCTCCTTCGCGCCGCCGATCATGAGCGAATAGCCGTTGGCAAGGCCCCAGACGCCGCCGCTGGTGCCGCAGTCGACGTAGTTGAAACCCTTCTGAGCAAGGTCCGCGGCACGCCGCTGACTGTCCTTGTAGTTGCTGTTGCCGCCATCGATGATCGTGTCGCCCTTGGAAAGCAAGGGGACCAACTGGGTGATCATGGCATCGACGGGGGCACCGGCGGGGATCATCAGCCAGACATGACGCGGCCCGGAGAGCTTGGAAACGCCCTCCTGGAGCGAACTGCAGGCAACGCCGCCGTTCTTCTGGAGGCGAGCGAGGTTGTCGGGCTGCTGGTCCATGCCAAAGACCTTGTGTCCGGCGCGAAGCAGCCGTTCTGCCATGTTGCCGCCCATCTTGCCCAGACCGATGATCAAGAGTTCCATGCGAGACTGCTCCGTGGTTGAGCCCAGTGGGGCGGGTGCTGTTCGGACGCACCGACCTTGCCCCATGGGACGCGTACGAATATCGACCGATCAGGCTTCCCGGGACGAATCTGGGGCGTCGAACCCTGCTTCGGGCCCCTTTGAACGTCTACATTCACGTTCCATGGCTGCACACTCCCACGATCCGATGGCGTTGTCCTCACCTGAGCAGGTTGCCCGAGCCGCGGATAAGTTCCGGGCCGACTTCGCCGCGGCGAAGGCCCAGATCGCTCGCGTGGTCGTCGGTCAGAGCGATCTGGTTGACTCCGTCCTCACCTGCCTCTTCGTCGGGGGCCATGTCCTGCTCGAGGGCGTGCCCGGCATCGGCAAGACGCTCCTGGTGCGAACCCTGGCCAGCGCGGTCTCCCTCTCATTCGGTCGAGTCCAGTTCACGCCGGACCTCATGCCTGCCGACATCACGGGAACCACCGTGGTGAATGAGATCGAACTGCCCGATGGCCGCCGCGAGCGCAAGTTCGTCTTCCAGAAGGGCCCCATCTTCGCCCAGATCGTGCTCGCCGACGAAATCAATCGCGCCACACCCAAGACTCAGTCCGCACTGCTGGAGGCCATGCAGGAACGCAGCGTGACCGTCAGCGGCGTCAGCCATCGCCTCCCCGACCCGTTCCTCGTCCTCGCCACGCAGAATCCTGTCGAGCAGGAAGGCACCTACCCACTCCCGGAAGCACAGCTTGACCGATTCTTCTTCAAGCTGCTCAGCACCTCTCCCACGCGGCAGGAACTTGGCGAAATCCTGGCCCGAACCACCGGTGCCGTCAACGCCGCAGCCGAGCCCTGCCTCGACGCCGCGACACTGCTCGAACATCAGCGACTCGTTCGAATGGTGGTCGTCGCTCCCAGCGTCCAGGACTATGCAGTTCGACTGGTGCTGGGCACGCACCCCGGAGAAGGCAATGGCAGTACTCCCGCGGTCAACAAGTATGTCCGACTGGGTGCCTCGCCTCGTGCTGCGCAGACGCTCATCCTGGCTGCCAAGTGCAAGGCACTGCTCGACCGGCGATCCAGCGTCGGAACCGACGACATTCAGGCGATGGCGCTCCCCGCACTGCGGCACCGGCTCATCCTCAACTTCGAGGCTCATGCCGAGGGCGTCACGCCCGATGCAATCATCGCATCCCTCGCACAGACACTCCCGAGGGAGGCGCCATGATTCGGCGTGGTTCGTGCCCGAATCTGCATGCGGCCCTGATGGCAAGTGCTGCACTGCTGATCGCAGGGTGTGCGGGCAAGACCGAACCTCCGGATTGGACGACACGTGGCACCGACGCTCGCGTCGCGCCCCGCATCGATGCCACACGCGGCAAGACTCTGGTCTTCGTGATCGACCCGTCGTCGCCAGGTGATGTTGTTCGAAGTGTCCGCCTGGCGGATGGCCGAACGTTGCCGGTGGTAACGCATCGTGTGGTGCGATCGATAGATGAGCAGAACGGGGCAACGGTCCGCGGGTGGATCTCCGCTGCGGGCCGTTGGAGTTCCATGCCGGTTGTCGATGCCGGGCCAAAGGCGACTCCGTCCGCGATGCGGGTGACGCTCGTAGACATGCCCGCCGATGCCGTCGGGGGGACGATCTGGATCAACGGCACGCCAATGGATGTGAACTGGCTGCCGGATCCGTCGACCTTGACGCCGGCAAGGCCTGAGTTCTGGCCACCGATGATGCCCGATGCCGCACGCAACAACCAATACCTGCGAGCCATGCTGCGTGATGTCGCGCAGTCGCCGCTGGATCGCTGGCGTGTGCGTCTGCTGCTCGACGGCCTGCTCGAACAGTCAGCATCCGTGGTCTTCGATGACCCCGTGATCGAAGCAATGGCGGGTCAGGTTGAACACTCGTGGCGTCTGGCGTTTGCGAGACTCTATTCGCTCGATCCTGCGCTGTGTCTGGAGCTCAAGCAGCGGTTGAGTGCCGTCGCGGATTTTGGTGAGGCCGTCGTGGCACCCGTCTGGCCCTGTGACGCCGCGGCATTGGAGCGGCTGCTCGCTGATCTGCTCAATGGACAATCGGAAGGGCCGCTGGTGATGGCGAGAGCGCGGGAATGGCTGGATGCGCAGCCGCGTGGTGCGATGTGGGTTGCCGATGACGGCGGCGTTCTCGATGAGTCGGATCGGCCGGTGCCCTTCATCGGTGTTGCGAATCTCACTTCGAAGCCGACGACGGCCTGGGCGTGGTCGGGTGTGCATGAGCCGGTCGCGCCCGATCTGCGCACGCTCCGACCCTGGTCGACCGTGACGATGGCGCCGCAGCGAGGCGAAACGCAGCCGCAGGAGGCGGCGTTGGCCCTCCATGAAGCGCAGGTGTTCCTGGGCAAGATGAGTGCTTCGTTGCCGGTCATGGATGAAGCCGCGGCGGTGGTCCCGCCCGGTGAGTTCATCGCGGGTCTGCTGCCCGATCTCACCCTCGAGGCGTGGCTCTATGCACTCGATCAGCAGCCCAGTATCGGCTGGGACACGCGGGTTTCGCTCTTCAAGGCCGCCCAGTCGGCCCGTGGTGAACCCGATGCGGGCGACAGTGAATGGCAGCTGTTCGTCGAGTGTGCGCTGGTTCCTGGTCAGGGGCAGTCCGCGGGTGAGGCGGTGACGGTGGTGGTGGGCCCCGCGGCGTCGCCGCGTGCCATCTATCGCGTTGACATGAGCGGGATCGTGCAGAACCTGGATCTTTCAGGGCAGCTGCGTGGTCCGTGGCCGGCGGTGAAGGTGACACGAACTTCGAACACGTGGTCGTTCCGTCTGCCGCTGCCGCGGGCGGCGGTGGAAGGCACGTCACTGCTGCGGCTTGGCATCATGAGAGAAGATGCGCTCGGACGCCGCACGGCGTGGCCTCGCGCGATGATGCCCTGGCAGCGTCTGCCTTCTCGCAAGCTCTTTGATCTTTCGAAGTGGAGTCTGGTGCGATAAGCGTGCTTCGGGCGGCGAGTCGCGGCGCGACGCTGCATGAAGCTTGCCCGGCCAGGGGATGCTTCGATCAGAGTGGCTGAGGCTCGAGGTCTCCCCGCAGATATAGGGGGTGGCGAGGGTCGCCGGCCTTGGTGGTGCCCAGGCACTTGAGGTCGGACAGCAGGGCGCGGACATGTTCACCGCGACCGGCGAGCTGGCCCCAGATTCCCCACGCGGCGATGACGATCCCAGCCTGTGCGTGCGACTTCTTCAACCAGTAGTCGTTGCGTGGACCCACCGGGTCCTTGATGCGGGTGAGCCCGTTGGGATCGGTCGAGCGAAGCGCGAAGATGTTGGTCATGATCAGGCCGCCAAAGCCCCATCGCCGCGCGTAGTTGATGCAGCGGCGGACGGTCGGATCATTCTTCACTTCGTCGGCGGTCGAGGGGTTGAGGCCGATGAACATCGCGGGCGGCACCGATTCATCCCAGATGCGATGAAGGGTGTACCGATACACGCGGCAGGGCGAGAACCTGGCCGTTGAGCGGATGAGCGTGATGGGCGAATCGGCTGAGGCCATGATCGGCCCAGAGGATACGCGCTGAAGGAGGGCGTGTGCGATCGTTCAGCTCTTGAGGCCTTGCGAGTCCTTCACGCCCAGGTTGGCGTAGATGTCGCGAGTGGCCATCGAGCGGTTGAGCGTGTAGAAATGCAGCCCGGCCACGTTGTGATCGAGAAGGTCGCGGCTCTGTTCGGTCGCCCAGTGCACGCCAACGCGTTTGACGGCATCCTCATCGGTTCCGGCGCGGTTGAGCGAGCGGATGAGCGGCGCGGGATAGCGGGCTCCGAGCGCGAGTTCGGCCATCCGCTTCATTCCGGCCTTGGAGGTGATGGGCATGATCCCAGCGATGATGGGGATGCGGATGCCTGCCAGTTCGCAGCGGGCGCGGAAATCGTAGAAATCGCGGTTGTCAAAGAAGAGCTGCGTGACGATGCAATCGGCGCCTTCATCAACCTTCGCCTTGAGGCGATCGAGTTCGAGGAGACGATTGGGAGTTTCGGGGTGGCCTTCGGGATACCCGGCAACGGCGATGCCGAACCCGCGAGGATCGGGATGCACGCGGCGATCCGCAAACTTCTTGATGAATCGCACGAGCTGAGCCGCGTATCGGAACCCCGACCAGGGGTCGATGCTTGACGCAAGATCGCGGGGCACATCGCCTCGGAGTGTCATGATGTTGCTGATGCCAGCGAGTGCGTAGCGTTCGAGCACTGCGTTGATCTGCGCTTCATCGTGGCACACGCACGTCAGATGCGGCATGGGGTCAAGACTGGTCTGCGTCTTGAGGCGCACCACCAGGTCGTGGGTCATTTCCCGAGTGGAGCCGCCGGCGCCATAGGTTGCCGAGACGAACGAGGGCTTGAGGGGCTCAAGCTCGCGGATGTTGGCGAAAAGCTCGGCCGCAGCGACATCGGTCTTCGCAGGGAAGAACTCGAAGGAGAAGGTAGTGCCGTGCTGTGCGAAGATATCGCGGATGTGCATGGTGACGCTGCGGGCTCTTGGGAAGTAGGAGGAACGACCGAAAGTCCGGTGCGGGGCTCTCGCGCCCGCACCGGGTGAGTTTCAAGGACGGATGCTACGCAGCGTGCTTCGCACGTTTGCGGCCAGCATCGCGAATCGATCAATAGCGGTAGTGATCGGGCTTGAAGGGACCATCGGGGCTGACGCCAAGGTACTTGGCCTGAGCGTCGGTGAGGCGGGTGAGGCGGACGCCCAGCTTCTCGAGGTGGAGGTGAGCAACCATCTCATCGAGCTTCTTGGGGAGGGTGTAGACCTTGCCGGTTTCGTACTTGATGCCGGCGAGGGTGGGCTGGTTGTTGGCGCTCGCCCACAGGTCCATCTGAGCGACGACCTGGTTGGTGAACGAAGCCGACATGACGAACGAGGGGTGGCCGGTGGCGCAGCCCAGGTTCATCAGGCGACCTTCGGCGAGGATGAGCACGCTGTGGCCACGGCCGTTGCGGGTGCCGCTGAAGGTGAACTCATCGAACTGGGGCTTGATCGTCGTGCGGGTGACGGCCTTGTCCTTGTAGAGACCCGACATGTCGATCTCGTTGTCGAAGTGGCCGATGTTGGCGACGATGGCCTTGTCCTTCATCTTCCGCATGTGTTCAACGGTGATGATGTCCTTGTTGCCGGTGGCGGTGATGAACATGTCGGCCGTGGCGAGCATGTCATCGAGGGTCGCGACCTGGTAGCCTTCCATCGCGGCCTGCAGCGCGCAGATGGGGTCGATCTCGGTGACGACGACGCGAGCGCCCTGACCCTTGAGGGCCTGGCAGCAGCCCTTGCCCACGTCACCGTAGCCGAGCACCACGGCGACCTTGCCGCTGAGCATGACATCGGTGGCGCGGTTGAGGCCGTCGACGAGCGAGTGGCGGCAACCGTAGAGGTTGTCGAACTTGCTCTTGGTGGCCGAGTCGTTGACGTTGATGGCGGGGACGGCGAGCTCGCCGCGGGCCTGCATCTCGTAGAGACGGTGCACGCCGGTGGTGGTCTCTTCGCTCACGCCCTTGACGCTGGCCAGGGCTGCCGTGAGGCGGCCGGGCGCACGCTTGAGTTCGCTGGTGAGGAGGTTGAGGATCACGCCCCATTCCTCGCTGTCGGTCGCTGCATTGAAGGCGGGAACCTTGCCGGCCTTCTCGAACTGCGCGCCCTTGTGGAGCATGAGGGTGAGGTCGCCACCGTCGTCCAGGACCATGTTGGGCCACTGACCGTTGGCGAAGTTGAGGAGCTGGTTGGTGCACCACCAGTATTCCTCAAGAGTTTCGCCCTTCCATGCGAAGACGGGCGTGCCCTTGGGATCAACGACGGTGCCGTTCTTGCCGACGACCACCGCCGCCGCGGCGGTGTCCTGCGTGCTGAAGATGTTGCACGAGGCCCAGCGCACATCAGCGCCGAGTTCAACGAGCGTCTCGATGAGCACGGCCGTCTGCACGGTCATGTGGAGGCTGCCGGCAATGCGGGCGCCCTTGAGGGGCTTGCTCGCGCCGTACTTCTCGCGAAGGGCCATCAGGCCGGGCATTTCGTGCTCGGCCAGACGGATCTCGTGGCGGCCCAGTTCGGCCAGGGCGAGATCGCGGACCTTGAACTCAAGGCCCGACTTGCTGATGGAAGGGGTGACTGCTGCGGACGCTGCTGTGCTCATGAATGCTCCGTTCTTCGTGAATGTGAACGACTGAATGAACTTGAACTCTGTCTGCTGACTTCGACGACGCGTTGCTAACGGATCCGCCCGTTGGCAACAAAGAGCCCCGGCCCCCGCGCATCGGGTTCGGCCGGCAACTCGTGATACATGGTGTGACCAAACCCGGCCTTCTCCAGAAGGCCGAGCATCTGCTTCTTCGTGAACCCCTGATGACGATGGCCCATCGTGTGCCGGTATTCATCGCGGTTGTGCGCCACCATGTCAACGACGGCAAGCACGCCTCCGCCGCGGCTTGTCCGCATGACCCTGGCAATCTCCGCCAGCCCCCCGACCACATCCTCGATGTGATGAAGCACCAGCATGCACACCGCCGCATCCACCGTCTTTGATTCAAGCGGAAGCTCACCGATCGAGGCCCGGACGAAATCAAGGTTCTTCCGACTCCCCAGCCGCTGCCGCGCCGCAGAGAGCATCGGCTCCGATTGATCAATCGCAACCACACGCTCGACGACCGGCGAAAGCAACTCCGCAACATTCCCAGTGCCGCACCCGATGTCCGCAACCACCCAGTCCGGACGGATCAACGACAACAACGCGGCAGACGTGAAGCGGCCCCCGAAGAGCTCCGCCCGCATCTGATCCCATTCGCCTCGAACCCGTCCGAAGAAGTTCACACTGTCGGTCTTGCGCTCTTCCAGCACACCCCGAACCCGACGATCATCTTCCTCGTGCCCGGCGACAGTCGCCAACTGCGGCTTGAGGCTCTCCCACAGCCCGTGTGGGGCAGCGGGCAGATCTGCCGCGACCAGCTTGTAGAAACTCGCCGTGCCTTCGCTTCGCTTGGCCAGCCACGCCGCGTCAGACAGCACCTTGAGCTGGCGACTGGCCGTTGACTGGGCCATCTGAAAGACCTTGGCGATTTCACCCACCGATAACTCATGCTGATCCAGCAGCCGCAGCATGCGCAGCCGCACCGGATCGCTGAGCGACCCCATGATGGCGGCAAGGGAGTTGGCCGATGTTCGGTCTTTCATCCGTATATGCGGATATATGGTAGAAGGACAGGGGAGGCAAGGCAAGCGGGCGGGACGAACGGGAGTCGGATTGATACGCTGGGGGCATGAATCTGATCAGAACCCAGTTCGGCGTTGCCGTGGAACAATCATCGGGCCAGTTGCTGCCGATTCGCCACATCATGGGCATCGGGCTCAACTACGCCGCTCATGCCCACGAGCAGGGCAAGGGGGTTCCAGAGCGTCCGGTGCTCTTCACGAAGAACCCGGTCAGTGCGGTGCTTCACGGTGATGCGATCGTCATCCCCCGAGCGTGTCAGGATCGCGATCAGGTGGACTTCGAAGCCGAGCTTGGCGTGATCGTCGGGACGCGGCCCAACGGCCAGTTCGTGAAGGATGTCACCCCCGATGAGGCGCTCGCCTCCGTCTTCGGCTACGTCTGCGCGAACGATGTGTCGGCACGCTGGTGGCAGAAGGATGGGTCGGGCGGCCAGTTCAACCGGGGCAAGTCGTTCGATACGTTCTGTCCGGTTGGGCCGATGGTGGTCTCCCCGGAGAAGGTGGGGGATCCGCAGAACCTGCGGATTGTCTGCCGCGTGAATGGGCAGGTGATGCAGGATTCGAACACGTCGGACATGATCTTCCCGGTGGCGACGCTGATCAGCGAACTGAGCCGCGGCACGACGATCATGCCCGGCACATTGATCGTCACCGGCACGCCCAGCGGCGTTGGCTTTGCCCGCAAGCCTCAGATCTTCCTCAAGCACGGCGATGTG
>JBILUL010000171.1:0-10204 GCA_044371005.1 Phycisphaerales bacterium | reverse complement strand
TGGAGCTCTTCGAGGAGCCGGGAGTTCCAGCGGACCTGATGCCCGGGTACACGATCGGCGGCGAGATTCATCGCGGGGCGCAAGGCGTGGTGTACCGGGGTGTGCAGGAGCGCACGCGGCGAGACGTCGCGATCAAGATGCTCCTGCAGGGAGCTTTTGCAACCACGCGTCAGCGGGCGCGGTTCGAGCGCGAAGCGGAGATTGCAGCGCAGCTGCGGCATCCGAACATCGTGACGGTGTATGACAGCATGTCGGTGCGAGGCGGGCGCTTTGCGCTGGTGATGGAGTACATCAGCGGGCAGGAGGTGGATCAGTGGGCGGCGGGATTGGGGGGTCTTGCGGCTCGGGTGCGGATCATGCGGATCGTGGAGTTGTTTCTGCAGATCGTGGATGCGGTGCACTATGCGCATCAGCGAGGCGTAATTCATCGCGATCTCAAGCCGGCGAACATTCTGGTGGATGCGGAGGGGCGGCCGCGTGTGCTGGACTTTGGCATTGCGAAATTGCACGGGCCCAGTGGAGATGGTCCGGCAGTGCCAGGGCAAGCCGGTAGTGGTGGAGGGGTCATTGATGCGGTGGCGCGGGCGAACGCGCAGACGGCGGTGACGCGGGCGGGTGAGTTTGCGGGCACGCTGGCGTATGCATCGCCCGAGCAGCTGTCGGGTCAGCCGGAGTTGATTGATACGCGGACGGATGTGTATGCCCTGGGTGTGATTCTGTATGAGTTGCTGACGGGGCGGATGCCGTATGACGTGACGGGCTCGTTTGCGCAGGTGATCGATCAGGTGGTGAATGAGCCGCCGGTGCCGCTGCGGAAGGTGATGACGGGTGCGGATGAGGATCTGGCGACAATGCTGGATCGGTGTCTGGCCAAGGAAGTGTCGCGGCGGTATGAGTCGGCGGGCGCGCTGCTGGCGGATCTGCGGCACTATCTGGCGGGCGAAGCGATTGATGCGCGGCGGACGAGTTCGTGGTATGTGCTGCGCAAGTGGGCAGCGCGGCGCAAGGCGCTGGTCGCCGCGTTGGCGGGTGTGGCCGCGGTGGTGGTGGTGAGTGGGGTGATGGGGTGGTATGCGCTGAATCAGCGGGCCGAGCGCGAGCGGGTGGAGAGTGACAACTTCAGGGTGACGAAGGCCAAGGAGATGGCGGAGCGCAGCCGCGAGAATGAGAAGAAGCAGCGGCACGCGGCGGAGGCTGCCAAGACGTTCATGGGGCAGATTCTGACGGCGGTGACGCCGGGCGCTGCACGCGGGCGTGAGGTGAGCCGGACGTACATGCTGGATCAGGCCGAGGCGCAGCTCAAGAGTGGTGCGATGGCGGAGCAGCCCGGAGTCGAGATTGAAGTGCGGATGCTGATGGGGCGCAACTACGGCGAGCTTGGGATGCACGAGAAAGCGGCGGTGCATCTGCGGCGCGCGGCGGAGTTGTGCGAGGCGAGCTGGGGTGAGGAGCATCTGGTGACGGCGCAGGTAGCCGAATCACTGGGGCGCTCGCTGGGGCTCAAGGGTGGCCGGGAGGTGGAGGAGGCGGTGAAGCAGCTGCAGCGATCGCTTTCGATCCGGCGGCGATTGGCTGGCGAAGGAAGCGGAGAGGTGGCATCAAGTCTGAACTCGCTGGGGCTGGTGCTGGTGCACAATGCGCGGTTTGAAGAGGCGCTGCCGCCGCTGCGCGAGGCGCTGGCGATCCGGCGCGTGCGGCTGGCGGGCGATGATCCGGAGTTGCTGGAAACGCTGATGACGCTGGCGCAGGCGACGTGGCAGGCGGATTCGAAGGATGCCGCGGGTGCGGGTGCGTTGTTCGAAGAGTGCCTCGCGGCGGGGAAGAAGGCAAAGCTGCCGGACCATCCGGTACTGGCGGATGCCATGTATCAGTGTGCGCACATGCTGACGGCCAGCGGCGATTATGAGAAGGCGCATGCGCTGGCGGAAGAGGCGCTGGTGATGCGGCGGCGGCTCTTTGGTGATGTGAGTGCTGCGGTGGCGCAGTGTCTTGATCTGGTGGCGGGTCTTGATGCGGTGGATGGGAAGATGCGCGATGCGGAGCCGCGGCTGATCGAGGCGGCGGCGACGTACGCGCAGGTGTTTGGCAAGGTCTCCGAGCCGCGGCTCATGACGCTGGCGAATCTGGGTCGCATTTACTACCGCATGGGCAACTATGCCAAGGCCGAGCCGGTGTTGCTCGAGTGGCACGCGGGTCTGGTGAGCACGGGAGAAGATGGCGAAATGCTCGCCCACGCGCGCGACTGCCTGCGGCAGCTATACGAAGACTGGGATCGGCCCAGTGATGCGGCGCAGTGGCGGTAGTGGGAGGGGAGGGGGAAGTTCCTGAGGTCCGAAGTGCGCCGCTCGCCGCGCACTTCGGAAGTCAGGCACTTTGGAACCTCCCCCTTTCCCCCCTTCCTACGCTCATCAACGTGAAGGACTCTTTCTCATTGTTCACGGCTCGGGTGCAGCTTTGGATGGCGATGGTGGCCGGGGCACTGCTCGGCGTTGGCGTGCTGCTGGTCTCGGGATTCGGGTTGGCGTGGGGCGAGGTGCTGCTGTGGGTGAGTCTTGGGATCGGGATGCTGTATGGGGGCAAGGCCGCGTGGGATGCGATCGCGGCGTTCACATTTGACATCGATGTGCTGATGGCGGTGGGTGCCGCGCTCGCGGCGTACATCGGGCATCCGGGCGAGGGAGCGCTGCTGCTCTTCTTGTTCGTCTTGTCGGGTGCGCTGGAGGAGTTGGCGCAGGATCGAACGCAGCGGGAGATCTCCGCGCTCTCGAAGTTGCTGCCATCGGATGCGCTGGTGGAGCGCGGCGGTGAGTGGGTACACACGGATGCGACAACGCTGCTCGCGGGCGAACGCGTGAAGGTGCGCCCTGGCGAGCGCGTGCCGGCGGATGCGAAGGTGGAGGTGGGTGAGTCGTCGTTTGATCAGTCAGCGATTACCGGCGAAGCGATGCCGCGGCATGTGGTGGTAGGTGATGAGCTGTTCGCAGGCACGATCAACACTGATGATGTCGTGGAAGCGGTCGTGCTGCGGCCTGCGAAGGAGTCGAGCGTTCAGAAGATTCTGGATCTGGTGACGCACGCGAAGGAGGGGCGGCAGGAAGTGCAGCAGTTGATCGATCGGCTGAGTCAGCCGTATTCGATCGGCGTGCTGGCGTTGAGCGTGGTCGTGTTCCTGGTCTGGTGGCTTGGCTTCGGTGTCGCGGCGGTGGGAGATGGAGCAACCCCGGGTGCGTTGTATACAGCGATCACGCTGCTCATCGTGGGCTCGCCGTGTGCGCTGATCATCTCGACGCCGACGGCGACGTTGTCGGGAATCGCGCGGGCAGCACGCGGCGGAATCCTGTTCAAGAGCGGCGATCGTCTGGAGCGACTGGCACGCACGGGCGCGATGTGTCTGGACAAGACGGGCACGCTGACGTATGGGAGGCCGAAGCTGTATCAGGTGCATCCGGTCGCGTGGTCGGATGGGAAGCAACTGCTCGCGCTCGCGGCGGCGCTCGAGGCTGATTCAACGCATCCGATTGCGACGGCGATTCGTGAGGCGGCCAAGGAACGCGGCATAGAGCCCGCATTGATGACTGAGATTGGTCACACGGTGGCCAAGGGTCTTGAAGGTGTGTGGGAAGGTCGGCGGGTTCGGCTTGGGAGCTATCAGTTCGTGGAGTCGCTGGTGCACGAGTGCTATCGCGCTCGGGTGCGCGAGGTTCTTGAACGCATTCAGATGCGCGGGCATCTGGCGGTGGTGATCGCGGCGGAGCCTCCCAATCCACAGGCACCTGAGGAGCTGGGGCAGTGTGCGGTGCTGATCATGGCTGATGCGCTGCGGCCGGGGACGCACACGCTGGTGGAGCGGCTGCACGAGCTTGGAATCACGCCGGTAGTGATGTTGACGGGTGACAATGCGCTGACGGCGCAGCGGGTGGCGGATGGGCTCAAGCTGGATGGGTGTCATGCCCAGCTGATGCCGGGGGACAAGTTGCGGCTGGTGGAGGAGATCAAGAAGTCGCTCGTGGGGAGGCCCAAGGGTCGGCGCGGGGTGGCGGTGATCGGGGATGGGGTGAATGATGCGCCGGCGTTGGCCGCGGCGGATGTGTCGTTGGCGATTGGGACGATCGGGACCGCCGCGGCGATGGAGAATGCAGACATCGTGCTCCTGCGCGATTCGATCTCGCCGATTCCCTGGGCGATCCGGCTGGCGAGGCGGACGCAGGCGACGATCCGGGTGAACCTGTGTATTTCGGTGGGTGCGATGGTGGTGATGGGGGTGCTGACGCTGGTGGGGTCGAGGGTGGGGCACCATGTGCCGCTGTCCTTGGGGGTGCTGGCGCACGAGGGTGGAACCGTGCTGGTGGTGATCAACTCGCTGCTGCTCCTGCGGTTCCGGGGTGAGCAGCCGTAACGGATGTTGGGGGAAGCGATAGAAGGGACGGGGTGGGGCTTGGCGTGGGTCTGTGTCGAATCAAAACTGTGGTTAACCCTAGCTTTGAGTCGATGAAATCGTTTTCATACGAAATTGTCGCATGTAAATGATTTCGAGTTGGTAATCTATAACAAGCTAAATCTCTCCGGAGATCTTCGGGGAGAAGGATTGGTCCGTGGTACAAGTGGTGTTGGACGCGGACCGGGAAGTAGGAGTTCATGTTCTCGCAGACGACGGAATACGCGTTGCGTGCGATGGCTGTGCTTGCGCAGTCGCCGGACCAGTTGGTGTCGACGATTGCCATCGCGGAGCGCACGCAGGTGCCAGCGAACTATCTGGCGAAGGTGTTGCAGCAGCTCGCCGCGGCGGGGTTGCTTGCTGGCCGTCGCGGGGTGGGCGGTGGCTATAAGTTGGCGCGATCGCCTCAGGAGATTGCGCTGATTGAGATTGTGCGGGCGGTGTGCGAGTTCAACCGTCTTGGCAAGTGTCCCATTGGCTGTGAGCAGGCGAATCTGTGTGCGTTGCACAAGATCGTGGATCATGCGACCGGGCATGTGATTGACCTGTTCGAGAAGGTGTCGCTGCAGACGCTTCTGGATGATGAGTCCGCCGCGGCGAGGCCGTTGTGCGGCGCGAAGTGACCACCGGCCTGCTTCTCAGGCTTGACGGCACGGTTCGATGAACAGCCAGCGTGCTGGACGAGGCTTCGCGGCGGCGAGGTTGAGTGTGGTCGTGCGCGCCACGGCGGGTGGCGGGGAGTGGGGCGGGGGCGTATTGTGGGAGCGCGTGCCGAGCGAGTCGGTGTACGCGTTCACAAGGAGCACCCAATGCAGTATGAGAGTCGTCTGCCGTATGAGGGATCGCGCATTCATGCCGCGGCCATCTATTGCTCGGACGGTCGTCTGGGTGAGCACTTCGATGACTTTCTGCAGCAGGGCCTGTCGCTACCTCGGTATGACCGGGTGACGCTGCCGGGTGGTCCGGCATGCATTGCCGGGCATCCGCAGGCGCACCTTGAGGAGCAGGGTGTGGTGGATGAGCTCAAGTTCCTGGTGGAGGTGCATGGGCTCAAGCGTGTGGTGCTCATTGCGCACTCTGGCTGCGCGTTCTATGGAACGAGATTGACTCTCAAGGAGCCGCGGCTGGAGCTGGTGCAGCGGGCGGACCTGGTGCGTGCCGCCGCGTTTGTGCATCGGGTGACGGGGCTTGATGCGGTGGACGGGTTCTTTGCGCGGGTGTGCGATGGCAGGGTGCGGTTTGAGCGGGTGGAAGTGTGAGGGGGTGGGGGAGGGGAAAGTTCCTGAGTTCCAAAGTTCCAAAGTTCCGAAGTGCGCGAGAGGGCAGGCGTCGGATTCTGCTGTCTCGTGATTTGCGGGGTGGTGGAGCAGATCAGGGCGGGCACACCGATTCTTCAAGCCGGGAATCGGCGGCACTCTACCGTGGGTTCTCTGGTGCGGGTACTTTGAATGGAATGCCTCGCTGGGAGGTCCCCTATCCTCTTCGTGCAATGCCTCTTCGCTTCAAATCACGGTTGCTCACTCATCTCAAGCACGAGTCGTACACGCCCACGCGGCTTGGCGATCTGGCGAAGGATCTGAACATTTCGTCGGACGATTTCGCGGACTTTTCAGCCGCGGTGCAGACGTTTGCCAATCAGGGCCTCCTGGTGGTGGCAAGCAACGGGCACGTGATGCTGCCGACCCTGGGTGATGCTCCGGGCGGGGAGATCACGGGTGTCTTCCGCAAGAATCCGCGCGGGTTCGGATTCGTTTCGCCGACATCGGCCTATCGGGAAGGATCGGTCTTCATCGCGCCCGAGGATGTGGGCGATGCGTTGACGGGTGACACGGTGCGGGTGCGAGTGGCGCGTGAGCGCGGATACGGCGATCGATTCGCGGGCACCATCATTCAGGTGGTTGAGCGCAAGAAGTCGTCGTACACGGGCACGCTCACCAAGCGGGGCAATCAGTGGATCGTCATGCCCGATGGCAAGCAGATCTCGAATCCGATCGTGGTCCGCGATGCAGAAGCCAAGAACGGGCGCGAGGGTGACAAGGTCGTGCTCGAGCTGGTGGTGTGGCCCGATGGGGACATGCTCGGTGAAGGTGTGATTGTGCGCGTGCTGGGCGATGCGGGGCGGCCCGATGTCGAGACGCAGGCCGTGATTGCGACGTATGACCTTCCGGGCGAGTTCTCGGAGGAGTGCATTCAGCAGGCACGCGACGCCGCGGCTCAGTATGACAAGGAAGTCGCGGAGTTCCAGGCTTCGGGGGCATCGGCACTGAAGGGGCGTTTTGACTTCACGAATGAGTACATTCTGACGATCGATCCGCCGGATGCGAAGGACTATGACGATGCGATCAGCATCAAGAAGACTCCTGAAGGCTGGGAGCTTGGCGTGTACATCGCGGACGTGGCGCATTTCATTGCGCCCGGGAGTCCGCTCGATGTTGAGGCCAAGGATCGCGCCAACTCGTGCTACCTGCCGCGGCTTGTGATTCCGATGCTGCCTGAGATTCTCAGCAACGGCATCTGTTCGCTTCAGGAAGGCGTGCTGCGGTACTGCAAGGCGGCGATCATCCGCTATGACAACCAGGGCAATGTGATCGGCGAGACGGTGTGTCAGGTGCTGATCAACAGCAAGAAGCGGCTCACCTATCTGGAAGCGCAGGCGCTGATTGACGGGGACCTGAATGAAGCGCGGCGGCACGCCAAGACTCCGCCCAAGTACACGGATGAACTGATCGAGACGGTGCGCGAGATGGATCGGTGCGCCAAGGCGATTCAGGGTCGGCGCAACCGCATGGGCATGATCGTGCTGGATCTGCCCGAGTGCGTGCTGATCTATGACGAGCATGGGCACGTGGTGGATGCGGAGCGCGAGGATGACGCCTTCACGCACAAGCTGATCGAGATGTTCATGGTCGAGGCCAACGAAGTGGTGGCGCGACTGGCCGAGCGTCTGCAGGTGCCGCTGCTGCGCCGCATTCACCCCGAGCCGATTCCCGGCGATGTCGATGAGATGCGCAAGGTGGCGATGGTCGCCGGGTTCAGGATTCCCAAGAACCCCACGCGCGAAGAGCTGCAGGGGCTCCTCAACGCCACACGCGGCAAGCCCACAGCTCGTGCGGTACACATGGCGGTGCTGCGGACATTGAGCAAGGCGGAGTATTCGCCCGCGCTGGTGGGACACTTTGCGCTGGCGAGCGAGGCATATGCGCACTTCACGAGTCCGATCCGCCGGTATGCGGATCTCACGGTACACCGGTTCATTGCGGACTATCTGACGGCGACGGATAACGGTGAGAACAAGCCGCGTGGTGATGAGGGGCGTCTGCAGCTTGGCCGCGACCTGATGAACCTCAAGAGCACGCCCTCGGAAGATGAGCTGGTGACGATCGGTCGTCACGCGACGATGCGCGAAGTGAACGCGGAGTCGGCGGAGAAGGAGCTGCGTGCCTTCCTGGTGCTGCAGCTGCTTGAGAAGCACATCGGTGAATCATTCCGGGGCGTCGTCACCGGCATCAACAACCGCGGCATCTTCGTTCAGATCGAGAAGTACCTTTCGGATGGGTTCATCAAATCGGAGGATCTGCCCGGCGACGTCACCCGCGGCAGCGGCACGCCCATGTGGCGCATTGATCAGAAGTCCGGCGCACTCGTGGACATCCGCTCTGGCCGCAGTTTCAACTTCGGCGACCTCGTGAGCGTGAAGATCGGCGCGGTCGATCTTTCGAGAAGGCAGCTTGAGCTGTTCATTGACGATGCGACGAATCGTGCGGTGGGCAAGACCAAGATCGCCACGGTGGGGAAGAAGGACCCTGCGGCAGGTCAGCCGGCACCGGGCGGGCTCAACATCGGAGGCCTGCCCAGCGGCGGCTTCATCCAGGCCAAGGGCAGCGGCTTCAAGGAAGCCGATGTCCGCACCGGCTCACAGAAGCGGTCACAGCGAAGCAAGGGCCGCGATCAGGGGAAGAAGCACCATCGCCGGGATTCGTGAACGGCGGGGGAAGTGCATGAGTGCTGAAGTGAACGGACCTGCGCAGCGTTGACGCGCATGCGAACCGGGTTGGACCTTTGCGAGGTTGCTTGTCCAATGCCGCGGGTGCCGCGAGCATTTACACGATGGGTGTGAAGCACGCAGGAGCCCTCAGAGCAGGGCTCCTACGTGCCATTTTTGCACCTGCCGATGAGTGACCCCCGATACGTCTGGCGCAGGGCTCCTAAACTGGGGCCTACTCCATGAAGAACTCCCCAATGGTGTCGATTACTGGTATTGGCCTTGTCTGTGGCTATGGCGTCGGCCAGGAGGCGTTCTGGGCGGGCCTGTGTTCGGGGCAGTCTGCGCTCCGGCCGATCACGCGGTTTGTGGCGGATGGGGCCATCTGCAATCTGGCGGGAGAGGTGCCGGCGGGGATTTCGGCCAAGGATCATGTGCCCAAGCACTATCGCAAGGGCGTGAAGGTGATGGCGCGGGACACGGAGCTGGCAGTCGTCGCCGCGGCGGAGGCGACGCGCGATTCCAAGCTCGTCACGCGGATGCACACCAGTGAGAACGAATCAGCGGTGCTGACTTATCCGGCGAATCGGACCGGGTGCCACATCGGTGCCGGCTTGCTGCCGGCGGAAGTTCCGGAGATCGCCAGTGCGTTTGCAACGGCGCGGGAGACGGTGCCCGGGCGTGAGGATCGGTTGTCGCTCAAGGCGTGGGGAACGATTGATGCGGATGGGGCGATCGCAGCGTCGGGTGGCAGTGTCGGCGGGATGAACAACCTGCAGCCGCTGTGGATGCTCAAGTACCTGCCCAACATGCTGGCATGCCATGTGACGATTCTGCATGGGCTCGAGGGCCCAAGCAATACGCTCACGTGCAGTGAGGCCAGTGGCATGTTGTGTGTAGGGGAGAGCAGCCGCGTGATTCAGCGGGGTGCTGCGGACCTGTGCTTCTCCGGCGGTGCGGAATCGAAGGTGAACCTGGTGGGTACGGTGCGCAGTCAGCTGCTGGGGCGGCTGGCGCGGCATGCCGGTGAGGGGTCGACCGTGCTGCGGCCATATGCGATCGGTGCGGCGGAGTTGATGGGCACGGTCCCCGGCGAGGGAGGCGGAATTCTGATTCTGGAGCGTGATGACCTCGCGGCGGCGCGCGGCGCGGTGCGCTATGCACGGGTGAGCGGATTCGGAGCAGCCCACAACCTGCCGGTCGCGGTGCCGATGCTCGAGGAGAGCCATCCGCCGCTGACGGGCGTGAAGCAGAAGCGGCGCAACGGCCTGACGCTGGCGATCAATGCCGCGATCAAGGATGCGGGGTTGACCGCGGGTGATATTGATGCGATCGTGCCGCAGGCATTGTGTGTTCCCAAGCACGACGCGGCGGAGCTTGAGGCACTCAAGGAAGTCTTCGGGTCCAGGCTGAGTTCGATCGAGCTGGTGACGTTGTCGCCGATGCTGGGCGACTGTGCCGCGGGCTCGGGGGCTTTGCAGGTCGCGGCGGGCGCGCTCTGCCTGCATCATCAGAAGCTGCCGGCGCGGGTGCATGGGGGCGGGGAGGACCCGGCCGTGCGGGCCGGGCCGGCACCGGCCAGGGACGCGGCATTGCGACATGTTCTGGTGTGCACGGGGTCGCTGGCGGGTCAGAACGCGGCGGTGGTGGTGTCGGCGTTGGAGTGAACTTGGTCTGAGTGAACTTGGTCTGAGTGAACTTGGTCTGAGTGAACTTGGTCCGAGTGAACTTGGTCTTGACAAGGCATTGGCGGCGGCGGGGCGGGGTCGGCGCGGGTCGTTGGCGTA
>JBILUL010000216.1:0-6952 GCA_044371005.1 Phycisphaerales bacterium | reverse complement strand
GCACTGCCGGCCCGGCACTCGGGGGCGAGTGCGGGACCGAACTGGGGTTGTTGCTGGTTTGGGGGTATGGTGGGATGGGGAGATCAGCGGCGGCGACGGCGCGAGGCGAAAGCGACGCCCAGGCCACCGAGTGCGGCCACGGAGGGGGCGGGGACGGTCACGACGCGGATGAAGTCGCCGGGATTGCTGATGCGCATCGAGAACTCGATGCCGCGGCGATCGTTGCTGATGCGGAAGAACTCGTTGTTGGAGAGTTCCATGCCGCGTGCTTCGATGCCATCGCCATACAGCGTTCCGGACGAAAGGAAGTCTGACGCATCAAGGAATCGGTCGGTACCAGAATCACCAACGCAGATGACACCGATGATGTCGCCATCGAAGCGGATGGAGCCGGTGGCGTTGGCGGAGGTGCCTGCCGGCGAATCAAAGTGCACGTAGTGGCTTGAGATCACCGTGCCGGCGGGCACTACGGAGTTGGCCAGATCGGCCGGTCCGTTGTAGAGGCCCGAAAGTGAGGCATTGACCGTCAGGCCGCTCGTGAGCGTCACGAGCTGCTGCTCGTTCCACACGCGCACGGCAGTTGAACTCGTCAAAGCGTTGAGTCGGGCGTCGGCGGGTGCGGCGATCAGTTCGGCGCTGCCGCCGGTACTGATGATGGAGCCCAAAGCACCCGCGGACAGGGTCAGCGCAGCACCACACGAAAGGAACATCTGCTTCTTCATCATCTCTCTCCTTCGGAGCCCTCCAGGAGGGCCCGGTCTTGTTCTGGTCGTCGGCGATGAGGGTCCACTTGCACCGCCATCATGGACCGCCATCATGCACCGGAAGAGCCGGCTGGTCATACGAACCAACCGTGGTTGTTCCGGCCAGGTCTTGGAAACTGACAACCGCCTTCTTCAACGAGCAGGTCAGCGGTATGTTGCACAGGCAACCACGCATTTGGCGGCACTTCGATGGTCTCTGACGGATTCGCGGCCTGTACGGGCGACTGCGGTGTGACCGCGCGCAGAGGAATGGTGCCCGGGGTCTGCTTGGACCGATAGTGTCCGTGCCTGCATGTCGAGCATCCCTTCCACAACTCCCCCGCTCCCCGCACCCGGCCCGCTGTCGGATGAGCATTACCGGGCGCTCTCGGAGGCACGAGGGCGGGCACGGCCGGTGCGGCGAGCGGCGGCGGTTGCCGTGACAAGCGGATGGTCGATGCTGTTCTTCGCGATGCTGACGCTGCTTGGCGGACTTCTGGGGGATGTGGCATCGCTCGTGATGGGGTTCGCGCTTGCCGCGTTGTCGGTCAATGAGCTGATCGGTGCCTCGCAGATCAGAGCGTTGAACACCGCAGGGGCTCGCCGTCTGGGCCTGAATCAACTGACGCTTGGAATCGTGATCATCCTGTATGCCGCGTGGTCCTTGTGGTCTAATCTGGGTCCCTCTGCGACGAGCGAACTGAGCGACCAGCTCGCGTCGGATCCTCAGATGCAGGCAATGGTCGGGCAGGTATCGATGATGGTCACGTGGGTGCTGTACGGGAGCATGGCTGCGTTCGGCCTGATCGTGCCGGGGTTGACGGCGATGTACTACTTCTCGCGGGCTCGTGCGATTCGCGTGGTGCTGCACTCGACGCCCGACTGGGTTGTGGAACTGATGCGCAAGACGGGCTGAATCACCGACGATCTGCAGCAGCGACCCAGGCGTTCTGAACACCCGGACCTGCGCTTGGAGCGAGGAACTCACGGAGCGCCAGGGATCGTGAATCTGGCGACGATGGGCAGGTGATCGGAACCAGTCGCCGCGGCGACATTGGCCGATTGGCACGTGAGGCCGCGATACATCAACTGGTCGATCCGGATCCCGGGGAAGGTGCTCAGCACAGAACCCTGCGGCCACGTGGAACAGCGGCCCCAGCCGGAATCATCAAGCGCAGAACCCAGACCCGCGGCACGAAGCCGCCCCAGTTCCGCACTCTGCTGCGTGGCATTGAAGTCACCACCGATGATGAGCGGGCGACTCTCGGTCGCTGCGGACCTTTCAAGCCATGCGAGCATCCGCCTCTGGTCCTTGAAGTAATCCAGGCTGACCGGAGGCGACACGTGCACATTCTGGATCACAAGCTCCCGGTCACCCAGTGCCACCACCACGCGAATCTGCGGGTCATCGCTGCCGACGAACCCTTTGGGCATATCCGATCCCAGATGGCCATCTCGCTGCGGATACGGCTCAGGTGTTCCAACGAACGGCAATCGCGAGAAGATTGCCTGTCCGAACGCGTCTTCGCGTCCGCAGTTCACCGAGTAGGGGTAGCTGGCCTGCAGCTCGCCACCGATGGCAGCCGCCGAGGCGGGCGTGTACTCCTGAAAGAGAATCAGATCCGGATCCGCCTGTTCGATGCTCGCAAGCACAGCGCTGGCATTGCCATTGGTGAGCAGCAGGTTCATCGACATGACGGTCAATGCCGGACCATCAGCCTTCGGCGCGGCTCGTGGACGAAAGGTCCACGCAGCAGGAAGAAGTGTCCACGCAAGAAGCAGCCATGAACACCACGCCCATCGCCTCATCCCCAGCACCGTTGCCGCGACAGCCACCGGGATCAGCGCGATTCCGATGTGGAACCAGAAGGTCCGAATCATGAAAGCCACGTACGCACACGCAAGGAACACTGGGCCATCGTGCTCGAACGCTGCGGGGAACACCGCAGCGAAGAGCAACGCGCACGCCGCGCCGGCGATGATCAGGCGGGTGCAGAGCCGCCAATCCACTGGCGTCTCCAGTGCAACCGTGCGAACGCGAGTGACGAAAGATGGCCGCATGTGTTCGAGAGTCTACGACGCGGCGTGCTGCATGTTCGAACTCGCCTGTCGCATTCCTCACGTGCAGCTTGACACCTTGAGGACAGCGCCGCGAGCGGGATCGCTCGTGTGATCACCTCGGTGCAGCGTGGAAGCGAGCGACGATGGGGAGGTGGTCTGACCCGGTGGCAAGGCCGGTCCTGGCCGATTCGCAGATGAGATCACGCGCCATGAACTGATCGATGCGGATGCCGGGCACGTACTTGAGCCAGCGCTGGTGCGGCCACGTGGTGCAGCGACCGATGCCTGCATCATCGAGTGCGCAGAACAGACCGGCCTCACGCAGGGCCGCCAGTTCCGCGCTTTGCTGTGTGGCATTGAAATCTCCCGCGTAGATCAGCGGTCGGGTCTGTGCCCTGGTCTGCTCGATGAGCCATTCCATCCAGACCCGTTGATCGCGGAAGAACTGCATCGAGACCGGCGCGGGGAGGTGCGTGTTCTGGATCATCACTTCGCGCCCACCGACATCGACCACCACGCGAATCTGCGGCTGGTTGTACGCGACGGTGCCCGGAGGAAGTGGATCGCCGTTGAGCGGATTCTGGTGAGGGAAGGGATCGGGGGTGCCGATGAAGGGCTTGCGGGAGAAAATAGCCTGACCGAAAGCGCCTTCGCGGCTGAAGTCGAGAATGTGCGGGTATCGATCTCGCAGCAGTGGTTCAAGCTTCGCCGCGGCGTCGGGCGTGTATTCCTGCAGCAGGATCAGATCCGGGTCTTCGTGTCGGATGCTGGCCTCGACCGCGGCCAGATCATCGTTCCCGAAGAAGAGGTTGATGGACATCAGGGTCAGTGCGGAGCCTTGTGCCGCGGCGTCGGGGCGCGGCCTGAGTGACCAGAGGGAAGGGACGAGCGTCCAGACGAGCAGTGCCGTGCCGATGATGGATGATTTTCTCATGCGCAGTGCGGCGGCTGCGATGACGAACGGGATGAGCGCGAGCCCGATGTGGAACCAGAAGGTCCGAACCATGAAGGCAACGAGGCAGAGCCGGAGCAGGCCACCATCTGAGGTGGAGAAGGCCGCGGGCATGATGGCGGCGAAGATGAGCAGCGAGGCGCAGACCAGCAACGCGCTGCGAATCAGCCATTGAATGCACGCAGCCCGGAATGAAGTCGCTCGGAGTGCTGCGTGGGGCATGAGTGAAGCAGGTACGAACGACGGTCAGGACAGGTTCGACCCCGGTGTCAGCGCCGACCTGTGGCGGCGTGGGCAGACGCGTTGCGAAACGACGGAAGCGAGAGCTGGATCGAACCGTGTGAAGACAGCATGCGAATGGCTGTACGCTGCCCTATCTGGGTGTGAACTGCGACGGCTGCGTCGGACGCGTGCCGTCGTCGCGGGCACGGGTTGGTGAGTTTCCGGAGCGTTACCAATAACCCGGCGTGCCGATTCGGGACGCGTGCGGCGTTCGGCGGTACGAATTTCACGGCCTCACAGACGATTCAGACCGCAAAATCGACAAAACTTCACCCTGCAGGTGGCAGGAATGGGATCCGTGTGGCATATTTCTCTTGGACTTGCGGTTCGGAGGGAACCGGAGAAGGCCCGTGTAGGGCCAGCTCATGGGGAGATCATTCTGTTCTATCCTTGCGTCGCTTCCGCGCATTACGCAAGGGACACGGAGTCATGCCTTCAGGCCGAAGGCGTGTCACGCTATGAGTGCGCTATCTCGCAAGTTCGATATCCCACTGCTGACCAATGACTGGCAGGCTGATGTGGCCCAGTTGCTCGATGAGAGCCACATGGCCGCGTGGTCAGACTCGCCGGCCCTTCGCACGCAGTTCGCCGTGTCTCTGGCTCACTTCCTGGGAACCCAGCGTGAGACTGAGGTGTGTGTCTTCTACGGAAAGCACATCACCGACCTGGATTCATTCTGCCATCAGCTTGAGCGGTGCCTCCCGGGCCCGACCCTTGATCGCAGGATCCACGGCCCGCGTGGCGCGGTGAATCTGCTTCGCAACCGGCCCAGCTTCCGTGGCCGCATCCCCAGCAAGTATCGCTATTATATCTGGCACGATGCCGATGTACTCCTGCGGCACGATGCAAAGCTCTTCGGGCAGATCGTCGATGCGCTCACCGGCGTCGCAGCAGAAGCCGAGTACGTCAGCGATGACCTCCTGCTCATCCACCGCTGCATCTACGTTGGCGGCGCGATTCTCGACATCTACGGCGAGGATCCCAAGGGCCAGTTCCGCTCCTGGTTCGCCGATGAACAGCCCGAGCCCTTCTGGCAGGTGGTCACCGGCATCGAAGCCCCTTCCTTCACCCGCTACCGGATCGACTCGATCGCCACCGAGTGAGCCCACGCTGCCCACCGGGCACGACTCCAACACCAAACACTTCCCAAACCCGAGGCCCGTTGCCTCGGGTTTGTTCGTTTGCCCCGCTCGCGGTCTAGTTATATAATTAACAGCAGCGACTTCGAGCGTGTGTGCTCCTCGTACGCAGCGATATGGCGGGGTGAATACCAGATTGGAGTTGTGAGATGAAGACTCGAGCAGTGAGCGGGGCGATCGGTCTGTTGACACTTGCAGGCAGCGCGATCGCGCAGCCCAGCTTTCAGACGATGGGCGATCTGCCCGGGGGCAACTTCTACAGCATCGCCCAGGGCATCTCAGCCGATGGCCGCGTGGTTGTGGGATACAGCCTCTCGGGAGCGAGTCAGGGCGAAGCCGTGACCTGGATCAACGGAGTGCTCACGTCCATCGGCGATCTTCCGGGCGGCACTATCGGTGGCAATGCCATCGCGGTGAACGCGGACGGGTCGATCATCGGCGGGCTTGGCAACGGCGTCAACGGCAATGAAGCATGCCGCTGGACCAACAGCGCGAACCCCACGGGTCTGGGAGGCACCTTCGCTGGCGGGCTCTATGGATCGCAGGTCAACGGCAGCAATCTCACCGGCTCCACGCTCGTCGGCAGCTACGCGAGCGGCCTGAACACGGGTGCGGCGTGTCGCTGGGATGATGGCGTCCTGACGCCGCTTCCCTTCACGGGCCCGGATGCCGTGACCTTTGACTATGCGACCGCCATCAGCGCCGACAACAGCACCATCATCGGCGCATGCCAGACCGCGGCGGGCGATTATGTCGCCTGTCAGCTTCGCAATGGCACCTTCAGCATCCTCGCCGACATCGCTACCGGCCTCAACGACGGGGAAGCCAACGGCGTGAACGCCGATGGCACGGTCGTGGTCGGTCGGGGCAACGCACGGATCAGCAACGTCAATCGCACGATCGCCGTTCGCTGGGTCAACGGCACAGGCCAGGATCTGGGCGATCTCCCCGGCGGCCTCGTTCTCGCCAGCGCATTGGCAGTCTCAGCGGATGGCAACACCGTGGTCGGTTACTCGTCGGCCACTTCAGGACTCGAAGCCTTCATCTGGACGCCCGCCACCGGCATGCGTTCGCTCAAGACCGTTCTCACGACCGAGTACGGCCTGGGTGCTCAAGTGGGAACCTTCGTCCTCCAGCGTGCCACCGCCATCTCCGCTGATGGCCTGGTCATCGCAGGCTACGGAAAGCGCAGTTCCACCGACACGGCCACCGAAGGATTCATCGTGAACCTCCGCACGCAGGCTCCCTGCTTTGCCGACTTCAATCAGGATGGAGGCATCGACGGGGCCGACATCGAGTCGTTCTTCCTTGCGTGGGAAGCCGGATCGACCGCCGCGGATGTGAATCTGGATGGCGGCGTGGACGGCAGCGACATCGAAACCTTCTTCCTGTCCTGGGAAGCTGGCGGCTGCTGATTCTCTGAAGTACATCGCTGCAATTGTGAAAGCCGCCGGCGAGTGCCGGCGGCTTTTTCGTGCGCGTGATGAGTGACTGCCTGGTGCCGATGTCCCCGGGTTTCGACGTCCCGGAGTACCAATGCTCGAAGAGCCCAAGTCATGCAGTGGAACAACTGGCTGCGAGCGAACACTTCGTGCGAAGCCGCGGGGCACGATCGCAATTCACGTCCGGGCCACGAAATGGCCCCGTTTGCCCCACTCCGCTCAGCACCCTTGTTCCCAGACCTCGAAGAACGAGGCGACATCGGAGCCGTCAACGCCGCCATCACTGTTCGTGTCCGCGAGCACGGAGCCCACTTCCCAGGCCTCGAAGAAGCT
>JBILUL010000309.1:0-2759 GCA_044371005.1 Phycisphaerales bacterium | reverse complement strand
GACCGCGACGGGCGAGGGCGAATCCGATGGGCAGTCACTGCCGCTGGTGATGTCGATGCGGTATGGCGCGGGGCGGATCGTCTATGTCGCCACCGATGAAACGTGGCGCTACCGCTACTGCCGCGGCGAAGTGCTGACCGAACGATTCTGGATTCCCCTTGTTCGACTGCTGGCCCGCGAGAGTCTTGGCCGCAGCGGCAAGCCGGCGATCATGACCGCCAGCCCTGAGCAGGTGCAGGTGGGCCAGCAGGTGCAACTCTCGGTGCAGTTGCTCGATCAGGGTTTGATCGAACAGCGGCCGGCGAGTGTGCGGGCACGGTTGCTGCGTGCTGCGGAGCCGGGCGGGCCGCCGCCCCGGCCGATTGAAGTGACGCTGGTTCCAGAAGTGCAGGAGGATGCCGCGGGTGGCGGGCAGGCCTCTGCCGCGACGTTTGTGACGACCTGGGTGGCCTCCGAGCCTGGCCTCTTCACGGCAGAGCCTGCGGAAGCGATTCTGGGCGGGCTTGATGTGAGCGCTCGCTTTGAAGTGGTGGCGCCTGATGATGAGATGCGATTCCCGCAGACCGACCATGGCGCGCTCGAGACGCTGGCGAAGGAAACCGGCGGTCAGGTGCTGACGCCTGATCGTCTGAGCGACCTGCCATCGCTGCTCCCGAATCGTGAACTGCGGATTCTGGGCGTGCCCGATGTCGAGACGCTCTGGGATAAGCCGCTGATGTTCGCCATGATGCTCCTGCTGCTCGCGGCGGAGTGGCTGGGACGAAGACTGATCAAGCTTGCTTAGGGTGTTGGCGCGGGATGGTGGGGTTGCGGTGCTGGTGTGAAGGGCAATACGAACGATGCAGACGCTTTCGGATATCAAGGCCATTCTCGCTTCTTCGGGCCTTTCGCCCCGCAAGGCGCTGGGGCAGAACTTCCTGGTCGATCACAATCTGATCCGTAAGCTCGTCGACGCCGCGGCATTATCGCCGGGTGAACTGGTGCTTGAGATCGGTCCGGGCACGGGCACGATGACAGAGGAGTTGCTCGAACGTGGGTGTACGGTGATCGCCGCGGAACTTGATGGCGGCCTCGCGGCGATGCTGCGGACGCGTTTTGCCGACCGGGGCACCGCCTTCACCATGGTCGAAGGCGATTGTCTTGATGGCAAGCATGCCCTGAGCGCGAAAATCATCGAGGCGATTGCGGGTCGGCCTTTCGTGCTGGTGTCGAATCTGCCGTATGGGGCGGGGACACCGGTAATGAACCTGCTGCTGGCGTACTTTCCGAACTGCCGCGGGTTGTTCGTGACGATTCAGCTGGAAGTGGCGCAGCGGATGATGGCCAAACCTTCGACGCGCGACTACGGGTCGATCAGTGTGCTGACGCAGACGGTGGCGACGATGGAGCTGGTGGCCAAGGCGCCGCCGGAGTGTTTCTGGCCGCGGCCTGATGTGCACAGCGCGATGCTGGCGGTGCGGCGCATGCCAGCACCGCTGTGCGAAGACGCGGCGGGCTTCTCGCGATGGTGCCAGGGGCTGTTCGAAAAGCGTCGCAAGCAGCTTGGCGCCGTAATTGGGCGCGATCGGGTGTGGCCCGAGGGCATCGAACCCAATGCGCGTGCCGAGGAGTTGAGCGTGCCGCAATTGATTGCGCTCTGGCGCGTGTGCGGCGCGCCAGCGGCACCCATCGCCGGGTGAGGCAGGCTGGAAGTCTGTACGTGTGGGGGAGCGCTCCGGGTTCGGGAGAACTTGCGAGAATGCCGTTCTCGGTCCGTGAGGCTCCTGGCAGGCGTGGGCCCATGAACAGGGTCAATGACGCGGCTCAGAAAGTCTGTGCAATTGTGCTGGCAAGTTGCGATCAGATGCGATAGGCTATGGACTGATGGGTGTCTCGCCGACAGCAGCGACTGGTGACACACACGACCTGGCGGTCGCGCTGGGTCCCGTCCTTCGCACCATTAACTCCAACCGACTCGGTGATATCACGTGGTTTCGTTCTCGCTGGCAGCGAGGCGGTGCCGCGACGGGATTCTCCACGTGGAAGATGTCTGATGGGCGCGTGATTGAGGTCTTCATCAAGTTGCCCATCGCGTACGTGGAGTATCGGTGGACCACCGAGCTGGGGCATGTGGAAGAGTCGGATTGGGATGCGCCTTCCGCGCTGCGGCTGCCGGTGCCGCGGGTGGTGGCGCATGGCATGGAGCTGGGCGGGTATGACCTTGCGTGGATCATCACCGAGCGGCTTTCAGGGCCCGCATTGGCGGCGCACGTGGATCATGATGCGATTGCCGACCTGATCGAAGCCGCGGCGGAGTTTCACGCCACCGCGATGAAGGTGGCACCACTGGATGCCTGCCCGGTGAACCCCGACTGGGACCGGCACATTGCAAGATCAAAGGCGATTGCCAAGGAAGGGGACATTCCCGATGCCAATCGCTGGAAGGATGGGCTTCGAAAGGTGCTCAAGGCGCTGCCGCTCCTGAAGGTGCGGTGGCAGGCCAGGCCGATCAATGCGTGGTGCCATGGCGATCTGCATGCCGGCAACGGGATGCGCCGCAAGATCGGCGCTGCGCATGATCCGGCGGTGCTGGTGGATCTGGCGCTGGTGCATCCGGGGCATTGGCTGGAGGATGCAATTTACCTGGAGCGTCAGCACTGGGGGCATGTGGACTTGCTCTATGGGATCAAGCCGCTGAGCGAGTTGGCGCGGTTGAGAAGGGCGCGAGGGATGCCGGTGGATGACCATTATCCGCAGCTGGCGAATATCCGCCGCGTGCT
>JBILUL010000001.1:0-99062 GCA_044371005.1 Phycisphaerales bacterium | reverse complement strand
GGGCCGATCTCGAGTGCCGTGCACCCGTCAAGGTCGCGACCCAGCAGTTGCCGGATGGTCGCCGCGGCGGGGTCGTATACCTGGGCGCACTCGCGCCGCACATCGCTTTCAATGCGTGCCGCGGCGATCTTGGAGGCTCTCACAAGATCCCTGAACTCCTGGATGGAGCTGCCGCCGCCGCATGATGAAGCGCTTGAAAGGTCCGAGTTGGCACTACCCATGGTGTCTCACCCTGAAAATCCAAACACAACCCTGAAATCCGCGAGCTACGAGCGACTGCATTGACAGCTCGCCGCGGATCTGAATATCGGCTAGGTTATCAGTTCGCATCGCCCCAATCCACGATCCCGGGTCATTCCGACGGATGGGTCGATCCCCGCTGCGAGCGCCGCGGGCGAGCCTGCCGGAGATGGGTGGGGTGGGGCGTACACTAACCGCATGCCCTTGCTTGAGGCCCGGAATCTTCGAAAGACCTTCAGCGGTCGCACGGTCGTGCAGGACGTGAGCTTTCACGTGGAGAAGGCGGAGGTCGTCGGGTTGCTGGGCCGCAACGGAGCTGGCAAGACGACCAGCTTCCGGATGACCATCGGCATGATCGACCCCGATTCGGGTGGCAACAGTTCGGTCAGTTTCGATGGTCGTCAGGTGACTGGCCTTGCGATGTATCAGAGAGCTCGTCTGGGGATGGGCTACCTGAGCCAGGAGCCGAGCATCTTCGCGCGACTGAGCTGCGAGGACAACCTGCTGGCGATCCTCGAGACGCTGGACATCCCCCGCGGCGAGCGGCGGATGCGTGCCACGGCGCTGCTGGACCAGTTCGGCCTGGCGCACAAGGCCCGCCACCAGGCACGCACCTGCTCGGGTGGTGAGCGGCGCAAGCTGGAGATCGCCAGAGCACTGGTCACCAATCCGCGGCTCATCCTGCTCGACGAGCCATTCAGCGGGGTTGATCCCATCGCGGTCGAGGACCTTCAGCAGGAGATCTCCAAGCTCGCCAAGCAGGGCATCGCCTTCCTGATCACCGATCACAACGTGCAGCAGACGCTTCGGGTCTGCGACCGGGCCTGCATCATCGTCGAGGGACAGGTGATCGCTCAGGGCACTCCCCGCGCGTTGATCAACGATGAGAAGGTCAAGAAGGCCTACCTTGGCAATCTGTTCCGAGGCGACGAGTTCGAGTAGTCGTGTCCAAGTTGCGCCGTCTGCCCATCGAATCGTCCTGTCTTGTGCACCTTCTGGATTTCACGCCATGGCAACGCCACACCATCGAGCCGCGACCAATCAATCGCACCCCGTCGTCACGGTTCTTGGTGTGGGGCAGATGGGGCTGGTCTGCGCAGGGATTCTCGCTTCACCCGAGCCATCACGCATTCGCAATGTGGCGCCCGATGGAGTGGGCCTCTGTCGACCGGTGCGTGTGCGTCTGTGGGGGCACAATGCCGATGAAGTGGGACGTGTCGCGCAGATGCGCCAGAGCCCGCGGCTTTCGGGGTTCGTGCTGCCCGATTCGATCGAAGTGACCTTCAAGGACGCCGCGGCTCTCGAACAGGCCGATCTGATCGTCTCGGCCATTCCTGCCCAGTACATGCGTGATGCGTGGAATCGCATCGCGCCGTACGTGCCGCCCCACGCGGGCGTGGTGTCGCTTGCCAAGGGAGTCGAAACCGACACGCTGCTGCGCCCGACGCAGATCGTCGCTGAGGTGCTGCGTCAGCGTGGACGGGATGATCCCGATGGCAAGCCCCGTCGCATCGCGTGTCTCTCGGGCCCGACGATCGCTGCAGAGCTGGCGAGATGCCTCCCGGCCGCGATGATCGCCGCGAGCGACGACATGAGCTTTGCACGCGAGGTGCAGCAGCTCTTTGGCAACAGCTGGATGCGCATCTACACGAATCCCGATGTGCTGGGCGTGGAACTGGCTGGCGCGGTGAAGAATGTGATCGCGATCGCGGCGGGCATCGTCGATGGTCTGCAGGCGGGCAACAACGCCAAGAGTGCGCTGCTGGCTCGCGGGCTCGCCGAGATTTCGCGTCTGGGTCAGGCGATGGGTGCCTCGCACGACACCTTCTTCGGCATCGCTGGCGTAGGTGACCTGGCGACCACGTGCTTCTCGCCCGAAGGGCGCAACCGCTCGTGCGGCGAGGCGCTGGGACAGGGACGCAACCTGCAGGAATATCTTGCGTCGATTCCGTATGTGGTCGAGGGCGTGACGACCGCCAAGAGCGTGATGCAGCTGGCGCGCAAATACCGCGTGGACATGCCCATCACGAGCGCTGTCCACGCGGTGCTGTTCGAGAACATGGATCCCATCGAGGCGATCGGTCAGCTGATGGCGCGCGAGCAGACGATGGAATCCGTCCGCTGAGCTGAGGCGACACCAGGCGCGGCATCAGTCGCGGCGGCGACGCGAGGCGGTGATGAGGCCGGCCATGGCCAGCGTGAGACACGCTCCGGTGTTGGGAATTTCGGTGACGCCGAAGAAGAGGCTCAGGTCGCCCATGCGCATCGTGCCGTCACTGGCACCGCCGTTGCCAGAACCGGTGATGGAGGCCGTGAACTCCCAGATGCCAGGGAGCAGCGTGAACTGCGTGAACCGACCTTCAGCGAAGTCGCCGCCCGTGGGCGCGAGGTTGAAGTTGTACACCAGCTGACCGTTGCGAAGCACGCTGATGTCGGCGTTGAGCGTCGTGGCGGAGCTGACGTAGCCGCGTGCCTGCGACGAGAAGTTGACCTCGACGCTCTGGCGCACATCGGCCATGAAGTAGAAGTCGGAGATGGCGCCGGCCTGACCGCGAGCGTTGAGGCCGCGGTACCACTCGCCGGGGACGACCGAGAGTGAGGACTCGATGTAGACCACCTTGCGATCAACCAGGAGTGAGGAGAACTGGCGGGCCTGGCTGGTCTGTGAGATGGACCCTTCGCCGCCCTCGACACGGACCTGTTCATTCATGGTGTCGAACAGACCCGGGTGGTCGTACTTGTCGAAGTTCTGCTGGTAGTTGGCGCCGGGCACCGAGAGCGAACGCGAGGCAAGCAGCGAGCGGGTGCTGGCGATGGGGACGATGGATGCGTGGGCGGAGGCCGCGCACAGGACAAGGAGCGCAGCGGTGGTGATCGAAGTCTTGTTCATGGTGTTCTACTCGTCTTTGAATGTGCGGGGCAAATGGCTCGCCGCGACGTTGCGGCGCGACTCGAATCGGAAATCCCAATCAAGGCCTCCGGTGGGAGCCATGGATTCCACGAACACCGACCCGGATTCGGGGTGTACAGAACGCAGGAGGGGAACGGCCGTCACAGGTGTCACGGCGGGCAGGTCCGAGTTTGTCGCTCCCCGCCGCGGGCGAGGGTGTTGGGACGTCGCGGTCCATGCGGAGGGCACCTGCCGGGGCGAGCGTGAAACGCGCCACGTCCGAATCGGAACTAGACTCCACGCCCCTGCACCCAGTGGGCGGGGTGGTACGCAGGTTGTTCGGGAGGCGATCCATGATCCAGAACCCAGCGGGTTCGTCCAACTCGGTCGGTACAGATCCACTGGCGGACCCACAGGCCCAGGAGTGGGAGCGTCATTACAGCACGGGGCTGCATCTGACGCTTCTGGCATTCAATGTTGCCGTGCCACTGGTTCCCGCGGTCGTCATGTACCTGATCAAGAAGGATGAGTCGCCGTTCGTGGCCGATCACGGCCGCGAGGCCATCAACTTCCAGATCAGCCTGCTGATCTACGGGATCATCGGCGCTCTGCTCATCCCCGCGTGCGGCAGCGGCATTGTCGTTCTGACCGCTGTCTACGTGCTGGGGATCATCGGCATGATCTTCGCCGCGATGGCCGCCAACAAGGGTCGCTACTACCGCTACCCGGCCTGCCTGCGGTTCCTGAGCAAGTAACGTGACCCTGGTGACGCCCTACATCATCGCCGCGACGATCGTCACGCTGACGAGCATTGTCGGCATCGCCCTCACTCTGGTCACACTCCCGGGAATCTGGCTTGCTCTGCTGGGCGCGGTCGCCATTCAGGCCTGGCAACCCGGGACCTTCTCCTGGTGGACGCTGGGAATCTGCGCGGCCCTGGCTCTCTCAGGCGAGCTGCTTGAGTTCGCTGCGTCTGCCGCGGGCGCGGCCAAAGGGGGCGCGAGCCGCAAGGGCGCGCTGGGCGCGATCGTCGGCTCTCTGGTCGGGGCGATCGTCGGCTCGTTCTTCGTGCCGCCCATCGGCACCATCGCCGGCGCAGTGTTGGGAGCTGGCCTGGCCGTGGTCTGGGTGGAGATGGCACTCAACAGCCGATCGGTGTCGGCCGCGGCGAAGGCCGGCACAGGAGCCGCGGCGGGCCGACTGCTCGCCACGATTCTCAAGACGGGCATCGCGGTGGTCGTCGCAGGCGTGCTGATTACGGGTGCGTGGTTGACCTGAAGGCCCGGCTCGCACCGACCCGGCTGTGGCACCTGTCCAACAGGGCGATGGCCCGAAGATCATCGTCAGCAGCCGCGTGGATGTGAGGCCGGGCGCGAGAATGCTCGAAGCGGTGGTTGCGCAGCGTCTGTGCTGCAACTGACGTTGAATGTGTTCGACGTAGCCGCGGCACAGACGACGAGCTCCTCGCAGTTGCACTGGGACGGCTCTCTGGGCCGTGTCTCACCGTCGCCGCTCACTCCTTGAGCAAGGCCCCGCGCTGGCCCTCAACCGCAGACGTGGCTCAGAGAGCCACGCCACGTGAAGACATTGCTCGGAGAGCAATGTCACTGGAGGCACACGGCTCAGAGAGCCGTGCCACGTGAAGACATTGCTCGGAGAGCAGTGCCACTGGGGCACACGGCTCAGAGAGCCGTGCCACGCGAAGACATTGCTCGGAGAGCATTGTCACTGGGGCACACGGCTCAGAGAGCCGTGCCACGGGGTCAGAAGACCTCGCCGACCCGGTTGAGCAGCTGCGTCTCGCCCTCGTGGATGTAGAAGACATCGAAGGCGAGGGCAAAGACGGGGCGATAGCCGTGGCGTTCCATCTCGCGCTGCATCGGCACATCGTCGCCTTGGGAGTTGTCCTCCAGGATGACGACTCGCGGCTTCCATCGGTCGAGCGTGAACCCGGCCAACAACTCGGGTTCATGTCCTTCGACATCGATCGACGCGAAGTCGATGCGGCGGTTGGTCAGAACATCGCCGAGTCCTTCGAGCACGCTGTCCATCGTGCGAACAGGCACCTCGTACTTGACCTCGCTGTACGCGCCGGGCTTCACCAGCGGTGCATTGACGCCCGAACCCGGCATGTAGGAGAGTGCGCCGCCATACTGGTCAAGCAGGTGGAGGAATGTCGCGGTTGGAGCGGAACCCGGTCGTGACAACGCGGCATTGAAGACATGGGCGTGCGGACGCCGTGCCTTGCACTTCTCATAGTTGGGTGGCACCGGCTCAACAAGCACGCCATCCCACCCCGCCGCGTCAAAGGCGTAGGAGACACTCAGGTTGTAGCCATCGAATCCACCCACCTCGATATAGAACCCGTCGAGCTTGCCTTCGAACAGATTCCAGAGGAAGAGATCTTCGCCGATCTGCCCCTTGAACTCGACCGGCATCCGTGGCTGACGCCCCTCAGCCAACAGGCGATCCTTGAGAGACAGCACGCATGTCTGCCGCCAACTGTTGACGCACCACTTCCACAGCTTCTGGTTGGCTTGCTCCAGACCCTGCAGCCTGCTTTCAAGCTGGGCCAGGCGTGGCTCGACCGACGGAGTGTTCTGAGTGAAGAAGCCTTGCATGGTGCACCCTGCAAATGAACCGGATCGACCCACGACATGAGAAACCCCAGCCCTGAGCCCCCCACCACAGAAACACCGCACGGTTCACCGACACGCCAGCTGGCTGAATCGAGGCGGGAGGCCTCCTGCGGAACGGCCAAAGAGTACGCCCCGTCAGAGCCCATTGCCTGAGAATGTCCACTGCATGCAGGGCAAACGCTTTCTCCAGGTCAGGCGTGAGCGTGACAGCGCGTCTGGGGCTCGGGGGAGCTGAAAGAAAGGCAGATTTCAGAGTTCAGAATTTCACAGTGTGGAGGTTTGGGGGGATAGGCAGTTGCGAATGCGTGGGCCGTGCGACGGGGAGGCCACGTTTTCCGCGCCGCCTCGGCCCCTTCAGTTCCCCGCATCGCCTTCTCGATGGGGCCTGATGCGTCGGCCGAACCGGGTGTACGCTCTCGGCCATGAAGAACATCGCCCTCTTCGTGCTCGCCGTCGGATCTGCCGCGTTCGCCCTGATGCGAGGCGAACCGCCGGTCGTTCAGGCCCCCGCCAATGCCCCACCTTCGGATGCAATCGTCATCTTTTCAGGTGACACGCTCGATGGCTGGGTGGACAGCGCGAAGCGCGAGGCACGGTGGAAACTGCTGCCCGAAGAACGTGCCATGACACCCAACGGCGGCGGCAACATCTTCTCGAAGGCCGAGTTCCGCGACTGCCAGCTCCACCTGGAGTTCAAGACGCCCTCACCGGCGACTGGTGAGGGGCAGAACCGGGGCAACTCGGGGGTCTATTTCCACGGTCGCTACGAGGTGCAGGTGCTGGATTCGTTTGGTTCGAGCACGTATTCGGATGGGCAGTGCGCGGCGATCTACAAGACGCATGCGCCGCTGGTGAATGCATGCCGCGGGCCAGGTGAGTGGCAGACGTATGACATTGTCTTCCGCGCCCCGCGATTCGATGAGGCGGGCAAGAAGATCGCGTCGGCGACGATCACGGTGCTGCACAACGGTGTGCTGGTGCAGGACCACGCACCGGTGGATGGACCGACGGGGTCTGCCGCGTCGAACGATGAGAGCGCGGCTCCGGGCAACCTGATGCTTCAGGATCACCAGTGCGCAGTGGCGTACCGCAACATCTGGTACCGCCCGCTGTGAAAGCCGTTCAAGGGACGGCGTTGCTTACTCGGGGTTCGGGATGAGCACCGTGCCGCGCTTCCACTCGCCGTCGAGCAGCTGGCGAGCCCAGATTCCGCCGACGACACTGCGCGAGTGCATGCCCATGGTGCGGGCGTCGGTGGTCTGGTACCAATCGGTGAGACCGACGCGATCGGGAGTGGCCCCTGGCATGTCGCAGATGGGCTTCATGAATCGTTCGAACTCCTCGCGTGAGACGGCCATGGCTCCGGCCCACGCCGCGAAGTCGAGTTTGGTATAGTCCTTGCGGCTGTCGAGCGGAGGCCCGAAGCGGTTCATCTTCCTGAAGTAATGGGCCACTTCGCGTGCCCGAACGGAAGGCTCGAAGAGCCCCAGTTCGAGGATCTGATCCCAGATGAGGTTGTACTTGAGCGACCAGGTGCCCGGCTTGCCGAAGGCCAGCACGGTGTGATCGCCGTCATCGGCCATGGTGAGCCACTGTGCGGCATACTGGCGGGCGGTGTCGCGCCAGGGCTTCGCCGCGGCGGGCGATTCGACCTGTTCGCACAGGTTCGCGTAACACCCCAGCGCAATGATCGCCTTGACCGAGAGGTTGGCGTTGCGTGCGAGATGCCCGGCGAAGTCGTCGGTGCAGAGCTGGTTCGCAGGATCGAGCCCGTGTTCCTTGAGGTAGCCAGCCCACTTGGTGATGACGGGCCAGTGTGCCTCAGCCAGCGCGAGCCCGCCGCCCTGTCCGCCGCGTGCCTGGCGGAGTGCTTCCACCAGAATGATCATGTTGGCGGATTCCTCGACGGGCATCTGATTGACTTCGCTCTGCTCGCGCCCTCCGTAGACCTGCCCGTTGGCCTTGGGGTAGATGCCAAGATCATGCGGGGCGAAGGGGAACTTCCAGCGATGCGTCATCGAGCCGTAGGCCAGCAGCGGCCGCACCTGTGCCGCGAGCATCTGCGGATTCTCCGCCAGAAAGAAGGGGGCCGAGGGGAAGAAGACATCAACGGTGCCGATGCAGCCGTTGCTTGTGTTCTCCTTGGGGAACATGAGCATGGTTCCATCGGCATCCGCGGCGATGATGTGCGCTCCCATGGTCTGCCGATAGGCCAGATCGCACATCGCGGCGTACGCCTCGCCGCCCGCAGCGAGTGAGCGGGCGTGAATGCGTGCGTTGGCCGCCTTCACCGATTCAACGAGGTCGTGATCATCGCGGAAGAACTCAGAGAGGATCTCGCTGAACGTGCCGCCGCCGATGGTCCAATAGGGCTTCAGCGGACGCTCGAAATACTCGACGCAGCGTCCTTCATCCTGGGCGATGATGAACTTGGTCTCGAAATGCTGTCCGGGCTCCATGCGACCGAACTGCTGCACCGCCGCGAGCACGGGCCAGCGATCATCGGCTGCCCGGGGCTGCTCCAGATCATCGGCGCCAACAAGAACGCCGTGTCTGGCGAACTCCGAGCGGGCCTTGTCGTGGCGCGCGACGAGTGTTGCGACGCCATATTGATCCTTGGCCGCGAGATAGACGCGGCCCCAGTCAAGCCGCGTGGCATCGCCGGTGCGTGCGAGCACCTGAGCCTTCTCGACGCCCATGCTCAGCAGGTGGACGCTTTCGCCCTTGGCCCTCGACCAGTTCACGGGCTGATCTGGCGTGTGCGTGCACCACTCTCCGGAGATGTCCAGGTAGAACGAGAGCGTGTGGGGCTGGGAATCCGCGTTGTGAGCACCGAGATAGACGATGCTCCCGGCCCAGGAGCAGTACTCGGGGTCGGAGGCGATGGCGGGCGTGACGAAACTGACTTCGAACTCAACGCCACCTGCCTCGAAGGTGTAGCGGGTGGAGAGGGCTTCAACTTTCACGGATTTCTGCACTGCCGCGGGGACATCGGCGGGAGCGGTGCCGCACCAGCGGTAGGGTTTGTTGTCCACCATGATCATCCCGGCCATGCCCATGGAGGTGCCGCTCCAATGGCTGGGGAATGAGTCGGTGAGTTTGTCGGTGCGCGACCAGACGCTCAGAAAGGGATTGGCGACCATCAGCGGCACTGCGGGGGCGCGCATCTGCGCCAGGGCGCTGCCTGCCGCGATGGCCAGCATCGCTGCGTTCACGAACCATGCACACTTGGGGCTCTTGAGCATGCGCGATGATACGCGGGAGGCAGCGCAGAGCCCGGGCCTCGAAGGTGAACCCAACGAGGCCATCGCATTCTCCAAGTCGGGGTGTTTCAGGTCGGAGTGGAAGTACCGCGTTTGGGCTCAGGGAAGCAGCAAGAAAGGCACATTTCAGAGTTCAGAATTTCAGAGGAGAGGAGGGGTTCGTCGAGTCGTGGTGTGTGTGCTGGCGTCCTGCTGAACTCAGCCTCAGCGACCGCAGCCGGCACACGTGCCGGTGAAGGTGCCGAACATCATGGTGTTGGCGGCACCCAGGTGTGCATCATGGAACCAGAAGGCGGGCGGCGCCTTCTGCTGCGGTGCGATCTGCGCGAGGTTGGCGGCGTCGTAGACGCGGCCGTTGGCGATGGTGTAACGGACGGATTCGGAGTTACGGATGTTCTCGAGCGGGTTCTTGTCGAGAATGACCAGATCGGCGAGCTTGCCGGCTTCGATGGAGCCAAGATCCTTGTCCAGGCCCAGGTAGATGGCGCCATCGAGCGTGGCGGCGCGGAGGGCCTGCATCGTGGTGAGTCCGCCCAGCTGCAGGGACCAGAGTTCCCAGTGCGCACCGAGTCCGGCGAGCTGGCCGTGCGCACCCAGCTGGGTGCGACCGCCAGCGTTGACGATGTCGCGGGCGATGCCTGCGACTCGCAGCACGTTGTAGTCTTCATCGGGTGCGGTCGGGCGGCGGCGCGAGCGGGGATCAACAACCTGGCGCGGGACATACTGGAGCAGGCGCGTGTTCTCCCACACATTGGTGCGGTCGTACCAGTAGTGTTCGCCATCGAGACCGCCGTACGCGACAATGAGCGTGGGCGTGTATCCGGTGCGTGAGGCACCCCAGACCTTCTTGACATCGTCGTAGATGGCCTCGACGGGCAGGGTGTGTTCGACGCCGGTGTGGCCGTCCATCACCATGGTCATGTTGTGCTGGAAGAGCGAGCCGCCCTCGGGGACGACCATCATGCCCAGTTCACGTGCGGCGACGATGACCTGCTGACGCTGGTCGCGGCGAGGCTGGTTGTAGCTCTTGACGCTGAAGGCCCCCACTGCCTTCATGCGGCGCAAGTGGAAGCGTGCGTCTTCGAGACTGTCGATCTCGGCCTTGAAGGAACCGGCCGCGCCGTAGAGAATGGTGCCGGTGGAGTAGAGGCGGGGCGCGGTGATGAGACCGGCCTTGCCCATTTCGCTTGCCGCGAAGATGGTCTCGGTGTCGTTGCTGGGATCGTGGATCGTGGTGACGCCGAAGGCGAGATTCGCGGCGTTGATCCAGTTGGCCTGCGGCGTGTAGCCGTTGGTCGCCTGCCCGCCATGTGCATGGACATCAAGGATGCCCGGCATGATGAACTTGCCGGCGCAATCGATGGCGGTGACGCCGTTGCCGGATGCGACGTTCACATCCGAGGAGGGCCCGACGGAGACGATGCGGTTGCCCTCGATGACGATGGTGCCGTCGCGGATCACTTCATCGCCGCGCATGGTGATGAGCGTGGCGCGCAGGAGCACGATCTTGCCGGAGGGGGCATCGGTGGGCGCACTGAACCCGATCTGTGTGCCGGTCTGGGGAACCGGGGGCAGCTTGTCGGCGGGAATGCCAGCGAGCCACGCGAAACTGTCGGTGAGTGACCGCGAGTAGAGCGTGGGGCCCAGGGTCCAGTAGAGCACATCGCCACCGCCCGACCACTGAAGGTTGGCGCTGCCATCGTGCGAGACCTTGGCCACGGGCTGAGCGGTCATCTTGGGGCCGACGGCGACTTCGCGGCCGGTGGGAACAAAGGGCGTGATGTAGACGTTGAAGCGTTCGGCGAAGGCGAGGAAGCGACCGTCGGGGCTGAGGCGGAACTCCGTGGCGTTGTCGCTGGAGAAGTGGGTGCGTTCCTCGCCGCCGTTCATGTTCATGCTGACCAGAAGTCGGCGGTCGGCATCGCCACGTGGTTCGTTGATCTGAACGAAGAAGCGGTCGCTTGCATCGCCAAACTGCGGATTGCTGCCGCGGCGGGTGATGAAGGTCGGCGGCTGCGAACCATCCGCCGGCACGCGGTAGAGACCCGGCTTGGTGCTCCAGACGGGTGAGGCGAGGTAGCCGCCGCCGGTCTTGGTGAAGAGGACGGTGGTGCCATCGGGCGAGATGGCCGGGTCGGTGTAGTGGCCGGATTCCCGGGTCAGTGTGGAGTTGCCGGTGCCATCGGTTCCGATGATGGCGACGGTGGCGAGGGACTGATCATTCCAGGTGGTGTAGAGGATGCGGCTGCCGTCGCGCGAATAGCTGGCCGGGTATTCGAAGCGTTCGGTCTGCGTGGTGAGGCGGCGGGGCGTGCCGTCGGGAAGATCCTTGACGTAGATGTACCCCAGTGCGTTGTACGCGACCTGCTTGGCATCGGGCCGCACGATCACGTTGCGGAGCATCTTGACGTCGAACTGCGCGGGCGCGACTTCAACGGGGAATCGCACAGCTTCGCTGACGGTGCGGCTGGAACTGACATGGAAGGGGATGTCGGTGATGGCGCCTGAGGCGACATCGATGCGATGGAATCCGCCCTTGGCGTAGTAGACGATCGCCGAGCTGTCGGGCGTGACGCCCATGCTGGGGTAGACGCCGTGGATCGCCCAGGTCTCCTGCATGTCGCGTTCGAGCGTGTCGGTGAGCTTGCGTTCGACGCCGCTGGTCAGGTCCTTGATGAAGAGGCAGGTCTTGAAGCGATCGCGGCGGACGAAGGCGAGCCATTTGCCATCGTGGCTGGGCGTCGGGCGGCACGCGCCGCCGGGCCCGGAGATGATGGTTTCGTTCTCGCCGGTCACGCGATCAAGGCGGTTGATCGAGTAGATGCCATCGGTGCTGTCCTTGTTGTACTCGAAGCTGCCGCCGGGCGTTGAGTCCCACGAGTAATAGAGGTAGCGACCATCGGGGCTGAAGGCGGGCTCGCCGACATCCTTCTGCTCGGTGGGCTTGGTGGTCATCTGCAGACCATCGGTGCCGCCCTGCGCGTGATAGAGCCACATCTCGCCCGCGCCCAGCGAGCGACGCGATGTGAAGTGCTTGTGGCCGACGATGTAATCGCCGGCGGGCGGCAGCCACGCGGGGCTGTTGATGAGACGGAATGACTCCTTGGTGATCTGCTTTGCATCGCTCCCGTCGAGGGCGATCGTCCAGATGTTGTCGCCGCCGCCCCGGTCGGAGGTGAAGGCGAGTCGCTTGCCATCGGGGCTGAAGCGCGGGTGCATGTCCCAGGCGATGCCTGAGGTGATGGACTTGGCTTCACCGCCGGAGGCGGGCATCATGTAGAGATCACCCAGGAGGTCGAAGACGATGGTGGAGCCATCGGGGCTCAGGTCCAGCGAGAGCCAGGTGCCGCTGCGGACATCGAGGGGAACTTCCTTCGAGTCGCCGGTGGGCGCATTGGTGTCCCATGCCTTGGCTTCCTGGGGCTTGGCGTCGGCAGCCTTGGGGTCGGGGTTCTTTGCTGCAGCGGGGGCAGTCTCGGCGGCCTTGGGGGGCTCTGCCGCGGCGGGGGCAGGGGTCTGCGCAAAGAGCGAACACACGACGGCCAGGAATGAAGTCATGGGCCAATCGTTGGCAGGCTGCGACTCGCGGGCGCAGCGGTCTCATCACGACGGGTGCTCGCAGCCACACCAAAGCGGCCGCGGGCTGCTGGAGGCTCCTGGCTCAGCCGGGCATCGAATTGAGGTGCTTGATGATGTCGAGCACGCCCTCGATCTCGGCGTGCGGCGAGATGTAGTCGGCGTGACGCTTGAGTTCATCCTGGGCGTTGGATGGGACCGCGAAGTAGCTGACTTGTTCGCGAATCGCGATATCGCCCATGGTGTCACCGATGCCCGCAAGCCGCGGCGTGGTGAAGCCCGTGACCTGACGGAATCGCTCGATTCCCGTCCCCTTGCTGACATGGGCCAGATCGCAGTTGATCCATGCGACCGAACTCGATATTCGCAGATTCCAGCCCTTTGAGGCAAAGTGCTGCGCCAGAATCGGCTTGAGGCTCATGAGGTAGGCGGTGTCGGCGTGCCAGAGGGAGATGGAGGCGGACTTGCCGGGCTGGATGATGAGCCCTTTGGGCAGCCACGTCTCCTCGATGTAGCCGGTCGCTTCGCGGATCCACCGCTTGTGCTCGGGCAGGATCGACGGGTCGATCATGAATCGGTTGTTCGCCGGGTCGTAGAGCCAGACGCCCATTTCGGCGATGCAGGGCAGGAGGCTGTTGCCAATCACGCGGCAGAGTGCTTCAGCGAAGGGTTGGGGCCGGCCGGAACAGAGCGTCAGCACCGGCTGCGAACGGGTGCGGATCGCCTCGCGGTTGTACTGGGCGATGGTCGAGAGGTGCGGCACATCAAATGGCGCATTGGTCTCCGGGCCCAGGCACCCGTCAATGTCACAGAGAATGGCATCGAATCGCACGGCCCGATCACTCCTCGTCGAAGCCGCCTGCCACCAGATCACCCAAGGCCTTGAGGGCCTGCGGCGCGTCGTTGCCCTTGGCGGTGATGACCAGTTCACTGCCCTGGCTCGCCGCGAGCATCATCATCTGCATGATGGATTTGCCATCGACTTCGGTATCGCCCTTGCGAACTGAGATCTCAGAGCCGAACGTCATCGCAACGTCGACGAATGTCATCGCTGGCCGGGCGTGAAGGCCCAGCCGGTTGACGATTTTCGTGGTGATGGATTGGGATTCAGACACCGATCAGACGTGTGACAGAATGGAAGCGGAGAAGACGGAAAGCAGCCAGGACCAGGGATGCTCAGGCAGCCAGATGCTGGCCATCGGCCTCTTCGAGCAGCGTTTTGACCTCTTCGACCGTTGTCGCCTGACGCAGGAAGCGGCGGAAGGTGTCCTTGCTGAGGTTCTTGAAGATGACCTCCATGGCGTGGAGATGCTCTTCGGGGCTGTCCTCGGGCGAGACCAGGAGAAAGACCGAGTAGACCGGCTGATTGTCCAGGGCGCGGAAGTCGACGCCACGCTGCGAAAGGCCTACTGCCGCGTGCATGCGGGTGATGCTCTTGTGCTTGACGTGCGGAACGGCAACGCCCTTGCCGAAGCCGGTGCTGCCGCGGCGTTCGCGTTCGAGCACGCGAGCGACCAGTTCATCACGGATGGCGGGCGACACGGCACCCGCAGCGATGAGGCTGTCCACCAGTTCGACGATGATCGCATCTCTCTCCGAAGACTTGAGCGAGGCGACGATGGCGCCGGGGGCGACGATGTCGGTCAACTTTGCCACGATGCTGCTATCTCCAATAGTCCCGGGGCGTCCGGGCAGACTCCGGCGGGGTTCTCGCCGCGGGGAAAGGCACATTCGACGCTCACGCGGCGAGCGTGCAACCGCGGCTGTCGGGGCCGGATCGATTACTTCTGAAGCTTCTCCTTGAAGTCACGCAGCTGGCGTTCGCCCTTTTCGACGACCAGGTCAATCGCGGCGTACGGATCAGCCGCCTTGGCGTGGCTCACAAAGTCATCGTGCTTCTCAACGTCGATCACCAGTTCCACGTCGTACTCGCCGGGCGAGTGTGCGCCGGTCTTGCTGATTGAAATCGTGATCAACTGCACGCCGCTGAAGTACTTGGGCAGTTTGGCAGCCTTCTGCTCGCCGTAGGTCTTGATCGCGTCCGTGACTTCAAAGTGTCTGCCAACAACGTTGATCCGCATGTGTTCTCCAAACTCGTGACGGCTGCACTGAAACTGCCATTGGCCAACCCGATCCACCGGGGAGGACAGAGCCCCGCCACCAGTCCCGGAAGATTCCGCGACGATGCAGGGGGGGATGATAGGGTGCGCCAACGCCATTTCGGACGTCCGGCCAGCAATGGCCGATGCACCACGAAAGATCGTACATCGACCGAACAACCTCACGCCTCAGGGATTCATGATCCATTGAATGGATATCGCGAACCGAGCGGTTGCACCGTTCTGGCATCTGAACCCGTGGGCTGTCGAGAGAAGACGGGGCTCGAGATTGCGGTCCGACTCAGAACGGCTGCGGTCACATCGCTCTGGATGGACTTCCGCCGGCCCGAATCATCAAAAAACCCGCTGCAATCGCAGCGGGTTTTCCCGGTGACCGAAATGGGCCTGATTGGAGTCGAACCAACGACCTTACCCTTATCAGGGGTACGCTCTAGCCAACTGAGCTACAAGCCCGGTTTTTGGGCCTTGAGTATAGCCCACGGGTCCGGGTCGAAACAACCCTCCCCGGCAAGAACCCCGCACGTTCCACGCGTGATGGGTCCGTCCGGTTTGTTCGCATTTCGGACGGCTATCCATTCCGACCCGACTTGAGTTCGAATCGATCGCGGGTGTAGCAATAGTTGAGGCCGCCCATGCGCCCCACCAGATCGAGTGCGGCGGGATCAAGGTGCAGGCGACCGTCGATGACCGCATCGTCTATATGGATGTGAACGACCTCGCCGATGACAATGTTACCCCCGGCGGACTTGCCGGGATTGGTGCGAATGATCTGGCGGGTGAGGCATTCGAAGGAGACGGGGCTCTGGGCGAGCCGCGGGGCACAGACGACGGTGGCCGGGGCTGGCGTAAGTCCGGTCAGGTCAAACTCCGATTCGCCGTAGGCGAGGGGTTCGGCGGCAAGCGCCATCGCTCCGACGATCGCGGCGGGCACGACATTCACGACGAACGCCCCGGTGCCGCCCTGGGATGTCGGGCTGGCGTTGATCAGGGAGTCCTTTTCGGAACCATCTGGCTTGTTGGCGGGACAGAACAGGAGCATCATCGGATCCGAACCGACTCCTGAGAAGAAGGAGAATGGGGCGATATTGTGTTGGCCCGCCGGCGAGATCGTTGAGACGAAGGCGATGGGTCGCGGGAAAATGGCGCCGATGAGCAGTTTGTAGCGTTCTGACTGTGACAGCTGTGAGGGTGACAGTTCCATGAGGGCTTTCGGTGTGACCGCGGATGAACTTTGGCGAGGCAGGAGCAAGCGTACCACCATGCGACCGATCACGAATCCGTACGGCAACTGCAAGTGTGACCGCGTGTTGGCCGGTGCCAATCGCCCCACGAGGCTGACGGCCGCGGGAACTCTTCGCGGCATGCTGAAGACCTGTGTGCTGGTGACGGGATTGATGTTGAGCGGGTGCGGCTATTCGCGCATGGGGCCTCAGAGAGGTCACGATGCAGCAATTGAGGGTGTTGCCACCCCGCAACCCCGGTGGCCGGACAACTTCACACAGCTGCCCACGCTTCGGGCACAACTGACCCTGCAGTCGGATGAGGGACCAAGGCCCTGGATGACCATTCAGGCTGCGCCGGCCGGACAGGGATGGATTTCCTACAGAGTGCCCGAGCAGCCCGATGGGGATTCGGCGAGAGCACCGATCCCGGAATCCTTCAGATACGCAGCGTGGCGCGAGGCTCCCGCCGCGCTCTCCCTTCCCGAGCAGACCAGCGATCTGGAGCGGCTGCTGATCATGGAAGCCTCCGCTCCATTCAGGATGGGCTTTCACCTCTTCATGCCGTTCAAGGGTGAGGCACGCGGCCTGATCATTCACCAATGGGGGTTGTCGGGCCCCAAGTATGAGCAGACGGTGGTTGATGCGCTGCGGCGCGATGGATGGGCTGTACTTGCATACAACGGCATGTACTGGCGGCCACCCGGCGCGATCACGCTGGCGGGCGATTCACCCGATGCGCTCTCGAATGTGATGCGGCAGCCCGGACTGGAGATGACCACGGATCAGCAGGAACTGAGCCTGGAAGCATCGATCCACGCCGCGGCAGAACTGGCGGCCAACGACTTCGACGATGCCATCGGGCAGTATGTGCTCGCGCATGAAGCGGCACTTGAGTTCGTGCGTCGGCATGTGCCTGGCATTCCCGCGCGCCCGCTGGTGGTGGTCGGGTGCAGCTTCGGCAGCATCATGACGCCCGCGCTCGTGACGCGGCTTGGCGATCAGGTGAGTGCGTGTGTGCTGGTGGGAAGCGGCGGGAGTTTTCTGAGAGTCACGGGCACTACGTGGCAGGACGCCTTCTACTCGCGAGTTCGCCGCGGCAGTGCGGGCAAGATCAGTCTGCCGGCCTCGAAGCGTGAGGAGATGTACGAGTCGTATCTGGCGAGATCGACACTTGACCCGCTGCACACTGCCGCGGCGCTGCGAGAGATCCCCACGCTGATGCTGCACGCGCGCTGGGACATGATCGTGCCGGCCTCGACCGGTGATGCACTCTGGGAACGCGCGGGAAAGCCTGAACGATGGTCGGGCCCGTTCGGGCATCTATTTATGTTCATGAACCTGGGCAACCAGGCCGACGAGCTGGTGGAGTGGATCGACCGGGCCGTCGGGCAGAATCCGACCCGCTGAGTGAACCCGCGGCTCAAAGGAAGAAACCCCAGCGAACATCGCGGCGGGCGAATCGGGCTCTGCGCTCCGTCAGGGGCGACATTTCAGGACGCACCACAACAATTCGACTTTTCGCGGGAAAATCGAGAAAACGCCTTGCAGATGGGCGAATCTTGATGTATACTGGTGCCTCAACGGAGACGAGCGACAAGACGGGCTTCAAAGGAGGCTGTCAGATGAATGCAAAGTGTTTCGGGCCTCGAGCCTGAACAGCAGTCGCAGGGTTCTCCAAACCCCAGCACAACGAATGGTTCGGGAAACGGTCGATGTAACATTGTACGAACGTCATGTTCGCATGGTGGTCGCATGGAATCGTAACATCCGGGTCGTGAAGGTGTGTGAAGCGACTGTCACGAGGCGTTCAGCCGGCGGGACTTGAGTGGAGCATCGGTGAGCGGACGCGGTGTCCGGTGCATCGAAGAACACGTCACGTTCGATTCGCGCATGCAGAGCTGTGTGTTGTTGTCATTCGCACCGGGGTTCACCGGTGTGCAGGTGGGCGGTGCGCGCCGTCCACGAGGGATCTCTCAAGTTCCCCTTGCAGCAGCCGCGGCGGAGAAAGAGACACGACAGAAAGTGGGTTTCTGTCATGATTCGTGCACAATCCGTTTCGTTCCTGCTCGCCCTCGCGGCGGGCTCGGGTATCGCCTTGGCTCAGGCCTCCCGCACGCTCCTGAATCTTCAGGTCAGCCGCGATGGCATGAACTGGACGAACGACCTGACTCTGGATCCGAGCATCGATGGAGGTCGCGTCCTCATGCGGGCAACGGTCAGCTGGTCCTCGACCACGACCACCGTGCCCGTCGGATTCGCGAGCCTCACCTGGCAGCCGATCATCAGCGGCGTCGGGGCGGGAGATTCGATCGCGGACTTCGCAGCCGCGGGCAACAACACCAATGGTGGCGGCGTCGATCTCGATGATTCCCCGATGGACGGCCCGTTCGGTCGAGTCCGCCCGTTCGCAGCCACCGGCCCCAACGGCATTCTCCAACGCTACATGGTTCATCGTCACACCAACGGCTCAGGGGAAGCACCTCCAGGAAACTACCTGAGGATCGCCCGCAACGACATCACCCGCTGGGTGGGAACGGGCGCGACTACCGGAACCTCCGCGGCGAACAACTTCAACGGCTCTGGCGGAATCGCCACTGTGCAGAAGGGTGCGGGACAGATCGGATCGGCGGACCCCGCCTTCAGATTCGGAATCACGAACATCACGATTCTGCAGCTTGGAATCGACTTCGCGAATCGTGCACCCGGCGAAACGTCAGAGATCGGAATCGGTGCTCCGCTTGAAGGTGCTTCGCGAGATTCCACCACGGGAGTACGACGAGGGACCTGGTACTCCTCCACCACCGACAACTTCGGGTCCATCTCGGGAGACCTGTTGGTGACTGGAGCGACGGTCCACCTGGTGCCGACTCCCGCAGCCCTCAGCCTCCTCGTCAGCGCCGGATTGATTGCTTCAAGCCGGCGACGGAACGAACGACGGAGTTGATGGAGGGTTTCCGAGACTAAAGACACAACCTGGGCCGGTCACGCGAAAGCGTCACACAGGCCCATTTCCGCCCGCAACGTCAGTTTCAACCGTGCTCCGTGAGACCTGAGAGACCTCACCAAGCAACGACAAGACCGGTTGAACCTGACATGCTCGCTCGGCTGACTCGAAAGAGCCAACCGACGCATTCCTCGGATCGGCCTTCTGCACCCGTCTGACCCACTGGTGAGTAGGCATGGGATTGTTCGGATGACTCTGAACGCTTCCCATTTTCCGCCCGCAACGTCAGTTTCAACCGTGCTCCGTGAGACCTGAGAGACCTCACCAAGCAACGACAAGACCGGTTGAACCTGACATGCTCGCTCGGCTGACTCGAAGGGGCTGACCGGCGCATTTGGCACGGTCATCGGCGTGATGGCTCCCGCGTGGGGGCCGGCGATGGCCCGCAGATGTGGTGTGGTCCTGAGCGGTTATCGGGACATGCCGGGTCTGTGAAGCCGTAAAACTGATTGGATTCGCCGCGACGCGGCTGTATACTCAACTGCAAGGAGAGACACATGAGGACTTCGGACAAGACGTTCATTGAGACGGTAGCGAGTGCCATGTACGAGTTGTGGCAGTGGGCGCTCACGTTGCAGGTGGCTGCCTTGATTCCAGGCCGCATTGCGGTGGCTGTTCGGGATTGAGATCATCTGGCGTTCGCCGGATTGGTGAACGCGGCGGTGAGCGGGGTGATGGGGCCGGAACCAATGTGAACAGATTCTCCTCACGCGGGGGACGGCTTGCCGTCCGCCGCGTGATGGTGTTGGATGATCGAGGAGCAAATCGCCACGGCGACCTGCAAGGAACGCCTGAGCGAAACGCAGTCGAATGGCAGAGTGTGAGCCCGCCTGAGGGGCCTGTGTCTGGAGGCATGCGACGGGGCCGGAGCTGTTTGGTCGGGGGCGACCTGAGAATGGAGCGAGGATCAATGTTGAGGGCATGGAATCTGAGTCGCGTCGCGGGTTGGATGGTGCTGCTGTTCGCCGCGGCGTGGATGGTCCCTGGCGCGTTGGCGGCGGTGGACAATCCGGAGGTGGAGCCCAATGACAACAAGGCTTCAGCGACATTCTGCCAGAGTGGCGGCGCGGGCATGAATGCTCTCGACACGATCAGCGGCACGACCACGGGATCGGGGACGGGGAGCGGGCCGACTTCGGCGGACTACTTCCTGCTCAAGACGGCAAGCCGCGGGCTGAACATTTATCGATACCAGTTGGTCCTGACCAGCGCGACTCCGGGGCACACGGTGACGATCCGCGGGCTTTCGCAGGCGGCGGGCGTGGTGGCGGCAGGAACGGATGTGACGGTGCAGACCGGGCTGGTGAGTGGTGCGGGGCTGCCCGTTGATTCGCGTGTCGTGCAGTGGTACGGGTTTGGAAGGCAGGAACAGCTCTACGTGCGAGTGACGGGCACGGCGGGCACGACGGCCCCCTACACGCTCGAGCTCCAGACGACGACGGTGTTGCCGACCGTGATGGGAGGCACCGTGTTCGAGGGAACGGCAACGGTGTCCCGGGGCGTTGGGAACACGAACGATACGGACTTTTGGATGTACAACTCGGCGCTCTCTGCCATCAGCGACTATGGCAACGACCAGCCCAACACGCTGACGCGTACCTACACGCCCGGCACATACTACATCGCCATCAGCGATTCGAACTTCACGAATAACGCGGCGAGCCCTGCAGATGATTCGAATCGGTCGGGCAATGTGCTCGACTTCGTGAACGCGGCGGTCTGTGCCACGACGTCTTCATCGCTGAACATGAACGCGAAAGTGGCGAGTGCCGCGGGCATCGCTTCGGGCTCGGGCACGAAGGTGAATCCCTTCGACATCACGTGGTACTGTTTCTCCGTGGTGCCCAACACCATCTCGACGGTGCCGCAGGGCATCGCGACGGCCTCGGCCGCGATGGTGAACAACTGCGCGGATGCACCGCTGTGTCTTCAGGTTGCGGTCGCACCAGGGCAGAATCCGCAGAGCGACGAGATTGCCGTGACGATGAATCTCAGTGCCTTGCAGGGCCCGAGCAATGCGGTGCTCTTTGACGATGGTCAGCACTGCGATGGGCTTCCCAATGACAATGTCTTCGGTCTGTCGTTCACGGTTCCCACGGGAGTGCCGCCGGGGCTCTACACGCTGCCGTTCGTGGTGCGTGACCGTCAGGGCCGAACCTCCTCGGGCGTACTGAGCACGGTGGAGGTGGTGTCGTGTTCTCCGACGCGGCCTGAGAATGATGACTGCACGAATCCCAAGCCAGTCGTCCCCAACGGCGTCCCTGTCCGGGGCTACACGGTGAACGCGCTGGCGGACAGTGCCGCGCCCAACTGCTTTGCTTCGGGCAGTCCGCTTTCGCCCGGCGTCTGGTATCTGGTGACTGGAACGGGCAATCGGATGATGGCCCGGACGTGTCTGACACGATACCCGTTTGATACGGTGATTCATGTCTATTGCGCCCAGGGGGGATGCAGCGGTCTTTCGTGCGTTGCCGCCAGCAATGATGAGTGCGGCCGCTACTCGAGCGCAGCGTGGTGCTCGGAGTTGGGGGCCCCGTACCTGGTGCTGGTGAAGGGACTCACGCAGTCTGATACGGGGTACTTTGATCTTGAGGTGCTCGACAGCGGCACGGCCTGCTCGACGGCCATCGAATGCCTGCCGCGTGGCGCGTGCTGCGTCGGGACGAACTGTGCGGTACGGACACGGGCGACCTGTGAAGCGGCGGGAGGTGTCTATCTGGGCGACGGTGTCGCGTGCACGACGGTAATCGCGACGGATCTGTATGGTTCCAATGCGCCCTTCCCGGTGGTCATTCCTGACAATGACACGACGGGTGTGACGTTCGCCATCGTCGTTCCATCCGGTGCCGGAACCGTGACCGACCTGACTGTCGGCGTGCGGGCGCGTCACACGTGGGTCGGCGATCTTGAGATGACGTTGATTCGCGGCAGCAACTCGGTCAGACTGATCGACCGCGTGGGAAGGCCCGGGTCGGGCTTCGGCGACAGTTCGAATCTGGATGGTGAGTATTGCTTCCGAGACGGTGGGCTGTCGATGTGGACGGCGGCCTCACAGGCTGGCAATGCGCAAGCGATTCCGCCGAGCATCTACGCGCCGTCTCGTGCCAACGACGGCGGACTCCCGACGCCGAGTCTGGGGTTCTTCGACGGGGCCTCGTATTCTGGTGTCTGGCTGCTGCGGGTACGGGACCTTGACTCGGGTGAACTGGGTGTGATTGATGGGTTCACCCTCAAGACCCTTGGCCTTGAACTTGCGTGCGGCACCCCGTGTCCGCGCTGCCCTGCGGACTTCAACGAGGATGGGGGTGTTGATGGGGCTGATGTGGGCGCGTTCTTCCGTGCCTGGGTTCAGGGAGACCCGTGCGCTGATGCGAATCAGGATGGTGGCGTTGACGGGTCGGACGTCGCCGCGTTCTTCGAGTATTGGGAGTCTGGAGGGTGCTGAAGCAGGCGATGGAATCAGGCTTCTGCAAGTCCTTCCCGAATGGCGTATCGGATGAGGTCGGAGCGACAGATGGCGCCGAGCTTCTTGATGATGCGATCCTGGTGCCCGTCGATGGTCTTGACGCTGCGTGAGAGTTCCCTCGAGATTTCGAGGCGAGTGAGTCCCTTGCCGATCAGGTGAAGCACCTCGAGTTCACGCCCGGTGAGTGCCCCTGGCCCGGTCTGGGGCACGTGAAGTTCGCGGTGGGGTTCGGCGGGTGGCGGATCGGCCTCGCGGCGAGCGTGTGGGAAGCTCGCGGCGACGCTGGGGCTCATCGTGAACTGCGATCGAGTGCTGCGAAGGATGGATTTGAGGCCGGCAATGATGTCGGCGGGGGTGTCGCTCTTGGAGAAGTAGCCCCACGCACCGCAGCGGCATGCCGCGGCGAGGTATCCGTCGCGTGTGAAGGCCGAGAGAAAGGCAAATCGCAGTCCGGGATGACGATGCCGAAGCCGGTCTGCCGCCTCGAAGACATCGGGGCCGGGCATTTCGATGTCGAGCAGTACAAGGTCGGGCTGGCATTGAGCGACGGCGTCGAGGAGATGTTCGGCGGTCCCGATGTTCTGGACCATCTCGAGCGATCCATCATCCTGGAACCGCTCCATGAGTCCGTGAAGGAGCATTGGGTGATCATCGACGCAGAGGACTCTGGCTGGCTGGACTGGGTGTGCCTGAGCCTGATCTGTGGTGCCTGCAGCTTGACGCCGCGGGGACTTGCGAGGCAGAACGGGATGTGATGCTACCGGAGCCAAGAGAAGTCTCCTGAGCGCAGACCGGGATCAGCGGGGAGAGGCATGCGGCGCCGACATGATCCGGTTTCCGCGATTGATCATAGTGAAGGCGGAGCGGCTGGGGCCTGATGGCGGCTGAACAGTCGAGTAATTGGGTGCGGGGCCTGGGAGTGTGGCCTCAGGGGGCCTTGCGGGCAGACTCTGGCGTGGGACGGGCCGAGCGTGAGCAGGTGTTGGGGCAAGCGGGTCCGATCACGCCAAGCAACCGCTCAGGAATCGGTTATTCGGACACATCGGGAGGAGTGGAAGTGGGGACGCTGGGAGTTGGATTCAGACCATCCGCGAGTTTCGTGGCCGAAATGCGTCTTTCTAATTGACAAACGGGCTTGCCATCGGGTATCTTGTACAATGCCGGTTCCTTTCTGGAACCGGTGGGTGTCGAGGCGGGATGCTGGTGCCTGTGCGAAAGAGAGATTCAAGCCATTTCTGTTGATGTGTACGCGGCGGACGGTGTGTCCGGCGCGGTGTGTGTGTTCGTGTGTCCTCATCCAATACTGGATTTCCGCTTGCGGAAAAGAGAGGGTTTATGAAGATTTGGAATCGTTCTATTGTGTTGGCGGGCTTGCTCGCGGCGTGTGCTGGTTCGGCGATGGCTCAGCCGACCCTGACCGAAGACCTGGGCGCCCTGTCGGCGGGTTCGATCACGCGTCAGGTTCCTCTCGCTGGCACCGGTATCTTCTGGTACAAGCTGACCGTTCCTGCGGTGACGACTGCAGACGGCTTTCTCGACATCGGCACCGCCTTCGGCGCGGTGACGACGCTTGACACCGAAATCGGTCTGTACAGCAGCACCGGTGCCATGGTGGACAACGACGACGACGACGGCAACGTCAACTACTCGGCACTGTCCTGGGGCAACACCACTTCGCCCCGTCCGGGCAACGGTAGTGGTTTAGCGTTCAACGGTCGCGACGGAACGCTCGCCGCTGGTGACTACTACCTCGCCGTGGGTATCTACAATGTGACCTTCGGGGCCACCAACTGGAATGCCACGAGCACGTCGGGCAGCGCTGGCGGCGATACGACTCTGTTCATCAACTTCGCACCGGACACGCTGCCGGCTGATCCCACCTGCACGCTCGCCGTTGCACCGGGAACCATCCGCAACGACGGTACGGGCACGGTGAACTTCACCGTGAACGTGACCCCCGGCACGTTCCCCACCGGCACCGCTCACACGGTGACGATGGACACGAGCACGCTGGGCGATACCTCGCCTCAGCCCGTCTCCTTCATTGAAGGTCCGGCGAACGTCTTCACCTACTCGCTGCCGATCGTGTCGGGTCTGGGTGCTGGCACCTACTCGATGACCTCGACGACCACTGAGACGGCTCCCGGCAGCCGTTCGACGACCTGCACCGCCAACGTGGTGATCGTCAATCCCCCCTCGGGTCAGTGCTGCACCGGCGATGGCTGCCTCATCCTGACCGCGGCGGACTGCGCTGCTCAGGGCGGCACCTACGCTGGCGACAACACGATCTGTGGCGCGTGCTCCTGCCTCGCGGCTCCCGGCAACGACACGATCGAAGGCGCCATTGAGCTTTCGAACGGTTCGGCTGAACTTGGCACCACCTGCGGCGCCACAATCGACACCGGCAATCCCCTGTGCAATGGTCAGAACATCAGCACTGGTGGCGTCTGGTACTCGGTGGTCGGCACCGGCAACACGATGACCGCGACCCTCTGCGGCGGCCCCGCGTACGACAGCCGTCTGTCGATCTACTGCAGCACCAGCGGCACCCTCACCTGCGTCGGCGGCAACGACGACTCCTGCGGGCTCCTCTCGCAGGTCGCTTTCTGCACGCAGGAGAGTGCTCAGTACTACATCCTCGTCCACGGTTTCGGCACGGCTGTTGGTGACTTCCAGATCAGCCTGACCGATGACAGCACGCCCTGCACCAGCGCCATCTTCTGCATCCCCACCGGCGCTTGCTGCACCGGCGACGGCTGCTCGATCGTGACCGCTGACGCCTGTGCTGGCCTGGGCGGCACCTACAACGGTGACGGCACGGCTTGCACCACCGACGGTCTGAATCCCAACATCGCATCGGCGACCGATACGCCCGTCTTCATCCCGGACTTCGCGGGCGGCACCCCCGGCCAGGCGAGCTCCTCGCTGACGATCGGTGCGGGCTCGGGCACCATCTCCAACCTCGTGGTTGAAGTGGGCCTCACCCACACGTTCGTGGGCGACCTCATCGTCACCATCAGCAACGGCACCAACTCGGCGATCGTGAGCAGCCGTCAGGGTGCTGGCACCAATCTCGCTGGCACCTACACCTTCGTCGACTTCGCTCCGCGCAACATGGCTGAGGCGGCGACCGCGGCGGGTGGCGTGAACCTTGGTTCGAGCCTGATCCGGCCTTTCGAGTCCCTGAGCGTCTTCGACGGCAGCGACTTCGAAGGCACCTGGACCCTGTCGGTCACCGACAACGCTGGCATCGACGTGGGCACCATCGATACCTTCTCGATCGGCTCTGGCTTCCGCAACAGCAACTGCGCCCCGGCCTGCCCGGTCTGCGCTGCTGACTTCAATCAGGACGGCGGCGTCGACGGCGCCGACATCGAGTCCTTCTTCACCGCCTGGGAGAGCGGCGGCAGCTGTGGCGACACCAACCTCGACGGCGGCGTCGACGGTGGCGACATCGAAGCCTTCTTCACGGTCTGGGAGAACGGCGGCTGCTAAGCCGTTCAGATTCGGCTGGACTGAGTCAATCCCGGGTTCGTCCCGTCTGGGTTGATCGCCTCCGAACTGAAGTTTGATTGGTCAAACCAAGCACCCCCGAGCCCGGCTCGGGGGTGCTTGTCATTTTGGGTGAGGTGAATCTGGAGAACTGGTGGCCCAGGCCCTGAAGTGTCCGTTCCCCCAACAATCATGGGGATTCGGGGGCTCAGGTATTGACCTTCGGAGCACAAAAAGTTACTCTCTAGAGTGACGATTCGAGCCAAACCGACCGTCCGCCAGCGTGCTGAAGCCGATGGCGACGGTTGATGGACGAACCGGCAACGATGTGTGGTGGTTCCTGTCGCCCTCACCGGGTGCTCGTGGAACTTCCGGAGGGGCGTGCGCCCCCTGGGTGTGTATGCGTGTGTGGCTGGGCGAACAAGAGAGGAATGGTCATGTACAGTTCTTTGTGCCGCGTCTCCGCGGCGATGTTGGTTTTCTGTGCCGCGGGTCTCGCGGCGGCTATTGATAATCCTGAGGTGGAGCCCAACAACGGCAAGCCGGCAGCCACGCTGTGTGCCAGCGGTGGCATTGGCATGGATGCGGGCGACACGATCACGGGCACGACGACCGGCACGGTTTCAACGGCTGGCGCAACGTCTTCTGACTACTTCCTGGTCAAGACGAAGGCTCGTCCGCTGGGCATCTACAAGTACCGCCTTTCGTTCACGAGTGCGACCGCAGGTCACACGATCACGCTGCGCGGTCTTTCGCAGGCGGCTGGCGTGATCAATCCTGCGTCCGATGCATCGATCCAGAGCCATTCCACCACGCTGGTCTCCGGCGCCCGGACGGTTCAGTGGTATGGCTTCGGCCGTCAGGAACAGATCTATGTGAAGGTCACCGGCACCACGGCGACAACGGCCCCCTACGTGGGCACGTTGTCGGTCGAGGCGGTCACTCCGACCACGGTGAGCGGATCTGTCGTCGATGGCACGGTCACGATCAAGGAGGATCCCTCCTCGACGGCCGACACCGACTTCATGGTCTACGACGCCAGCTACAACCCGATCTCGGGATTCATGCACGACAACACCGACGCGGCGGGTCTGGTTCGCGACTATGTCGCGGGCACCTACAACGTGGTGTGGGGCACGTTCAACACGTGCAACAACCAGCCCAGCCCTTCGGATGACACCAACCAGACTGGCAGCGTCACCGACTTCCCCAACGTGATCGTCAACACGAGTGTCACCTCGGTGGCGAATCACTCGATGCTGATCCAGACGGATGCGGGCGATGCGTCCGTGACTCTGGACCGCACGAGTGCCTTCGACGTCAACTTCGTGCGGATGAACATGGTGGTGAACACGATTCCGCTGCCGCCGACCTGCTCGGCGACGATCGATGCGACGACGATTCTCAACGACGGCACCGGCGCGTACAACGTCACGGTGGACATTGCACCGGGCCGTCGCCCGGCCAGCGTGAGCCACATCTGCACGATCGACCTTGGTCTGCTGGGCGACACTCGTCCCCAGCCCGTGACCATGACGCAGGTTTCTCCGACTCAGTACACCATCGGTGGCGTGGTCGCCGATGGGACTGCACCGGGCCCCTATCAGCTCACGGTGAGCGTGCAGGAGACTGCGCCGTCCAACCGGTCATCAGTCTGCACGGTGAACACAACGCTGATTTCTCCCCCCACGGGCGCATGCTGCACCAACGATGGGTGCTCGACGCTGACCGAGCGTGACTGCACCGCACAGGGCGGCGTCTACCAGGGCAATGGCGTTGCATGTGGTGGCTGCACCTGCGCCAGCACCGAACCTCCGGTGAATGCTGATTGTGCCGCGGCCGTCATGCTCGATGTCGGCTCACAGGTTCTTGGCAACACGTGCGCGGCCCCGACTCAGTTCGGTCCGACGTGCGGAGGCGTTCCTGTCAACGCGGCAGGCCTCTGGTACAAGTTCCGCGGCACCGGCAACACGATGACGCTGGATACCTGCAGTTCCCCCACTTCCACCGACTTCAATACCCGCCTGAGCGTCTACTGCGGCACCGACTGCAGCAACCTCACGTGCGTTGGCGGCAACGACAACGGCGCCTGCGGCAATAACCAGTCTTCCCTCACCGTCTGCACGCAGGCGAACGCGGACTATCTGGTGCTTGTCCACAACAACGGTGCGGCAGGCGGCGATTTCGTCCTGAGCCTCTCTGACCTGGGCACTTCGTGCGATCCCACCGTCCGCTGCATTCCCACCGGCGGCTGCTGCCTTGCCGATGGCTGCCAGGATGTGACGGAAGCAGATTGCACCACGCTGGGCGGGACGTTCCTTGGCCTGGGCACTCCCTGCATCACGCGTACCCAGAACCCCGGCACCGCCTCGACTGATGTGCCGGTCGCTATTGTGGACCCCGTCGGCGGCGTCCCGAGTGCCGCCGATGCAACGATCACGATCGGGTCCGGCACGGGCACGATCAACAACCTCGTCGTTGCGGTGGGCATCACCCACACCTACGTCGGCGACCTGATCGGTACGCTCAGCAACGGGACCAACACTGTCACGCTCTTCACCCGCGAAGGTGGCGCGCCCAACCTGGCCGGAACCTACGTCTTCACCGATACCTCCACCACTCGCCTTGGTGGCACCGGTCTGATCCTCACCGCTGATGTCATTCCTTCAGACAACTACATGCCCGCCACCCCGATGTCGGATCTTAACGGCGTCCCCTACGAAGGCACCTGGACCCTCCGCATCACCGACAATGCAGGCCTCGACACCGGCACCATCGACTCGTTCGTGTTCGTCGATGTGACCGAGACCAACAACTGCGGCGGCGGCTGCTCGCCCTGTGCGGCAGACTACAACGTCGACGGCGGCGTTGACGGCAGCGACATCGCCTCCTTCTTCCCCGACTGGGAAGCTTCCGCCTCCTGCGCCGACGTCAACCTTGACGGTGGCGTCGACGGCGCCGACATCGAAGCCTTCTTCGTCGTCTGGCAGAACGGCGGCTGCTGAGCCGGTTGAAGGATCACTGATGTGAACGCAAGGGGACCCGAGAGCGGGTCCCCTTTTTCATGCGCGGATTGAAAGGGAGGAGAGGAGAGGGGAGGGGAATCTGAAATCTCAAATTTGAAATTTCAGATTTCAGAGTTTCAGCGAAGCATGTGTTCGGGTGTTTTGTGGAGCGAGCTTGGCGTGATCTGCGCGTGTGGGGCTTGGTGCGGGCTGCGGCATGGGTCACGAAAAACACAGCGAGTGCAAGTCTGCAGGAGATATGCTCCACTGCACCCTTGCACTCGCTGCGATTTTGCACTTTCGTGCTTCTGACGGCGTGGCCGCGGCGAGGACTATTCCTCGTCGTCAGGACCTTCCTGCTGATTCTGCTTCTCGAGTTCAGCTTCAAGCTGCTCGATTGACTTTTCTTCTTCGACCTTCTGACCCTTGGCGAGCTTCTCGGCCTTTTCCTTCTCGAGGCGGCGCTTCACGGCTTCAACCTTCACCTTGTCGGGTGCAAGGATGATGCTCGCCTGCTTGCCCATCCAGCGAGGCGTCTGTTCGACCTTGGCCACATCGCCAAGATCGCCGGCGACATGACGCAGATTGTCAAGGCCGATTTCCTTGTGAGCAATCTCGCGGCCCTTGAACTTCTGCGTGACCATCACCTTGTGACCGTGCATCAGGAAGCGACGAGCCTGATCGATGCGCACCTGCACATCGTGCGGATCGATCTTCACGCTGCGCCCAAGGCGGATTTCCTTCATTTCCGTCGCCTTCGCGGCGGCGCGATCGCGGCGCTGCTTCTGCGACAGCTCGTACTTGTACTTGCCGTAGTCCATGATCTTGCACACGGGCGGGCGCGACTCAGGCACCACCTCGACAAGATCAAGCCCCTTCTCAATGGCCATCTTCATGGCGTCGACCGTTTCGACGACACCAATCTGCTCGCCGTCAGCGCCGACCAGTCGGATCGGAGTGATGCGGATCATGTGGTTCACACGGGTCCGCTGAACTTGCGGTCCACTGTCACGGCTGAATCGTCCGAATGCGATGGCTCAAACTCCTGTGTACTCGATGCACTGCGCGACCGAAACCGCACAGTTGCCCACGGACAGGGAAACGCCCCCACCGTTGGTCTCTTGCAAAATCCTAACGCCCAAACGCCGCCGAAGCAAGCAAAAAGCACGCCTCGCCCGCGATCAACCCTAGGCAGCCTGAAGCCCCCCTCCACAACCGGGGAAGTCCCCGATCGACAGAGGACATTCCTGCATACCTGACAAAATGCGTACTTATCCGCCGCGGGTGGCGAGCAGGACGACATTGAAGACCACGCTGACGCCCAGAAGAATGGCCAGAAGAATCACGAGCCACTGGCGAAATGCCGGTGCCGCGGTCTGATTCATGGGAATCTCATCCGGCGCCACCGCGGCTTCAGCCGCGGCGAACTGCTGGATGTCTCCCATTCCAAAGTCCTTGTGGGCCAATGGCGGCGACTGCCTCCTCTTGACCGCCTGGAGGTCGCTCAGGCAATCCTTGCAGGACCGGTAGCGAGCCCTGGGGTCCTTGGCCATCATCATTTCGATGACTTCGGAAATGCCGGCGCTGAGCTTGGGATTGACGTGGTCGGGCGGAACCAGTTCAGCCTTGAGATGCTTGTGCATCACAGCCGAAGGGTTCTTGCCATCGAATGGCACGGCCCCGGTCACCATGTGATAGATCGTGGCGCCCAGCGAATAGATGTCCGCGGCGGGAGTGATGTTGATCTCGCCGCGGATCTGCTCGGGGCTGATGTAATAGGGCGTGCCGAACGCCTTGCCCTGCTCGGCTTCTGCGGCTTCCTTGTCGGAGATGGCCCGCGCCAGGCCCATGTCGGCGAGCTTGGCGATGCCCGCCTTGGTGAGCATGATGTTCTTGGGCTTCACGTCGCGGTGGATGAGCCCTCGCTCGTGCGCGTGCTGCAGCGCCTCGGCGACCTGGATGGCGATCTCAATGGCATCCGCTTCGTTGTATCGCTTGTTCTTGACGATCTCGTCGTAGACGGAGGACCCTTCCACATACTCCATCACGAAGAAGTGGTAATCGCCCGCCTTTCCCACGTCGTAGGCCTGGACGATGTTGGGATGGTTGAGCTGAGCCGCGGCACGTCCTTCGGCATAGAACCGCTCGATGAACTGCGGATTGGTGGTGAACTTGCGGGGCAGCACCTTGATGGCGACCATGCGGTCAAGGCTGATCTGCTTGGCCTTGAAGACGGTGGCCATGGCGCCTGCGCCGAGTTTGCTGATGATCTTGTAGCCGGGGATCTTCTGCCCGCTCTTCTCCGCAGCGGCCATTTCCCGAAGCCGCGTCATCTGCCGCTTGGTGACATACTCATTGGCGACGAGCATCTCGGCGAGCGATCGCTCGTTGCGATCGTCGGCCAGACTCTTGACCAGCGTGAGACAGTGCTGCACTTCCTCGGGAGTCGCCAGCTGGTTGTCGATCACCATCCGACCGACGATGGTATCGATGTTGCTTCCCTGCTTGGCCACTTCCTGTCGTACTTCCTCGGCGGAGGGAATGACCGGACCGGTGGAACCCAGCGCATCGGATGACTGGGGGCGCGGCGCACGAGGCGATGAGCCCGCGGCGGAATCAGCGAGATTCGGCGTGCGAGATCCGCCGGAAGACCCGGCACCCATCGAAGAATCACTTGACGATCGTCCGCTCATGAAGTACTACCCACGAAGTCCATGCGCCCGGCACTCTGCTGGCCGGTCAGGCATTCAGCAACGCCCCCATTCTACCGGTGCGAACCTCGCCCGGGAGCGAGAAGACCCAAGAGGCCATACGCCACAGCAGCGCCATGAGTTTCCCAGCGAGTTCGACGGGTGATCGGCCGCGCACCAGATGAGTGCATCGGCCCCCGAGCCTCACAGGGTGATCCTAACATAGTGCGAATACGATTCGAATGCGCCGCATAGGCCGTGTGCACGGAACAGGCCGCCGGATGTGAACGTATGGTGGAGTGGGTGAAGGAAGCGTTTCGAGGGTTGCTGCCATGAGCGGCATGCCATCGGAGCAGGAAGCTCGGGTCATCCCGGATCTGCATGCACGCGTCGGCGCTCAGGCATCTGTTGGTGCTTGGTGGCTGAGTCAGCGCGCCGTTGCAATCGGGATCAATGTCGCGGTCCCGGGGACCGAGGCTGATCCGGCTTCTTCGTGTGAACTCGTGTTATGCCGCGGCGGGAGCATCCGGCTCCTCGCGGGGTTGTCCTTTGCCTAGCCGGAGCCATGTGTGTCGGAAAAGACCATGAACCAATCAGAACGCCTCACAGTGTCGCGCACGCAATCGCGTATCGGATTCACCCTCATCGAACTGCTCGTGGTGATTGCAATCATCGCGGTGCTGATCGGCCTGCTGCTGCCTGCGCTGGGCAAGGCCCGCAAGTCGGCACGGCAGACCATCTCGTTGAGCAATCTGCGGTCAATCGCGCAGTCGGGTGCGACGTATCAGAACGATCAGAAGGGCTTTCTCCCGCTTTCGCCGACGTGGCGAGCTCGCTTCGGCCCATCCAATCCGTCCAACCTCAATCAGGATCTGGCGGGCTGGTGCACGTGGAGCGCTTGGGGCAAGACCAACAACAGCGCCTGGATGTCACTGCAACCGGGCTTTGATGTGAAGGCGGAGGACCGCCCCCTCAATCAGTACCTGTACCCGAATCTCGTCGCAGCTCCCAACAGTCGCCCGGGCGTCGCGGCGCAGTCCAACGCATCGGAACGAACCAATCTCGCCATGCCCGTCTTCAAGGACCCCAGCGATCAGATCGGCCACCAGCAGAACTGGCCGAACAGGAACACGCCGGTCAACGGCCAGGTGCTCAGCAGCTATGACGATGTGGGAACCAGCTATCAGTGGCAGGGCAAGTGGTTCGAGCAGATCGACAACGATCCGCAGTTCTCCAGCAAGCCCTTCCATGAGAAGTTCGCCATCGGCGCTCGCCGCTTCCGGCTCGCGGATGCGTACAACCCCTCACGCCTCGTCTGGCTCAACGACGAATGGGCGGACATCGTGATGAATCAGGATTCACCCACCGCCGTGGTCCGTAACGGCTACGACGACATCAACCGTTCCGTGATGGGATTCATGGACGGCCACGCCTCCTATCTGACGGTACTGCCGGGTCGCCCCGCAAGCGTCCCCAACAACAACTACGAGAACATCCCGCAGTACAACAACGACAAGTACACCGTCATTTTCCCCTACGCACGCTGACACACACACCGGAGGACCTCTCTCCTCCAGCTCTTTCCGCACGACAGCGGGCGTTGACTTCACAGTCAACGCCCGCTGGTGCTTTTACAGGAAGTACTTTCTTGCCGGGACAGGGTCGGGACTCCCCGACCGATGTTCACTGAGCCTGAGGTCCGCCGCGGAAGCCGCCGCGATCGCCGCGATGCTTCCCGCCCATCTGCTGCTGCATGCGCTCGCGGTATCGCTTGACCAGCTTCTGGCGAGCTTCCGGAGGAAGCTGACGGAACCGCTCCACCCGGTCCTCACGCCCGCCCTTGAAGCCTTCGCCGCCACGCCCACCCGTCATCGGGCCTTGAGGTCCGCCCTGGAAGCCTTCGCCGCCGCGGCCACCCATCATCGGGCCACGGGGTCCGCCCTTGAAGCCTTCGCCACCACGGCCACCCATCATCGGGCCGCGAGGTCCGCCCTGGAAGCCTTCGCCACCACGGCCACCCATCATCGGGCCACGAGGTCCGCCCTCGAAGCCTTCGCCACCACGGCCACCCATCATCGGGCCGCGGGGTCCGCCCTGGAAGCCTTCGCCACCACGGCCACCCATCATCGGGCCGCGAGGTCCGCCCTGGAAGCCTTCGCCGCCACGGCCGCCCATCATCGGGCCACGTTCGTGGCGGGGGCCATCATTCTGTCCGGTGTCACCACGGGGGCCGCGGCGATTCTGCTGACCATCGGGACCGTTCATCGGGCCGCGAGGTCCGCCCTGGAAGCCTTCGCCGCCGCGGCGTCCCATCATCGGGCCGCGTTCGTGGCGGGGGCCATCCTTCTGTCCGTTCTCACCACGAGGGCCGCGGCGATTCTGCTGACCATCGGGACCGTTCATCGGGCCGCGCTGACCTTCGGGGCCATCGCCACGGCCTTCAGGACCACCACCATCACGATTGCGGCGCTGGCCGCGGCGCTCATCGGGTCCGCCGCGTTCATCGCGGTCGGGACGGCCCTGAGCGTTGTCGCTCTTGGGCGCCTCTTCGCGGCGCATTTCGCGCTCGTCCTGACGAGCGGGCGGTTCACCGGCCGGCTGTGCTGAAGCGATGCTGACTGAAGTGCCGCAGAGCACTGAGAGAAGGAATGCGTTGAAGAGATTCTTGGAAAGCATGTCACGAGACTCCTTGATGTTTCACCCGCTGAGTCAAACGCCGCAGGCCTCGCCGCATTGCATGCATGGCTGTTTTTCGTCCATTGCGGGCGGAAAACTGCCCGCGAAAGGGGAACATCTCGGTATCCCGCGGTCTCCTGATTCCATTATCGTGACGCAGCGACCGAAGCGATGATCGCAATGGCGACGAGGCATGCGAGCACGAAGAAGGTGATCTTGACGGCGCTGTATGGACGTTCGCCGGTGACCACGCCAGTGCGGGCATTGATCAGGAAGCGATACACCTTGGCGTTGTAGCGATACGCACTGACCCAGACCGGCACGAGAATGTGCTTGAAGGTGATGCGCTGATAGCTGGGCTGCATGTCGTGGATTCGCTGATGATCGCCGCCGATGTCGGAACAGATCGTCTGCCGGATCACGGGATCCATCTTCTGGATGGCGACATCGAAGCCAGCATCGAGTGGCGTCGTGTAGGTCTGCGTGCGAAAGCCGCTGAGGTACTGGTCCTGATATGGCACGAGTGCATCAAGGTCCCATGTTTCGATCTGTGACAGCTGCTTGGCGGGGAGTGCATCGGATGCGATGACGAGCACATCATCAAAGCGGTTGACGACGATGCCGCTGGCCGAGCTCCATCGGGTGCGTCGTTCCCGCACCATCTGTGTCGTGCGCTTGCCGTTGACCGTGACGGTGCGGGGCACGGTCACATAGTAATCATCGCCACGCTCGCCTCGGTACTTGGTTGTTGCGGTGCAGTCGTAGGTCCAGTAGGGCATGTAGAGCCCGGCCAGGCCGCTCACGCCCTGGCCCTTGTAGATGGCATCTCCCTCGAGTGTCGCGAGGTTCTTGAGCTTTGAAGGCGCGAACCAGCGTGAGGCGAGCCAGGTGCGGAAGAGTTCGCGTGCCCTGGGGTGATCGATCTTGAAGGGCAGAAGGCTGCCGGGCTTGATCAGCTTCTGGCTGATGTTGGTGGCGATGAGGTTGCTGCCGCAGAAGGGGCAGTTCTGTGATGCAGCATTGAGTTCCATCTGCACGTGGGCATTGCAGGACTTGCAGTGTGCCTCGATGGATTCAACGTGCGTGGCGTTGCGGTCGAGTTGAGCCAGGGCCGTCTTGAAATCCAGTTCGTCGATGCTCGCGTCGGCCGTCGGCGCAATCTCGTTCTGCGCGGAGCAGTACGGGCAGGTGAGACTGGTGGTGCCGGGTTGGAACACCAGATCTGCGCCGCAGGATGTGCAGGGAAACTTGGAGGCGCCCATGCGTGCTCAGCGTGCGAATGCCATCGCGGCGGCTCAGCCGCGTGGAAGGGGAGGGGGGAGCGTCGAGAAGACCGAGGTGAGTTCACCCACGCTGCCCGCGGCGGCCCAGGAGGCCATTCCGTTCTTCCAGACGAGCGAATCGCGGGAAATCTCACCAGAGCGAGCCATCTGGGTGAGATTTGCAAGATCAAAGGGACCCGCCTGCTGGTTGTTGATGGCAACGAAGTATGCCGCGGCGGTGGGGATTGGCGGCGGAGCCGCGGGCCCGGAGGCGGTGCCCGCCATGGCCTGAGCCATCTGCTGGCCCATGGCAAAGCCCATTCCGGCACCGAGGCCAGCACCAGCGGTGCCGCCGGGGTTCTTGGCGGCATCCCGCATCGATTCAGCGGCCTGGAACTGGGTGTAGCGGTTGAGGTCGCCGATGACGCCCATCTTCGTGCGGGCATCCAACGCCTGCTCCACTTCAGGCGGGAGTGAGATGTTCTCGATGAGCAGCGCGGTCAGTGCGATTCCGTACTGTGCCACGGCGGGCTGCATGAGCCCGGCGATCGTGCCGCCCAGTTCGCTGTAGTTCGCGGCAAGATCGAGTGCGGGTACGCGAGCCTCGCCCAGGCTCTCGCTGAAGCGACTGACGATGAGGTTGCGGATCTGATCCGTGAGACCATCGACTGTCAGGCGGCCGTTGGTTCCGGCGATCTCCTTGACGAGCACGCCAGCGTCGCTGACCTTCATGGCGTAGGTGCCGTAGGCACGCAGACGCAGTGGGCCGAACTCGGGATCGCGCAGCATGATGGGGTTCATGGTCCCCCACTTGAGATCGGTGAACTGGCGCGTGTTGACGAAGTAGACTTCGGCCTTGAAGGGGCTGTTGAAGCCGTACTTCCAGCCCTTGAGCGTGGCGAGGATCGGCACGTTCTGGGTTTCGAGCGTGTAGGTGCCGGGCTTGAAGACATCCGCGAGCTGGCCCTCATTGATGAAGACCGCGGTCTGGCCTTCGCGAACGACGAGCTTGGCACCGTACTTGATTTCGTTCTGGAGTCGCTCGAAGCGGTAGACGAGCGTGTCGCGCGAGTCATCGAGCCATTCGACGATGTCAACCAGTTCGCCAGTCAGTTTCTTCCAGATATCCATGAGTGCGTTGCTCCCGTTGCCGCTGCGCTGCCGGTGGTGATTCGTCACAAGACTTCACAGTCCACCCCGCGCTCACGACCCCGGCGCGGCGGCAGCAAGTGTATCGGAGAATCTCCCTGGCGGTTTCGCCAGTCCGGGCCCGCCCCGACCGGCCCCGTAAGGCCATCGCATGATGGCACCCCCCCTCTCCCCGCCCTCTCCCCGCCACCTCCGCGTCACCTCCCCGCCAAGTCCGCCCAGCTCCCCTCGCAGCCTCCTTGATCAATCTCTTCGACCTCAACGGTCTGCAACTGCGTTCCCACTGTGATGGTCGAAACCCTGCTCTCCCCGCACACTCTCAGGGCTCTCTGCTAGGCCCCTTTCCTCATCCTGTCGATCCTGTCCATCCATGTTTCCAACTCTGAGTGGAGAATGGAACATGGATAGACAGGATGGGCAGGATGCAAGGCGCGAAACAGGGTGACATGCTGGCCTGATGGGCGGGAGAGGGGGGAGAGGGGGGGCTTGGAGAGTGCGTTGGCCCGGACTGGCCCCTACCGCCTCATCTTGTGGATCCAGCACCCGTATTCGAGCACGGAACGGATGAGTTCAAGGCGAGAGGCGGGGTAACCGGCTCCGAACGCCGTGTGCATGCGCCACGTCCAGTAGGGGCCCTTGAACCGAAAGCCCGAAAGAACGGCAAGGCGAGCGAGTTGATAAAGGCCACCGAGCAGCGTGAACATGCCGGCAGTGTAGGAGTGCGTCCCAAGGCCTCCGGGGCCGGCGGGCGGGGAAGGGGGCTGGCCAGGGGAGACATGACTCCACGAAAAAGCCCCGCGCCAGGCGCGGGGCTTTCATATCGGGTCAGCGTGCCGTCGGCGGTGCGAACTTCAGCAGCCTGCTTCCCAGTGGGTGAAGAAGGACTCGATGTCACCGCCATCAACGCCGCCGTCGAGGTTGACATCGGCGGAATCAAGGGCTGATTCCCACGCGAGGAAGAAGGACTCGACATCCGCTCCGTCGACGCCGCCATCGGCGTTGAAGTCGGCAAAGCAGAGTTCGAAGGGAATGCGGATGAGCGAGACGTTGGCACCCAGACTGCTCGTGCCCGCGGCGGTCGCCTTCATGCGAGCGCCGACGTAGAAGGCATACTCGCCGGTCATGAAGCATCGATCGCGGAACGAGTGGATGAAGAGGTTGTCGTTGAACTCTCCGTCGCCGTTGAGGTCGACCGGGTCGCCTTCGCGGGCAATGACGGAGGAACCGTTCAGGACAGCGACTTCATTCGATGCCCCGGCGGCCGTCGTGATCCCGGTCACGATGTAGTTGCCCCACAGATCGCCCTTGTAGTCGGTGATCGTCGTCCAGGTCTCCGAAGAGCCGGGAGTGATCGGTGCGCCGATCCTCGCGATCAACTCGCGATTGCGGTAGATGGCCGCCCCGTTGGCGCCCAGCGTGGCTCGCGCAAACCAGGACTGATCGACCTCGAGCCAGCATTCGCTGATGGCCGTGATGGTGGAGCCCGGAAGTCCGGGACCAGCCTGTCCAACCTGAAGGACGATCTGATCGTTGTAGATGACGCTGCGCAGGCCAGAACCCTCATCGATGTCCGCGAGATAGAGCGTCGCATCGCCATCCGCCGAGACGTGATAGGTTGGCGCCGTCTGGCTGAACACGAGTGCGCGGAGGAGACCCCCCACCCCATCAGGAACCGGAGCATCGAACACCGTGGTCGCTTCGAGCGCGACGATGGAGTTGCCGTCGGTGGCCATGGCAGCGCGGGGCGTCCCGCTCACTCCATCGGAAAGGAACCACACACGACCCGAATCGGCGATCGTCGTCGAGGCGAAGGTCGCGCCGTAGTCGTAGCCGGGGACCGGCGAAGGCGTCGAGCCCGTAGCCACGGTCTCGAAGGTGCTTCCCTCGCCGCGAACGATCAGCCCCGGGTTGCCCGCGGCGGGAATGAACCCGATGGCCCAGACGCCGGTGCCATTCACGCGGGGCACGGCAAGACCGCTGAGATTCAGCAGTTGGCCGGCCGAACCCACTGCCGTCACACCTTCGCGTGCAGGGATCGAAATGCCGGAGAGCCCGTTTCCGATCACGACGATCTGATCGGTGGAGGGCGTCACGCCGGCACCGGTGATCGACGCCGCGGTTGACCAGTAGCTGCCGGAGCTGCCGTAGATCTTGTTGAAGTTCGAGAATTTCATGCCGGGCATTCCGGGCACATCGTCCTTGCCGGAGGTTCCGGCGTGGGCCGAAGTGGCGAAGATCATCGTGGCGGGATTGGCGAGTGCGGCGGATCCTGCCGCGGCGACCAGAAGGAGTGCAGACAGACACGGACGGCGAAAGAACACAGCCATGAACATGCTCCCGAAATGAATCGATCCGACCCGCCGCGGCGACGAGAATCACCGGGGCGACGTTCCCCGAGAAAACTGTATCACCCGATTCCGGGCACGATGAAGCGGCAAGAGGAGCCTTCCGGGTCGCTGAAGACCTTTTTCACGGACGTTGGCTACCAGAGGCGCGCGACGATGGCCGCGTACAGGGGGATGCCCACGATGATGTTGAACGGGAACGTGACGCCCAGGGAAAGAGAGACATAGAGACCAGGCGTTGCGTTCGGAACGGCCAGTCGGAGTGCGGCGGGTGCAGCGATGTAGGAAGCGGATGCGGCCAGGACTGCCAGCAGTACGGCGTCGCCGCGACTGATCCCGATCGCGTGTGCACCAAGAATCGCGATCGTGGCGTTGATGAGGGGTGCGGCGATCGCGAAGACGAGCAGCCATTTCGGTGCTGCAATCACGTCCTTGAAGCGTTTGGCCGCGAGCAGGCCAAGATCAAGCAGGAAGAAGGCGAGGGCACCCGGGAAGGCGTCGGTGCAGAGGGGTTTGAATGCCGCGTAGCCGCGTTCGCCGGTGAGCACGCCAACCACGATGGATCCCAGCAGGAGCAGCACGGGGCCGTTGAGGAGCGATTCGTGGAGCAGGGCGCCGACCCGAAGCCGCGGCGTGCTATCGCCGGTGCCGCCGTTGCGTCGGGATTGATCAAGGTTGAGCAGTACGAGGGCGAGGACGATGGCGGGCGATTCCATGAGTGCCATGACGGCGACCATGTGTCCGCTGTATGGGGTGCCGGAGTTGTCGAGTTCGCTGCAGGCGGTGAGGAAGGTGACGACGCTGACTGAGCCGTAGCATGCGGCCATCGCGGCGGCGTTGGCGCGGCTGATGAGGTGGCGCAGTGCCGCGTAGGCCCACAGGGGGACGATCAGGGAGATCCCGGTTGCAAGGAGGATGGTCTTGATCGCATCGCCCGAAAAGCCGCTGGCAACCAGTTCAACGCCGCCCTTGAACCCGATGGCCCACAGCAGATAGAGCGAGAGCAACTTAGTCGCAGCCTTGGGGATGGCGATGTTGGACCGCACCATCGCTGCAAGGACGCCCAGAAAGAAGAAGAGCACGGGCGGACTGATGGCGACCAGACTCGGTGCCGGTTGGCTGCCCAGGATGTGCAAGGGGTGACCACAGAACATGAACGTGAGAACTCCCAACGGGCCGTGCAGGATGGACGCCGAGGTGGGGCCGAGTGCCGTGGCCCCTGATCTTGCCGGGCGATCACTGGGACCGGCTCAAGCAGGGCCAGTATACCCGCGTCTTGGCACCAAAGCCCGCGCGATGATTCATGAGATCCGTGTCAACTGCCCGGCGAGTGACGCCACTGGTCGCTTTCCGAGTAGAATGGCCTCGTACGCATGCGCGGCGGATCCGCGCGTGCACAGTGTGAACTGCGGCGGTATGTTCCCGCATCATCCTCTTCGAAGGGAGTGTGCCGCGTGCTTGCGATGGATGACACGACGACTTCCCTGCTGAGCACACTGAACTTCAAGATCGAGGTGATGAGTCAGGTGCTGATTGTCAGTACCTTGCTGGCGGGAATCGCCATTGGCATCGCCACGACGCTGCTCGCAGCCAGCGAACGCAGCAGACTTCGCACGCTGACCTTTGTGTGCTTCACGATCGCGGCACTCCTGTTCATCATCGGAACGCTCATGGATGTGTGCATGCTTCCGGCCATGAAGCACCAGGCGCAGGCTCCGGACGCGCGGGTGATTCCCGGGCTCATCACGCTCAGCCGCATCGTGGTCTTTGAGTTGCTCGCGGGGCTGATCGTGCTGACGGGCGGGATCGGGCTGCTTGGCTTCCTGTATTCGCGCAGGGCGGGCATGTGGACCGCCGTGGCGGCCGGAGCGGCGATTCTGGGCTTCATGGTCTTTGCCGTCGCGCTCGACGGGATCGTTCGCCGGTGAACATCGCACGCGGGTTCAGGAATCCAGCCTCGCATCGATCACCGGCCGCAAGATACCACACAGGCTCGATTGCGGGCCAGGGAAAATGCCGCCCCGAAGTGGGCAGCTGGGTGTGGAAGTCGTGCATGATTGACGCACGCTTCTCACCGCGTAACGACGTCGGGCTGGAAGACTCACCGCTGGAAGGACGAGTCCCCTGGCGAGCGTGTGGTTGCCTCTGGCACGCGGCGTGTCACAGGGTTGGCCCGCACAAAGCCTCCATCGTCGAATCGGACGAAGTAGCGTTCATCAAGTGAGCGGTCAGGAATGTAGTAATCCGTCGTGATGATCTGCGCGCCGCTGCGTTTGGCCGCCTCGAATCGAGCTCGGTCGTTGGTGCGGGCTTCGCGAGTGTCGGCGTCGGCGCGAGTTCTGACGAGAAACCCTTGCGAGACCAGATCACGGATGCGCTGTTCGTGCTTCACCGGATCGTTGATGACCAGGAAGGCGGATTCGGGCTGATGCTCGCCCGAGTCGACGAAGAAGACCGCGCCGCCCAGGTGCGGGTGGAGGGAGAGGTAGGTCGATCGCGTGGCACCGCCCTCATCGAGCACGAAGATGAACCGTCCGCGTGAAGCACTCAACGAAGGCCAGCCGCGGGTGACCACCGCGTCGCGCAACGAAGCGTGGGCGCCGCGCACGTTGTCGGGCGTGAGCAGCACATCGCGGCCCATCGCGCCGATGACCGCCGCGTTGAGCAGGCGCAGGGCATTAGCATCGAACTCGGCTGCGGCGACCGCGCCGGGAATGCGACTCTGCCCCTGCTTGGTGTTCATGGTGACGACGATCGGCTCGTGGTCCGGGTGTCGCTTTGACCACGTAGCGAGCCGTCCGAGGCAGACTTCAAGGTCAAGATCCCATGATCTGAAATCAAAGTCCGCATCGTGCATCACCTTGAAGCCGGGGCGATTGAGCACGGCCTGATCGTGCCGCGGCCAGGGTTCGATGCCGGCCTGCTTGAGCATGCGGACACCCATGGGGTCGGCGTAGCGGCCGCCGACAGGGTCGTGGTAGACATCGATCTCGAGATTGCGCAGACCCAGATTGAGCTGATCGTCGATGGAAAGGTGCGAGTAGTTGATGCTGTCGATGTCGCGGTAGAAGGGCCGGAGCAGTTCGCGCAGCTGCGGCTGGGGCGCGAGCTTGTAGCTGTTGTGGCTTCCGATCACCTGAATCTCACCAAGACGCGGCTCGTCGTGGGCTCGATGTGCCTGCCTGCCCGCGCAGGCGGCACTGGTCCAGAGAAACGGCAGGATGGCGCACAACAGCAGCACTCGCAGCATCGATTCGACTCCAGCATCAGGACTCAACCAGCATCCACGCTTCACACCTCACGCTCCGCTGCTCGCACTCAGGGCTCGGTCTTGACGCGGGATTCCCAGCCAACGGGCTGGGTCCAGGCCTTCTTGAGCTGGCTTTCCCTGGTGGGAAAGTCGGGGATTCCAGAAGAGGTGATGATCGCGCGCACGTAGAGCTCATCGCCCTTGAGCTGGTACGACGGCGCGAGGCCCTCAACAGTTGCGAGCGTCTCGCCGATGGCTGGCGTTCCGGGCTTGGTGTAATCGAGGGTGGTCTGGATCAGGTTCCCATCCGCATCGCGCCGGGGCGTGCCGACCGTATTGGCCCCTTCGCGAGTGCCGACGAATCGCGTGACGAACTGTTCGTCCTTGCAGGGGCGGATGGCGATCGAGAGCGTGCGAGTGGATGGGTCGAAGGTGACGTGTTCGAGATCGATGCCGCTGGAGGCGTAGAAGTCGCCGCGGCGCATGGCGCGGATCAGCGTCTGCGGCGTCAGGTGCGTTGCGTGGACCATGACCCAGCCGCGCCCCGGCATCGAGCGGACAACGTCGCCGTGGTAATCATGCGAATCGTCGGTGGCGATGCCCAGGAGCGGAGCATGCTTGAACGCGGCGATCCGCAGCGTGTTGGCGATGTCCCAGATCTGATCGGTCGAAGGATGGACGTGATCGCCGGGATCGTTGTCACTGTCGACGCCGTTCCAGACTTCGAAGAAGCGGTCGTTCACGATCGCGGCGAGATCTTCGGCGGTGACGCCCCACTTGTAGTTGGGGTGGTTCACGTGAACGAGAATGTCGCGACCGGTGGCGGCGGCCTGCTCGTTGACGGCGCGCGTGGTCTTCTCGATCACCTCCGCAACCGTGGCACCGGCGAGCGGGTCGATCTGATGGAGAAGGTTGGTGGCATTGATGTGGATGTCGCGTTTGTCCGCGGCCTGGGTGGTGATCTCCTCGGCGGGGATCATGATGAAGCTACCTGCTTTGTCGAAGAGGTAGCGGTACTCGTCGAAGGGCTTGAGGCGGACTTCGAGTGTTCCGGCGTCGAGTGAGCCACGGGTTTCGACCCAGGAGGGGCCGAAGCGGTCGAGATACTTGGCGAAGGCCTTGCCGCGGGCGCGTTTTTCGAGGTCGGCGAGTTTGCGATAGGTCACGGCCTGCTGGATGGTGTTGTGGTCGGAGATGGCCAGGAAGTTGTAGTGGTTTCGGACGTACCAGTCGGCGACCATCTCCGGGAAGTCGTTGCCATCGGACCAGAAGGTGTGGGTGTGGAGGTTGCCGCGCCAGTAGCGGGCGGGGGTTGCGGCAGGATCCGCCGCGTCGGAGGCGGGTTGCATGAAGAGCAGGGACGCGGCGAGTGCTGCGAGAAGGGAGGCAGACATGCGAGAATCCTCTGGAGATCACAGGACTGATCGGACGAGGTCCGCGTCGGCGGGTCGCGGATCGGCCCTGAACCGCACTCTACGCAACGTGCGTTGGGCGCGTGTTGATCCCCGTGAAAACTTCACACAACCGACTTTCGAGGCGTTGCACCCCAATAAACTGCCCGCCACCTGAACATCGCGAATGGTCGCCTCGCAAAACCTGGAGGCAACCTCGACCATTCCTGGCGCGTGACGCGCATCCGCCAGAAAGCCTGCGCCAAACACGCCCACATCAGGCCGGAAATGGAGGACGCCGTGAAGGGTGAAGTTCTCGCTCCGGAGGCGTTCTGGTATGGTCATGCCGGAGGAAGCGGCGGCGAAAGCAGCTGGCGAATGAATGCACTGAACTCGTCTCGCATCGGGAGCTCGAAGAGCGCCTCAAGCCGTCGCCGGGTTGCCGTTACGGGCTCGCCGGTTTTCGGATTGACGGCTTGGCGCTGATGCTGGACCCACACGACACCAAAGCCCCGACGCTGCCAGAGTGGGAGATCGTTGAAATTGATGCCGCGTTGAAAGAGCAGTTCGTTCTTTGAGGCAACGGACATGCCCTCCAAACGGCTCGTCGCGGCATCGGCCGCGATGCCTTCGCCGCGGAGTGTCCAGTAGCACCAGGCATTCAGGGCATTTCTGGCGGCATCTTCGTTGCGCCAGCGGAAGTAGTCAACGACATCGGGATCGCCGGGAAGTTCGATCACGCGGCAGTCAAACGCGGCGACATGACCAAGTCGCACCGAAAAGGCAGCGCTGGCTTCCGCCGCGAGCACCGAGGTCCATTTGCGCACGTTGCGTCCGAATGTACCGTTGTCCCGCCCGAAGAGCAACGAGATCTCGTCGCTCTGCGCGTACCCGAAGCACGGGCTGAACCCGCAGGTCATGAGGTGTTCGACCGTGGCGACCATGTGATCGCGGAATCGCACATCGAAGGGTTTGTCGAACTCGATGAGCTCTTTGGTCAGGCGCGTGAAGCCGCGGCCATCGAGCCGGGTGACAAGATAGACATCCGGCATGGCGCACGAATCTCGTACCGTTTCAAACGCCCGCATGCGGGCATCCAGTTCGTCAAACTTCATCGCGCCACTCCCGAACTTCGAACCCCGCTTCGCCGATCCGCACATGGAACAGGGCATCAAAGCCCTCCGAGAGCGAGGGCAATTCGAGCCTCGCGGCGGTGCCCTTGATGCCCGGTTCAGACACGAGCTCGGAAGGCTGCCTCGCGGCGTTTCTGACCAGTGCATCGCTGATCTTGGACTCGAAGTAGTACCCGACGGTGCGGAAGCCCGCTGACTTGGCAGCGTCGATGTACCGGCGCCGATCGTCCCGAGTCGGGTTGGTGTTGTCGATCACGAAGGGCTGCTTGGCCTGAATGCAGGCGGTGAGCAGGAGCTGCTCGCGTTGCCGGGTTTTGAGCATGTCGAGGTTGAGGCGCATGTGCGTGGCGTAGAAGCGTTCCTTGCAGAACGTGCTCTTGCCAGTCGCCTGGATGCCGCAGAGGATGATCGCTTCCATCGGGCGATAATAGAACGGCGGCGTTCAAGACCACAATGCGGCTATTACGCCAGTCCTGGAGCATGCCTTTTCAGCCACACTTCGACAGTTGCGACAAACGTCGTGGCCTGGCGCAATGCATCACCAGCGTCATGGTCACTCACCGTCCCCGCGACGTCGTAGCTGAGCGTGTTTCGGCGGCGCCGGATGGAATCGAAGAACTGAAGTCGCGCTGCCGACGACCGACCGAGGGCAATCAGAGCACACTCGAGCGTGGTGGAGTGGGCACCACCGATCCCCGATCGCACTCGATAGCCGGACGCGTGAATGACCATCTTGCACGCAACGAGTGCGGCCTCGTAGGCCAAGCCGAGGCGATTGTCGGCCGAGAGACGCTGGAGTGATGCATCTGCGAGGTTTCGTTGAACCACGCTGCGAAGATCCTCAATCTCCCGCCGCGTTGCGATGTGCGGCTGAACGTTTCCTTCCTTGAGCTGCGTTTGCCAGGTCATCTTCCGTCCCCACCAGATAGAGTTTGGGTTGCTGCATCACTTGCGTGACGAAATGATGACCGACCCTAACCTTGGCAGCAAACTCATCGCGAGGGAAAACGACCAGATTGATCGGCCGGCCCAGGTGCAGCTCAGCTTTGCGAATTCTCGCATTCAAGGCGGAGGCGCGGGCCGACCCGATCACCAGAAGATCAATGTCGCTTCGCGCATCTTCCCCACCCCTGGCAACTGAACCAAAGACCAGGGCCACCTCCACTCCCCGAACCGCCGGGGTGAAGACCAGTTCACGAATCGTGTGGTCGATGCCTTGAGTCTTGTTGAAAATGGCGCGCAGTTCAGCGTGGATTGGATGATCGCTGTTGGCGCGGAAGTAGTGCCGGTTGCCATCCTTGCGTGCAGAGAGCAGGCCCACGGAGATCAGCTGGGCCAACTCCCTCTGAAGGCTTGAGGGAGTCAGCGAGAGATGGCGAGCCAGATCGCGCAGGTACCACCAACGCTCCTGATGCAGGAACGTTGCCGCGAGCACCGCTTGGCGAGTGCGGGGAAACAGAGCATCCAGAGCGGCTGATGGCTGAACCATGGCTTTGGAGTATTGACGCCCTACGCCTTGGAATCAACGCATTTTGCGTACATTCATACGCGTTTTGCGTACTATCTGTCATGGAGCGTCCGGAAACAACCCGATACCGGCAACAAAGGTGCGGATACTGCCAGGACTCGCCGCGTTCACCCCGGGATTCACGCGTGGACGAAGCCGAGGTCCATGTCGATGCTCGGCAGCATCAGACCCCGAAGAAGTCGGTCGCCTCCGGCAGATACTCCTGCCCACCCAACCCACGTCTGAGGTGAGATTCCCAGTGTCTGGCGGCGGAGCGGCCAGCGGACAGACGCACCACCAACGGAGACTCGAGGGCATTCGGGGAACGCCGCTCCCAAAACGACAACGCCCGCGAGCCATTGGCTCACGGGCGTTTGCTTCCAAAATCGGGGTGACTGGATTCGAACCAGCGACCTTCTCGACCCGAACGAGACGCGCTACCAAGCTGCGCTACACCCCGGTGGTGGAAGGGATGATAGGCCACCACCCACATCGCAGGAACCCTCCCCAGTACCAAGAACAGGCACCAAACTGAGGCTCGCAGGCGGTCCTTCCCGCACGTTCCTCGCCCCACCGACCCCCGTAGGCTTTCCCGCACCCAGCCCCTTCGGTCTATCGGTCTTGCCCATGAACGCCCGCACCGCACTCATCGCCTGCATCTGCACCATCCTCCTCTCCGCCGCGGCGGTCTGGCTGCTTCGCACCCCCGCGAACCCCACACCCACCGGCCCGGAACTCCCCAGCTGGGTCCGCACCCTCGATTCCACGCCCCTCACCGGCCTTTCGCTCACGCACGCCACGCAACCCGGTCGCTCCGAACTCGTGCGCTCCGCCGACCTTCCGCTCTTTGTGCTGCAGGCCAACGCGACACAGCCCGCCTGGCCGATCGATGAAACCCGCATCAGGTCTGCCGCGAGGCTGATCGCAGATTCCGCCAAAGCCGCGGCGAGTGCCACGGGGCTCTTCACGCCCGGCTACACCGTCACCTGGACCACCCCGACCGGCCCACAATCGCTCACGCTCAGTGATGCACCTTCGTGGCTTGGCGGTTTCGCGCAGCTTCGTTTCGACAACGCCGCGGCGAGCCCTGTGCTTCGCGTCCAGACCGACCTTGCCAAACTCTTCACTCCCGAAGCACTCCTGGCATGGCGCTCCCCCACCATCTTCCCGGCACTTCAGGCCTCGGAAGCTGGCGGCGTGAGCATTCAGACCATCGCCGGCGTCGTGACGCTCAAGAAGAGTGGAGCGCAGTGGGGATTGCCCGACTATCGCATCAATGCCGATCCGGATGCGGTGGCGCAGGTGGTGCGAACGCTGACGGCCCTTGGCGCAACGCGGCTCATTGGCGCAGCAGACGCCGCGGCTTCGCAGACGACGCCCACGATGATTCTCGAGATGCGCAGCAGCGTGAACAGTGCGGCGCCGGGTTCACAGGAAGTGACTCGACGCGTGCTGGTGCAATCGGTGCGGGTCTTTGGCGCGGCGGATGGATCGGGCAAGACACTGCTAGCCGTGGCGCAGGGTGCCTGGGATGAATCGCCCGAGAAGCCCGTGTGGGGGCCAATGCAGCTTGCCATCAACGCGGCGGACATCGCGACGATTCCAACAGACGCGGCGAAGCTGGCATCGAGGGTTTTGCTTGATGTGCCCGCCGCGGACATTTCGAGGTTGTACCTGGGCCACACCGATACGGGTGAGGATCTTTCGAGTACTTCACTGACGCCCCCGCAGGTGGCGACGCTGGAATCGGGCTCGAACAAAGCCGCGGCGTCGATGGTGAAGCGCGAGGTCAATGGCTGGTCGCTCAAGAACGTGCGAGCCAGCGGCACCAAGGAGGCTTCGAGAATGGAGCCGCTGCTGACGCTCCTGTGCAAGACGCCCGCGGCACACGTGCAGTTTGCGCCAATCGAAGGTGCGAAGGCGTGGATGACGCTGATTGCATCGACAGCCAAGGGCCCGCACGCGATGATCGGCATTGCCACGGGTGTTGACAGTGCGGGCAAGCGCGTGCTGGTGGTGCGGAGCGGGAGTGCGTATTACGTGTTTGGGCCTGAGGCGGCGGTTGCGGTGATTGATGTGTTGGAGGAGTTGTTGCCGGTGGAGGGGTGAGCGGCGTTGAGTTTTTCACGGCGCTCGCGCACTTGCGGGGGCAGGTGGCTTGTGCACGGTGGGTTGGCCGTTGCGTTGGGTGATGCGGTTGGTGGCGTCAGATCGCCGATGTGGCTTTTCAGAGCCATGGGACGGAGGAGCACGGCTCAGAGAGCCGTGCCACGGGGGGAACACGGCTCAGAGAGCCGTGCCACTGGGGAACACGGCTCGGAGAGCCGTGCCACGCTAGGCACCCTTGAGGCCGATGTCGGTACGGAACTGTTTGCCGGTGAAGACGATTTTGTCTGCCGCGGCGTAGGCGCGTTCGCGGGCCTGCGCCATCGTGTCGCCCAGTGCGGTGACGCTGATCACGCGGCCACCCGCGGTGACGATCTGTCCGTTGGGCGCGCGGCGGGTACCGGAGTGGAGGACCTGGACGAAGGGCATCGCCGCGGCTTCTTCGAGACCAAGGATCGGGATGTTGGTCTTGGGCTTGTCGGGGTAGCCTTCGCTGGCGAGCACGACGCAGCAGGCGGAGCGCGTGTCCCAGCCCACTTCGATCTCATCGAGCTTGCCGACACAGGTGGCCAGCAGCAGTTCGAGCAAATCGGTGCGCAGGCGGGCCATCAGAGGCTGGCATTCGGGGTCGCCGAAGCGCGTGTTGAACTCAAGCGTCTTGGGACCCGAGGGCGTCAGCATGAGCCCCGCGTAGAGCACGCCCTGATACTCGATACCCTCGCGGCGGAGCGCATCGATGATCGGCACGAGCACCTGGCGTTCGATGGCCAGCATGTTGGCATCGGTGATCGTGCTGGTCGGACAGAACGCGCCCATGCCGCCGGTATTGGGGCCTTGATCGCCATCCAGAAGTCGCTTGTGATCCTGGCAGGGAGGAAGAACCAGGATGCTCTTGCCATCGACGATGGCCAGCACGGAGACTTCGGGGCCGGCAAGCTTTTCCTCGACGATGACCTTCATGCCAGCATCGCCGAACTCTCGCTTCACCATCATGCGCTCGACGGCTTCGACCGCCTGCTCGATGGTGGCGGGGACGATGACACCCTTGCCCTTGCACAGGCCCGAGGCCTTGATGACCGGGGCGTGCTGGCGGGAGCGGATGTACTCGATGGCCTGCGTGGCATCCGTGAAGGTGCGGGCCTCGGCGGTGGGCACGCTCGCAGCCTTCATCATGTGCTTGGACCAGGCCTTGTCACCTTCGAGCTGCGCGGCCTGCTGGCGAGGGCCGAAGACCAGCGTGTGCTCGTTGGCGAGCTTGTCGGCGTACCCCTCGCAGAGCGGGTCTTCGGGGCCGATGACGACCAGGTTGATGTCCTTCTTGGCGATGAACTGCTGAAGGCGGTAGATCTCGCGGATGTTCACCGGCACATCGACCGGCGTGCAGAGCGCGGCGATGCCCGGATTCTCGCAGTGCGTGGCGTAAAAGTCGCCGATGCGGGGCGACTGGGCGATCTTGATCGCCAGCGCGTGTTCGCGCCCGCCGCCGCCAATGAGCAGAACGTTGACCTTGCCAGAAGTGCCACGACCAGGAATGGGGACCATCGGGGGCTAGTGTAGGTTCGGGTGCGACAGGACACGCGCGTACGCTCCACATGTCGATGCCCCTGAGTTCCCCCCCCTACCACCCTCGCGTGATGCTCTTCACCGACACGCTCGGTGATGTGAACGGTGTGGCCAGGTTCATCCGCAACATCGCCCAGCGCGCTGATGAACTTGACCTTCCGTTTCTGGCATTGACCAGCACGCGGCTTCACGTCCCCGCCCGTCGCACCATTCTCAATGTTGGGCCCTGGTTCTCGATGGCGATGCCCGCGTATCCGCAGTTGCAGCTGGCGTTGCCGCGGGTGGGTGAGGTGCTCGCCGCGGCGAGGGCGTTTTCACCGCAGGTGATTCACGTGTCAACGCCCGGGCCAGTGGGTCTTGCGGGTGTCCTTGCCGCGAAGTGGCTGGGGGTGCCCATCGTGGGTGTGTATCACACGGACTTTCCGGCGTATCTGGAGCGCATCTTCCATGATGAGCATCTGGGGGCACTCACGGCGGAGGTGATGGGGCTGATCTACCGGCGGTTTTCGCGCATTCTGACTCGCAGCGATGAGTATCGCCAGCGTGTGAGGCTGCTGGGTGTGCCTGATGGGCGGATTGCGACGCTCGCCGCGGGGATTCGAACGCAGGACTTTCACCCTCGAAGCGCGGACCGTGAACGCATGGCGACGTTGTGCGGCGGGCGACCATCGACGGTGCGTGTGCTCTATGCGGGGAGAGTGAGCATCGAGAAGAATCTGGAGCTCTTGACCAGGGTGTGGAAGGCGGTTGATGCGAGGCTCGCCGCGGCGGGTGTTGATGCACAACTGGTGATCGTGGGCGATGGCCCCTACCGCCGCCGCATGGAACACTCCCTGCACGGCACGCGGCATGCCTTCCTTGGCTTCCGCCACGGCGAGGAGCTGGCGATGTGCTACACCAGCAGCGATGTCTTTGCGTTTCCATCAGTGACCGACACGCTCGGGCAGGTGGTGATGGAATCGCAGGCCAGCGGCTTGCCGGTGCTGGTTACGACCGAAGGAGGCCCGCGGCAAGTCGTTCAGGATGGCATCACCGGCTTCGTGCTGGCTCCTGGGCGAGCAGGCGATTGGGAGCGGGTGTTGGAGCGGTTGATCGCGGATGCGGCGCTGCGTGCTCGAATGGGTGCCGCGGCTCATGAGTCGATGCAGAAGTACTCGATCGAGTCGAGCTTCGAGCAGTTCTGGGGGGTGCATGCGGAGGTGGCGGGGCTGGGGCGGGTTTGACGAAGGGACGCGATGCGTGAGAATGGCAGAGAGTGGTTGAAGGACTCAGCACGGGGCCCGAGAGTGCCTGCGGCGGGCTGCGAGAGTCACCTGTTTGGACTTTGCTTGGATCTTCAGGCTCCCAGCGCGAACAACTTTGTCAGCAAAGTTGCCCACTGGGGGGCAGGGCACTAAACTCCACCCCTTGCGACCGCCGAAAGTCGGTTGCAGGACAACAAGTGGATTTCACGGGGGCGTAGCTCAGTTTTGGTAGAGCGCATCCATGGCATGGATGAGGTCGAGAGTTCGAGTCTCTTCGCCTCCACTTGATGATGAACGCCGCGAACCGCAAGGTTCGCGGCGTTTTTTGTTGGCTCCATCCTCAGTTGCTCTCTTCCTGTGCGCGTCCTTGCCAGCAGGTTGATGATCTATCGACGGGGCCTCGCTTGACCAGTAGATTCTGAATCACTTTCAGGAAGCCCTAGGACCCGCACCAGAGCATGAGCGCAGAAAAAACCGGCGCGTTGCGCCGGAGTGTTCTTGAATCAACTGGGTGTTGTGACTCAGATGAATGGGACTGCGGAGCTACTCAGCGGCGGCGGCGGCGAGCCACTGCGATTGAGCCGGCACCGAGCAGCGCGAGCGAGCTGGGCGAGGGGACAGCCGTGAACGAGAAGCTGTCGAACCCGATTCCGTTGCCGCCGTACGAGTCGTCGATCGCGGTTTGGCCCGGCAGAGCAACCACAGCGATGCTTGACACGTTGCTGAACGCTGAGAGATCAACGAAGCGATTGCCCAGAACGAACTGACCGTCTGCTGCGGCAAGGCCGATGAGCGGCACGGTGCCGACGAGGGCGTTGTTCGAGTAGATTTCAATATTGGCGACGGCGCCGAACTGGTTGGGTTCGATGGCCCAGAACGACAGGTTGTTCACGGGGTTGGTGAAGGAAACGAACAGCGAACTGGTGCAGTTCAGCGTCCCGCTGCTGTCTGCAGTGCAGATGACGTTTCCCGGTGAAGGTGCGTCACCATAACCGAACGCTACCAATGACTGGCCAGCATCTGACGAAAACGTCGCGTCTGCGTACTGATTCGAGACGAAGGCGCCGCCGCTCAAGTCATCGAAGCCGATCACGATACCGTGGGCAGCACCCGATGATGCAACGATTGCCGCGAGCGCGGCCACATTCAAGTTCTTCACTTTGCTCTCTCCTCAAACTTCCGGTGGCACCAAGAACCCATAACGATGGGACCCGTGCCTCCGGCTCCGGCGAGAGTCTACTTCGTCAACGTTCACCTTCCAAGTCGAATGTCGTCAATTGCTCGGAGATGCCAGTTATCAGGCCCGGCTATCTGGCATGGTTTATGAGGAGTGCGTCCGAGTGACGCGGCGTTGGAGAAACCAAGACATCGCCCGGAGTGTGGACCGGAAACCAAGTTCGCGATACGAGCTTGGATCGACTGGCACAACGTGACGCGGCCGTACTCGTCGCTGAGATACCGACCCGCTTCGGCCTACGCACCCAAGTGTTGAGCATTGATCTCCGCCGCGGCGCGGTCGACATGCGCATCGCCAGAACTTGATGAGCCCTCAAGCTTTGTCGGGCCGCTGTCTGCATTTCAAGACAACCCCCCGACCTCCACCGTCGTGGCACATCACCAGAGTGGGCGATGTGACGGCGATGGCGCGGGTCGCACTACACAGATGGCCCACCCACACTCGCCGCCGCGGCTTGCGGGTTTCTGACGCAGCTCGGATCTCATCTCCGAAATGTTTCGGAATTGTCTTGACTTTACCCGCGAGATCTCCGAAACTATTAGGAGTTGAATCCCATGACCCAAGAACACCACCCCATCTCCCTCACGAAGCTTGAGAGCGAAGTCATGAACGCCGTCTGGGCACTTCCCAGCCCACTTCGCGTTCGTGAAGTGGCGGAGGTGGTGAATGCGGGCCGCGAGCCTCAGTTGGCGTACACGACGATTCAGTCGGTGATGACCATCTTGAAGACCAAGGGCGTGGTGGAGCAGCTTCAGGGTGCTGGGAAGGCACATGCGTTTCGTCCGTGCATCACGCGTGAGCAGGCATCGGATCGGATGGTGCGGGATCTCGCGGATCGGCTCTTTGGCGGACGGGTGGAGCCGCTGCTCCTTCAACTGATCGGGCAGGCGGAGCTCAAGCCGGATGAACTCAATGAGCTGCGCAACTGGGTGGATGCGAAACTGAAGGACACGCGAGGGACGCAGTCATGAACCAGATTATCGCCGCGATGCTTGAACATGTGGTGCTGGCCGCCGCGGGTGCGGGCGGGCTTGCCATTCTTGCCCTGGTGCTTCGAGCGCTGGTCCGGCACGATGCGGTCCTGCGGTATCAGATCATGGTGACGGCACTCTGTGCCGGTGCCGGACTCCTGGCACTTCAGGTGCTCATCGCTGAATCATCGCCCGGTGTCAACAGCATGAAGCTCACAGCCGCGAGCGTTGCGGCATCGCCCGAGCGTCCCGCGGCGAATCCCAGCGTGGCAGTCGCCTCGCGGCCTGCCACGAACGCGGCGCACACGCCACGGCACGAAGCGGGATCGCCCGTCATTTCCATGCAGGCCACACCCTGGGCTCCCGCGGCATTGCTTGCGGTGTACATCTGCGGCGCAGCGTTCGTGCTGCAGCGGCAGTTGCGAGGCTTGGTAGCTGCTCGCGTGCTGCTTGCCCGCTGTGAGCGAGTGAGCGATCATCGCGTGCTGCGGATCTGGAACGAACTGGTGGCGGGGATGCGGCATCCTCCGGCGTTGCTCGAGTGTGCGGGGTTGCATGCGCCGGCCTGCCGCGTGATTGGGCGGGCAACGGTGATTGTTCCCTCGCACGCCGGAGAGATTGAATCCGAGCTGCTCGCGGCTGCGTTGCGTCATGAACTGGTGCATCTGGCTCGGCGTGATGGGTTGGTCGTGCTCGCCGCGGGGCTTGCGACGTCGCTCCTGTGGTTTCAGCCGCTGGTGTGGATCTTTGCGCGGGTGCTGGAGACAGATCGCGAGCACTCGTGTGATGCGTTGGTGGTTCGGGCCACTGGTCGGCCTCGGGCGTATGCCCATGCATTGTTGTGGTTCTGCACGCCGCGTGCAGGTCGTTCGTGTCCTTCACCCCTCCTTGGTTTCGAAACATCCCGGTCCATTCAACGGAGAATACTGATGCTGTCTGATGCACTTGAACCCACCGTTCGTCATCGTCGTGCCGCGTTGCTGCTTGCGGGTCTGGCGGGACTGAGCGGTACGCTCACGGCACACGGGCACCTGACCGCCGCGGCGGGCCCGGATTCTCTTCTCACCGCCGCGGCGAACGCTGCGGAAGCAGCGAAGAAGCCCGAGCGTCAGCCGAGCATGTCCGCGGAAGTGGCTGCGTCGAGCGACGGGCGCTCTGACATCCAGGTGTATCAGCGAGCATTGGATGTCTATCGCAAGCAGGCACCTGGTGGCAAGATCTGGGAGCAAGCGCCCAAGGATGGATCATGGGCTTTCTACCTTCCCGATGATGAGCCCGAGGGAGGCTTCCCGGCTGGCACGCGGGTGACCGATGAAGAGCCCGTGCTCACGGTGAAGGAAGGCCAGATCAAGGATCGCCAGATGAGTGGCAGCACGATGCGCATTCGCCTGCCTGGCGGCTCCAAGCTCAAGGCTGTTCTTGAGGGTGAAACGGTCCGAGTCGAGCGCACGCCCGAGCAGAGTGATCAGGTGACGGTCGAGCAGGGCACGGTGCGCATCGTTGATGAGCGCAACGCGACCTGCCTGACGATCCGCTCCAGCAGCAAGTCCGCTCCACTGGTGTGGAAGAGTGTTGCTGGTTTGGACGGATGCACGTTTGAGGTGCGTTCATCGGATGCCGCGGCGAGCGTTGTTGCAGAAGCGGCCCCCACCATTCAGAGCGCCAAAGCAGAGGCACCGCACAACACGACTGGCTGGGCGATCATCGCCCCCATGTCGGGCACGGGCCTGGTCGAGGTTCGCATGCAGTGGTTCTATGACCTGGGCCAGATGAAGCGGCCCGATGGCTGCTGATTTGGAGCAGGAGCGCATGCCGCGGCATGGCCCGGCAGTCCGCGGCATGCGCCGTGTAGATTGCGACACCCCGATCAATGATCAGCTCCGACCGCCACCACCTCAGCCACGGCGCCGCCGCGTGGCGAGGCAGATGGAGAGGAGCATGACGGTCGACCCGGGCGATGGGATGTTGAGCCCGCTGCTGAGCTCGAACGCGCCGGTGTAGCCGGGCGGCAGCTCCAGCGGCGTGAAGTCGAGATTCAGCGTGTTGATGAACTCGAAGTCGAACGTCCCGGACATTCCAACTGGGGGCATGGCGTGTTCGAATATACCCGTGCCGATCGATTCAACGAGTTGCCCGTTGGCAAAGTGCATGGCCGCGGAGCCCCTGCTGCCGGGCAGCATGTTCTGCCCACCCACCAGGGCGCGGAGCCAGAGCTCACCAACGTTGGTGCCGGTCAGGCGGCCGTTGGTCCACTGAAAGTCCATGGGCTGGGTCGGCTCAGCTGCCTTGGCCTCTTCGAGCCAGATATCCACTGCGGGGATGCGCACCACTTCACCATCGGGCCCGATGATCTCAAAGTAGATCGGATCTCTGGGCATGAGCATCACGCTGTTTGATTCGACCGTACCCATGCCGTTGCTGGTGATCTCGACGTGAGGGGTCCACGCGATGACGCGGGGCCACTGATTCTGGTTGGTCACATCGAAGCGCAGCACACTGATGGATGACGCGAGCCCGCCCTTGTGGCGGTCGTTGGTACTGATGCTTCCATCGACACTGATGGTTCCGGTGAGGATGTTCGCGTTGCTCGTCGCGGGTGCGGTGATGAGCGATGCCTGCGCCCTGCTCACACCAATGTTGGCGTGCGCCTCGATGCTCCGGCGCTGATCAAAGGGTGTCCTGGGGTCGTACTCCTCCTCCACCATGTTCAAAGTCATCTGCTGACGCTGATGATTCATGCCGGTGGCTCGCATCGCGGCTGCATCAAAGCCGGTGGGCGCACGCGGGAACCACCCTGGCGGCTGCGCGGACGGATTCGTCTGCACATCATCGCCCGAACCTTCCCAGTACATCCAGGTGTGTTCAAAGTGCTGCCACCTTGCAGTTGCAGGCACTCCTTGGCCGAACTGAACGGTGAACGCGTGGCTGTCGAGGTAGCTGACCTGAGCCGCGGCATGGGTTGACAGCAGAGCCATAACACACGATGCGCAGAAGGCTGTGCGTGAACCGAACGTTGCGATCATGATGATGCTCCTTGTTCGCAAGGGAAGGTGCACGCAGCAGCGCGAACGAACATCAGGCGAATCCAATCGCCACCGGGTGCCAGCGCCACGCCTGCGTGCGACCACTGCGTTGAACGCTATTGGGTCAGGCCAAGGCCCAGCCACAGGGAAAATTCCTTCGATCAATGGGCGGCTCTGTGTCCAGCGAGCATGCCAGCACTTGTCGAGACTTCCCAACAAAAACCTGACCCGCCATTCACATGGCGACGTCTGACCCTATCAATAATCACCGTTCCGAATACACCCCCCCCTCCTCCCCCATCCCTTACCCGCCACGCCACGGCAATAGCCCTTTCACCCTTTCTGTCACTCCCGCCGCACCGGCGGACCTGGGTCGCCAGCCCTGATCTCCCTCGAACGCCCCACTTTGGCCAAGCCCCTCCCACCAACCTCTGATCCCTTCTGGTACTTTGCTCGCGACCTGCTTCGCTACCGGGGGCTCACGCTCGCCGCGTTCGGGTTCGTCATCCTCTCGGGTGTCTGTCTCTCCGTCGGCCTGCTCGGGGCGGCACCGGTGATGAACGCCATCCTGGGGAAGAACCAGAACCTTCAGCTTCTGGCCAGCGGCATCAACACGCAGCTCGCTGATCGCGTGCCCTGGCTGCACCTTCCTGAGATCCCAGCCTCGCTCATCGAGAAACTCCCCACCGATCCCTTCGCAAGCCTCGCGTGGCTCATGGGCAGCCTCTGCGTGATCACCATTCTGGGCAGCTTTGCGACCTTCATGCACGCGTATCTGTCGCTCACGGTGGTGAACGCCTCGACCACATCGGTGCGTCGCCGCGCCTTTCACAATGTGCTGCGGGCCCCGCTGTGGACCGTAATGCAGAAGGGCGCGTCTGACCCCATCAGCCGCATCGTCAACGACAGTGCCCAGCTTTCCAATGGCCTCAACGTGCTCTTGAGCAAGGCCGTGCTGCAGGTCTTCAAGGGCATCGCGGCACTCACGGTGGCCCTGGCCACCGAATGGCGAGTCACCCTCGCGGCATTGGCCGTGACGCCGCTCATGTACACGATCATCCGCAAGCTGGGCAAGCGCATCAAGAAGGCGGCGAACGCGGCATTGCAGAGTCAGGCCGGGTTGTACGCCGCGGCGAGCGAGTCGCTCGGCGGCCTGCGCGTCGTGAAGGTCCACACCACCGAGCGTCTGGAAGCCGGTCGCTTCCACCGCATGAACAAGCAGATGCTCAAGGAGCTCAACCGCGTGCGCACCGCACGCGCGCTGGCCAGCCCACTGACCGAGATGCTCAGCATCTTCCTGCTCTGCGGCCTGGTGCTGGTCGCTGGCCACGCCATTCTCTATTCGGGTGTGCAGGGCGACCGCTTCATTCTCGCGTTGGGATTCCTGGCCGTGGCGGGTGCCTCGCTCAAGCCGCTGACGGGCATCATCAACGACATCCAGACGACGCAGCCCGCCGCGGCACGGCTGAAGGAACTGCTCGATGCACCGGGTGAACCAGGCCATGGCGTCCACCTGCCCCGTCTGGCCCGTCACTCGCACGCCATCACCTTCGAACACGTCAGCGTCGCCTATCCGGGCGCGACTCGTGAAGCCCTCTCCGACATCTCGCTTTCGATTCAGCACGGCACGCGCGTGGCCTTCGTCGGCCCCAACGGCAGCGGCAAGACCACACTGCTTGGCCTGATTCCCCGGCTCTACGACGCCAAGTCCGGGCGTGTGCTCATCGATGGCACCGATATCACGACCATCGGCGTGCGATCGCTGCGAGAGCAGATCGGCGTGGTCACGCAGGAGACCGTGCTCTTCCAAGGCACGATTCTTCACAACATCGCCTACGGCACCGGTGCATCGCTGGAGCAGGTGATCGAGTCTGCACGCAAGGCCCGGGCTCACGAGTTCATCGAGAAGCTCCCGCAGGGCTACCAGACGATTCTGAGCGAGGCCGGCGCAGGCCTCTCGGGCGGACAGCGCCAGCGGCTCTCGATCGCCCGGGCCATCTTGCGCAACCCCGCCATCCTCATCCTTGATGAAGCCACGAGCATGATCGATGCCGAGAGTGAAGCGCACATCAGCGAAGCACTCGAAGAGTTCAGCCGCGGCAGAACATCGCTCATCGTCGCCCACCGCCTGAGCACCGTCCTCAACTGCGACAGCATCGTCGTGCTCGAAGACGGCATGTTCGTCGACCGCGGCACGCACGCACAGCTCATGCAGCGCTGCGACACCTACCAACGACTCGCCCGCTCACAATTTCTCAACTAACCCCCCGCCTCCCCCCCGCCCCTCCCCCTTCTCCCTTCGTGCCCCTTCACCAAGCACACTTCGAAAGCCGCACGCGATGAACTCGACCGATGCCGATGGAAACCTGACCTTCACCTGCGACTTTTGCGCCAATGCCTGGGCCGAAGATCGCCCGATGGTCGAAGGGCACAAGGGCAGCCTCATCTGCGGCCCATGCCTCACGCTCTCGTACCGCCTGGTGCATCTGCAAAAGTCCGGCATCACCGTTCCTGAGACGGTCGTCTGCACGCTCTGTCAACAGCACCACGAAGGGAAGCAGCACTGGGAAAGCCCCGTCAATGACGGCGCGTATGCCTGCGAGAAGTGCATCAAGCAATCCTCGCGCGTACTGCAGAAGGATGTTGAATCAGGCTGGAAGATTCCAACCGAGTAACACGCCGGGGCAACGGCACGATTGCTCAGCCCCATCGACACTCCGCAGCAGGTCCACCGCGATCGGGCTGCGCACAAGCCCGAACCTTCGAACCTCGACATGTCGGACAAGGTCCTCATGGACGTGGCTCCGCGATGCGGGACGGCTGCTTGACAGCGGCAAAAGTCCCGCATTGCCCGCTCTCGCGTGCTCAAGGCTGGCGAGCTCCCTCTTCGCTCATCCTGTCCATCCTGTCTATCCATGTTCTCTTCTCCGGAAAGGAATGGGAACATGGATGTACAGGATGGACAGGATAAAAGACACAATGCAGCAACAGCCTCGCGTGATGTGTGTGAGGGGGAGCAGGAGGGGGACTTGGAGAATGCAACTGTCCCGAGCAACCCCTTTCCATGTTCACGCCTGCGCGGCCATGTGCCGGCGTGTCTCATCGAGAAACTCCACCGCGCGACGCATGTGCGGAATGACGATCGAGCCGCCCACGATGAGCGCGACGTCAAAGGTCTCCCAGAGTTCCTCATCGGTCGCGCCCGCCTGCACACACTGATCGACGTGATACGCGATGCAGTCATCGCAGCGCAGCACCATGCTCGCGACGAGCCCGAGCAACTCCTTGGTCTTGGCGGGCAGCGCTCCATCCTCGTAGGTCTTGCCATCGAGGTTGAAGAACCGCTTGGTGACCAGCGTGCCACCCTGCCGCACCGAGCCATCCGGGTGCGTACCCCGCTGGGCATCCTCGCCCAGAATGCGGTTGTTCATGCGGGTGCGGTATTCCTGAAACTGTTCGTATCGTCCCATGGGAGATGAGGATAGCAGTTGGCACATCAGTCGCCCAAAGTGCTCCACCCGTTCCCGGCACCCGCCGCGGCCCCATGGGCGGTATCCTTCACGCAAGACCGTGCCCACCGACCCCGCCCCATCTCCTGATGACACACTGGCCTTCCCGCCACCGGCGATCGCACCAGTGCTTGAGGGCGACCCCGCTCTCCCGCCGGGATATCTCAACATGGGAATCCTGGGCCGGGGCGGCACCGGCACCGTCTACCGCGCGCACGAACTGGCCTCCGGTGCCACCGTCGCCATCAAGATCATCCCGATGGTCTCACCCACCCTCGCGGCACAGGTCGAACGCGAACTGAGCCTCGCCTCCGCGATCCACCACCCCAATATCGTCGCCATCCGTTCCATCATCTCCAGCCACCACGGCCCCTGCTGTGTCATGGAACTGGTCGAAGGCCCCACCTTCTCCACGCTCACCAAGGCACTCGCCGGCCAGAACGCGGCGATGCTCGCACTCGACCGCATCTGCACCCTTGCAGGGCTGGATCGCACGCAACTCCGTGCGGACCTCGCGGCGTATGCCGTGCCGCCCGCTCCCTGGTATCGCCTCGTCGCGGCGTGGATGCTCGATCTGTGCGCGGCCGTGCAGGCTGCGCACGCCGCGGGGATTGTGCACCGCGACATCAAGCCGCACAATCTGCTCCTTGCGCCCGATGGCACACTCAAGCTGACTGACTTCGGTGCCGCCGCGGCACTCGATGGAAGCTCGCTGGCCGCCCGCTACGGAACCCCGCGCTACCTCCCGCCCGAACGGCTCGCCGACCTTGCCGCGCGGGGCAGCATCCGCACCGGCGACCGGCGCGTCGACCTGTGGGGCATCGGCGTCTGCATGTACGAACTGCTCACGTTGCGCCCGGCTTTCGATGCCACCACCGTTGCCGATGCACTGCGTGCCGTCGCGACGATGGATCCGATTCAGCCCCGGCAAGTGAACTGGTCGGTCCCGCCGCAACTGGAATCCTGCTGCATGCGGTGTCTGCGGCGTGATCCCAATGAGCGCTATCCGGAGGCTTCGGCGCTCGCGGCGGATCTTGCCGCGTATCTCGCGCAGCCATCTGGCACATCAGCACTCGCTTCCCTGGGCTCGCTCTTCAAGCGGTTCGGACAGCCGGGAGGGCGTGCATGAGCGACCTCACGATTGAACCTTCTCCATCCTGGTGCGGCCCGCGCCTTCGCATCGACACCGTCTCGAAGCAGCAGACGCTGCATTTGACGGTGGATCTCACGCTGGCGGATGGTGAGACGGTGACCATTGGGCGGGGTGAAGGAGCTTCGATTCATCTGCCCGATGGGCACGTAAGCAAGCAGCATCTGCTTCTGACCCGCCGCGGCGAGGAGATTGCCGTGGCCGATGCCGGCAGCCGCTGGGGCACTCGTCTCAATGGCCGCGTGCTTGAAGCGCCGATGCCGCTGGCCCACGGCGACACACTGGTGATCGGCGTGACGACGCTGCGATTCGAACGCTTCTGGGATGTGCTGACGCGGCCCGCTCGCACGCCCCCAGCGGAACCCACACGCGGCACCGGCATCATCGAGCTTGAACCGGCCACCAGCATGAGTTCGGGTATCCGTCAGCTGCCGCGGCCTGTTCAGGTTCGTCCGGTGCAGGAACCAGCTCCCCCTCCCGCGGCATGGGAACAGAACACCCGCATCGCGGCACTGGTCGTGCTGGCCCTGTGCGCCATTTACTTCATCATCTTCATCTTCCGGCCAATGTGAAACCCTCGCTCGTTCAAGGTTCTGCTCGTCCTTTACATCCATGTTCCCAACGAAGAGAGGAACATGGATAGACAGGATGGACAGGATAAGAGAAAGACGAGGAAGGGAAAAGGCATGCCTGATGTACTCAGGTTCTTTGCCGCTCACTTTGCTGAGACATCGGAGAGCCTGAAGCTGAATCGCCGTCGGATGCTTCATCTTGCCTGCATGCTCGGTCACTCTTCCGCATGTGCGGGGGGTGAGTCGCAGAACCTCGAATCCGTGATTCAACTGTTCTTGCAGCCCGCAAATCTCGCCTGAACACGCTTCTCCCCTCTCTCTTCAAAGCACGTGTTGGGCCTCATTCCCCATCCTGTCTATCCTGTCCATCCATGTTCCCTTCCCCGCTCGGCGATGAGACCATGGCTGAACAAGATCGGCACGACGCAAGAAGTGACAGGCCTGCCTGAAGTAGGGCGGGGAATTGGAGACGGCGTTCGCCCTATGGCCGAGCCCGACCCTCGCACGCGGTGCACGCGGCAGTGGCACTACCATCGGCGGTCCAGCTTCCTGCCGTATGTCGTCCACCACCGACCAACTCATCCTCGACCAGCAGCCCTACCTCAAGGCCTTGGCGCGCAACATCGCCAAGACGCTGCCGCATCATGTCGACTATGACGAGCTGGTCGCGTTCGGTCAGGTCGGGCTTGCCGAAGCCGCCCGCGGCTTCGAACCCTCGCGTGGCGTCTCGTTCACGACCTTTGCCCACTACCGCATCCGCGGCGCGATCTTCGATGGTCTTCGCAAGATGACCTGGCTGCCCCCCGCGGCACGCCGCAGCGTCAACGAACAGGCCGCGATCGATGAACTGCTCGCGGCTGATCAGGACTCGCCCAAGAAGCCCGCGACGCCCGAAGACCCCAACGACCCGGATGTGCTCGCTCGCAAGTTCGCGCAGGCCGTGGAGCGTCTGGGCGCGGTTTTCCTGATTTCCAGCGTTCGCGACGATGAACCGGGGCTTGATCCACAGGATCGCAGAGCGCCCGCCGCGGCGAACCTTGAGACTCGCGAGTTGCGTGCCCGCCTCAAGGCGGCGCTGGGCCAACTCAGTGATGAGCACGGCGCGCTCATCCGCATGCTCTATGTCGAGAACAAGAGCATGGCTCAGGTGGGTGAGCTGCTCAAGAAGAACAAATCAACGGTCTGCCGCAGGCATGCCGAGGCGATTGATGCGTTGCGCGTCGCGCTTGATTCCAAGCCCAAGGAGACGCCCGCCGCGGCGCCTGCGGGCGGTCGGATCCGTCGCGAAGCGACGTGATGGGGTTTCAGGTCAACTCCGAGTGCCGATCATCATGTCGTTCTTGGGGTGGTGTACGCACCGACGTGGTTCAGGCAAACAAACCAAACCGCACGCGCCCTCTTCAGGCCAAAGGCCTGGACGTGCTTAGCCCGGGGTGAAGCACGGCTTTACGTGCGCCACCCCGGGTCGGACGCGAAAGAGACCCGCACACCGAAGGTGTGCACGTAGGGGAACGTGGATGCGATTGGTGTTCACGTCATCCGGTACAACAGAAACCATGACGAACGAAAATCAATCGTGCCGGTTCTCACGCCGCGCAGCGCGCTTCCACATCCGCACAGAGTGTCTTGGCCAGCCCGCACAACTCATCGATGGCTTTGCCCACTGCAGCGGCCTGATCGGCGGGTAGCGAGGGCAGATTGATCAGCACATTCCACCGGGAGGCATCGACGGTGGCTCGCGCCAGCACCGCGGCGATACCCAGATCACTGCGCAGATATCTGTTGGTGGTGCCGGCAAGGTCGCGGAAGAGACGGAGCAGATCCACTGCCGCGGCGGCGACGGAAAGGGGCACCTGCGCACTGGCGGCCTGTGCCGCGGCGAGCTCGACGCGACGCGGATCGCTTTCGGGGAGCTTGGAGAGTTCGTTCACCGCGCCGTACGCCGCGGCGTCTTCATCGGCGAGCATCATGAGCACGCGGGCAGCACGAATGAGGCGTGCATCGGCATCCTGAAGCAGGGGTTGATGTTCTGCGAGGTTCTTCTTGCCAAGCGAGTAGCTCACGACCATGCGGCCCAGTGCCGCGGCGATGGCTCCGACAGCGCTGGCCACTGCGCCACCGCCGGGCGTGGGCACCTTGGCGCCGATGGCATCAATGAACTCCCGGAGCGTGAGTGCGGAGAAGTTGGCCTGGCTCATACGCGCAGCGTAGCCAATCAGGCCAGACTCTGCAACTGCTCCCAGAGGGCGCGGACATGATGTTCGCGGGTCGCGGCTCCGCTGATGGCGATGCGCAGAATGACAGCCCCGGGCAGCGTGGGGTGCGAACGAGGCAGCACGGTGTGCGTGAGATAGGCCTTGCCGCTGGCGTTGATGCGATCCATCAGTGCCTTGTTCGCCGCGTCGCCGCCTTCGCGAAGGCGAATGCAGACCAGATTCACGGTGCGTGTGGCGACGATCTCAAATCGTGGGTCTTCGCGCACGAGTGATTCAAAGAGTGCGGCCAGTCGCAGATGTTCGCGGATGTACACGCGAAGGCCTTCGATGCCGTAGGCCCGCATGACAAACCAGATCTTGAGCGAACGGAAGCGCCGGCCCAGGGGCACCTGCCAGTCGCGGTAATCGACGACAGCACCCGAATCGCTCGCGGCATTGCGCAGGTATTCGGGCGTGACGCTCATCGCGCCGATGAGGTGCGTGCGATCGGCGACCCACAGGCACCCGCAATCAAAGTTGGTGAGCAGCCACTTGTGCGGATTGAAACAGATCGAGTCGCACAAATCAACGCCATCGATCATCCATCGCATCTCGGGGCAGATGCAGGCTGCGCCGCTGTGCGCGGCATCGATATGGATCCAGACGCTGGAGGCGAGCTCGCGGACGGTGCGGGCGATGTCGCGGATGGGATCGACGGCGGTGACGCCGGTGGTTCCGGCGGTCGCAGCGACGAAGAAGGGGACGCGGCCTGCATCAAGGTCCTGAGTCATCGCCGCGGCGAGGGCTTCGGGCCGCATGCGGCACTGCTCATCGACCTCGATCATCCGCACGGCTTCGCTGTCGCCCGGGCCGGTGGCGATCCCGGCGATCATTGCGGCTTTCATCACGGAAGAGTGGGCTTGATTGCTGGTGTAGGCGACGAGTTTGCCTTGAGCGCCCTCGCGGCGGGCCTGTTCGCGTGCCGCGAGCATGCAGACGAGCGTTGATTCACTTGCGGTCCCTGCGATGACGCCCCCGCCCTTGCCTTTGGAGGAGAAGAGGAACTGGTCAGGCAGGCCGATCGCGCTGCCGAGCCAATCGAGCATGCGCTGTTCGAGTTCGGTGCAGGCGGGGCTGGTGGCCCAGATCATGCCCTGTACACCAAGACCGGAGGAGAGCATGTCGGCGAGCACTGCGGGCCCGGAGACGTTGGCGGAGAAGAAGGCGTAAAACTGCGGATGCTGCCAGTGCGTGATGCCCGGCATGATGATCGCATCAAGATCCGTGCGAATGGCCTTGAGGAATGCCTGCGGATTGGAGGGATCGTGCTCACCGAACTGCGGTGCGTGCGCGGGCAGCTTGGCGAGAATCTCGCCGGGTGCGACCTTGGAAAGGACGGGATACTGCTCGACCGACTCCCAGTAGTCGGCGATCAGATCCACCATGCTGTGAGCCAGTTGCCGGAAGGAAGGGCCGTCCATGGGGGAGGGTATGGGGCCGTGGGGAGAGGGTGCGGGGGTTCAGGAGTGGTGCACAGGCACTCCGCTCTGGGAGAAGTCCAAAACGGGGACACCGATTCCGAAACCGGGAATCGGTGGCACATTCGTTGGTACTTTGGTGGTATTGCAGGAGGTTGAAAGTGCGACGCACTTTCCCCTGAGCTCAACCCAGCTTCATCGCCTTCATCACCGCCGCGCCCATGTCGGCGGGACTCATCGCGACTTCCACGCCTGCTGCCTTGAGCGCAGCGATCTTGGAGTCGGCCGTGTCGTCGGCTCCGCCGATGATCGCACCGGCGTGGCCCATGCGGCGGCCCGGAGGTGCGGTACGACCCGCGATGAACGCGGCGACTGGCTTCTTCACGTTCTGCTTGATGTAGTTCGCGGCTTCGATCTCGTCGGTACCACCGATCTCGCCGATCATCAGAATGGCGTGCGTATCGGGGTCGGCCTCGAACATGCGGATGCAGTCGATGTGGTTCATGCCGCGGACGGGGTCGCCGCCGATGCCCACACAGGTGCTCTGTGCGAGGCCACGCTGGCTGGTCTGCCAGACGGCTTCGTAGGTGAGCGTGCCCGAGCGGCTGACGATGCCCACCGACTTGCCGAGCTTCGACTCGCTGATATGCGTGTGGATGTAGCCGGGCATGATGCCGATCTTGACGCCGGCATTGGTGTACGGGTTGAGCGTTCCATCGGCGCTGCGCTTGCCATCGCCCGTCTTGGGACCGGGGCTGATCACACCGGGGCAGTTGGGGCCCACGAGGTGAATCTTGCGCTTCTCGGCAGGGACATCAGCGCCGCCGTTGATCTCATCCAGTGCGGCGCGGGCGCGGATCATGTCCTGCACCGGCACGCCTTCGGTGATGCAGCAGATGACCCGGATGCCAGCCGCGGCGGCTTCGAGGATCGCATCCGCAGCAAAGGCCGGGGGAACGAAGATCATGGTCGCATCGGCACCGGTCGCGGCGACGGCCTGGGCGACGGTATCGAAGATCGGCAGGCCATTCTCATCCTTGGTGCCGCCCTTGCCGGGCGTCGTGCCACCGACCACGCGGCCACAGTACTCGTAGCAGCCCTTGGTGTGGACCGCCCCGAAAGAACCGGTGATGCCCTGACAGATGACCTTCGTGTCTTTGTTGATGAGAATTGCCATGAGTCATGCAGGGTACGCGCCAGAAGAGCGGTTTGGTAGCGCGCCGGCTTGGCAAACGTTCGGATCCGGGAAGGGCCGTTCCGGGGAGCTTCGCAGGGATCAAGGCTCGTCGCCGGGCATTGACGGGAGCCAGCCGGGAGCCAATGCCAGACCCAGCATGAAAATCGTGGCGGGCTGGACGCTCTGGGTGACTACATCAAAGGGCCAGAGAAGCGTCATGGCCAGGATGATCCACGCCGGGCCCGCGGCGTAGGCACGAACGAGGGTTGAGCCGTCGGCCTGACGCGTGCCGCGGCGGGCGGCGATGATGCCGCCGGTTGCGGTGAGGGCGACCAGCAGCACCGCAGCGGGGATACCGCTGGAAACTGCGACGCCCAGGAGTGCGTTGTGGGGATGTCCGTGGCGTGAGGCACTGAAAACTTCGATGGCGGCTTGTTCGTTTGGCGTGGCGGATTCGGACTTTGCGAGGACCCAGCCTCGGAAGTCGCCCGGGCCAATGCCGGTCCAGGGGTGTTCCTTCCAGGCGTCCCAGCCCCACTGCGCCATTTTGACGCGCAGGCCGATGTTGGTCTGGTACTCGCCTCGATCGATCATGCGGGCGATTTCCTTGCGGGCATCGGTGATGCGCGTTTGGATGGAGGGGGTGAGGGCGGCGGTCAAGGTGGCGAGGAGGGCGATGGCGACGAAGGCGGTGATCAGGAGACCAAAGCCGCGGCGGGCTCGGGTGGTGATGAAGATGCAGGCCCAGATGACGCACAACGCTGCCGCGGCGAGCCATGCGCCACGTGTGCCGGTGATCAGAATACCAACAAGCGATGAGGCAGCACCGATGGAGGCAACGGCGGCAACGGGAATGGAGCGGGCGTGCCGCAGTGCGCCAAGGTGAATGGCAAGGATGGCGACGAGGCCTTCGCCCATGGTGACGACGGGCCACCACGCGCCGACGCGGCCTTCAACTGATGGGAGCCGCAGGCCAAGATGCCCCGCGAGACTGGGTTGGAGGACGAGGGCGACTTGCGCGAGGGTGGCGATGAAGAAGCCCGCGGCGAGGCAGAGGAGGAGGAGGCCGCGGTGTCGGGCGAGTGGGTAGAGGGCGAGGGCGAATGCCGCGTAGCGGAGCACGCCCCACTGCTGAATGCCTGCCCAGAGGTCATTGGTTTCGAGCAGGGTGATGGCCTGCCACGCGATGAAGAGCAAGAGGAGCAAAAAGGGCCACTGGCGAAAGTGGAGCAGCAGGGAGTGCTTGATGAACGGGAGCCTGATGCCCCAGCAGCCAAGGAGGATGCCGTAGACGATCTCCGTGACGGAGATGGGCAGTGCGATGAACAGGCAGCAGATGCAGGCGATGACGAGGTGGATCGCGTCACCCAGGCCATCGGTGGGATATCGGAACGAGAATTTGTGCAGTCGGTCGAGTGATTTTTCGCCGGCCAGGCGGAGCCACCAGGCACCAGTCGCAGGAGCGTGCGGGATTTGATCGGAAGCTCGCATGGGGTCTGGGCAACCGTAGGTGCGGCGTGGCGGGCGTCCCTTTCAGGGGCGAGAACGCTGGTTGGCCTGCAGATTGGTTGGTACCTGTCGGGGGTTTGGGGGTTCTGAGAGGGAAAAACGCGGGGAACGCGGTGATTTCGCAGCCGAGCACCTCCCCGAGATTCGACGGCCCCAGGGGTGTGCAAAGGTCTGGAAATCGGGGCTTTACATGTAGATGAGGAATGCGCTCAGGCGGGGGAATCGGGTTGACACTGGGCCCTTTTACACTACCCTTCCATCCGGAGAGTCATAGAGAGAGCGCTGGTGCATTGGCACCACCCTTTCAGACAAGATGTGGATGAGTGACGAATGCCAGGGAAGGCATTCGGTGCTGTCGGTCCATGGAGATATGACGCTGGAGCATCGCCACGCGGCGATCCCCGGTGATTCAGAGTGTGTGTTTGAACCAAGTGTGCAGTGTCGGAACAGGTGAAGAACCCCTTAGGGAGATTGTCGAATGAAGAATCGTTTCATGTTTGCGGTCGTGGCGCTGGCGGGCACGTGTATCGCGGCCAATGGTCAGGTCATCATCTCGGAAGTCGTCTCGGGCAGCATGGCGGGCGCGAACCCGAAGTTCGTTGAGCTGACCAACGTCTCCCCGACCGCTTCAGTTACCCTGGGCGCCGGCGATTCGCTCCGTCTGTACAGCAACACCGCGACCAGTGCGAGCACGGTCTACGACTTCGGCGCCAACGCGGGTGCGAACAACGTGACGCTGCTGCCCGGTCAGTCGTGGACGATTGCCCTCGGCGGCGGCACTTCGAGCGGCTCGTGGAACGCCGCGTACGGCATCTTCAACCAGCCCAGCCTCTTCCAGACTGGTTCGCCCAACGGCAACGGCAACGATGTCTACGAACTGCAGCGTGCAGGCGTCGCTTCGGACATCTACGGCATCATCGCGCCCAACGCCGGTGCGACGACGAGCGGCACCGACTTCACCATGCCCTGGGCTTACAGCCGCGGCTATGCGAAGCGTCGCCCCAATGTGTGCGGCCCCAACGCGACCTTCACCATCACTGAGTGGATCATCGGCGGCAACGCCTCGCTGGGCACCGCCAGCAGCGACACCAATTTTCAGCTGCACGCCGACAACACCAGCCCCAACACGCACTCAACGATCTGTGCGTCCGGCAACGACTGCAACGGCAACGGCCGCCCTGACGCCACCGACATCTCGCTGGGCTTCTCTCGCGACTGCAACAACAACGCGCTTCCCGACGAGTGCGACATCTCCTCGAACGCCAGCCGCGACTGCAACGCCAACGCCATTCCCGATGAGTGCGAGATCGCCGGCAACGCGGCTCTCGACTGCGACCGCAACGGCGTGCTCGACTCCTGCGAGATCGCCAACAACGACTGCAACACCAACGGCATTCTTGACAAGTGCGACATCACCTCGGGCTTCAGCCAGGACGTGAACGCCAACCAGATTCCCGACAGCTGCGAACCCTTCCTCTTTGACTGCAACGGCAACGGCATCGAAGATGCCACCGACATCTCGTCGGGCTTCAGCCAGGACTGCAACGGCAACGTGATTCCCGACAGCTGTGAACTGTTCAACGGTCGTCTGACCGACGCGAACAGCAACGGCACGCCCGACCAGTGCGAAGGCGCCTACGTCGCGGAAGCCAACTTCAACGCCACCGTGCAGCCCGCCCCCTTCGGCGTCCGCACGGGTCCCAACGGCACGGCCTTCGTGAACGTTGAAGGCAGCAGCCTTGGCACCTTCGCCAGCTACGGCGGCCTGCGTTTCGATCTGGCCCCCATGGCGGCTCAGTTCGACGCGGCCTTCGGCCCCGGCAGCTGGACGATCGACAGCGCTCACCTCTACCTGCAGCAGTCCAACGCGGCCTTCACGTTCGACGGCGGCGTCGAGATCGTCTGGACCGACAACGATGCTCAGGACTTCGCTGACAACGCGAACCCCGAAGTCACCTTCTACGAGAACTACCTGACCGACTACACCGACACGCAGCAGGTGACCCAGTACACCTTCACGCGCGGCGCTGACTCGCCCAGCAATCCGGGTGGCAACGGCACCATCGAGAGCTACCTGATCGCCAGCATCAGCGGCAACCCCGGCATGTTGGCCGTCCGCGGCGAGCTGCTCTCGGGCACCGGCAACCTCACCCTCCTCCTCCACGAGACCGACACGACCGTCGCGGCGACCTACGCCGGCTACTCCAACAACGCGTGGCGCGGCCCGTCGATCGTGGTCTTCGCCTCCGGCACCGGCGGCGGCTGCCCGGTCTGCGCAGCAGACTTCAACCAGGACGGCGGCGTTGACGGCTCCGACATCGAAGCCTTCTTCATCGCCTGGGAAGCCGGCGAAGCCTGTGGCGACGTGAACCTCGACGGCGGCACCGACGGTTCCGACATCGAAGCCTTCTTCGTCACCTGGGAAGCGGGCGGCTGCTGAGTCAACCGACTCAGACGCTGATCTGATCTGATACCCAAGCCGCGAACGGGAAACCGTTCGCGGCTTTTTTTCCGGCCCTTCCTTCTGCAACGCCTTTGCCTTCCCCCCCGCCACGTGAACCACCCGGGGGCTTTTCGGACCTTTCCTTCCTTGAACCCATCTCTATCATTGAACGAATAAGGTGTGGTGAAGATTCGGTCTTACCCGGTCTGGAGTGATTGATCATGATGCGTCTGTCCGGCCAACTTCGTTCGGCCCGTTGTGCTGCTCTGCTCCTGCTGGCGGGAGCCGCGGCGTCGAGCCACGCACAGCTCCGCGTCGTCGCATGGAACATCAGTCACTGGGATGGGACCGACCGCATCGCTGATGTGCAGACGGCCGTCTACGGCTCGTTCTCCGGTCGCAGCATGTCGCCCGACGTGATCATCGCGCAGGAGTTCTCGACCGCAGCATCGCTCACCACATTCGTCAACGCACTCAACACCGCATCGGGCAGCCCCGGCGACTGGGCCGCGGCACCGTTTGTCACCGGTCCCGACAGTCAGGGCGTCTGCGTCTACCGCACCAGCAAGGCAACGCTCGTGGGCAATCAGACCTGGACGATCGCACTGGGTGATGGCGGCAGCACCACCGACCAGCCACGCCACACCTACCGCTATGACATCCGTCCCGTGGGCTACAACGCCGCGGGCACGACGATCTCGATGTACAACGTGCATCTCAAGTCAGGAAGCGCTTCTGCCGACAATGCACGTCGCCTCATCGAAACCCAGCGCATCCGTGACAATGCCGAAGGCGTCAACACCAACGGTGCTGGCACCGGCAAGCCCGCCGCGTACCAGTTCCTGGTCGCCGGCGACATGAACGTGCAGAGTTCCACGCAGACCGCGTATGCCGAGCTCGTCGGTTCGCAGACCAACAACACGGGCCGCTTCTTCGACCCCATCAACACGCCCGGCTCATGGAACAACAACGGCGCGTTCGACATCGTCCACACGCAGGACCCTTCGGGTGCGGGCGGCATGGATGATCGCCATGACCAGATCCTGGTCAGCGCGGGCCTCATCGACGGCCAGGGCCTTGACTACATCGGCAACTCAGCCATTGCCTACAGCACCACCACCTGGAACGACCCGAACCACTCCTACCGCGTCTGGGGCAACGACGGCACCAGTTACAACCTCGGGCTGACCACCACCGGCAACACGATGGTGGGACCGACCATCGCGCAGGCACTCAAGAACTGCGCCACCACTGCGGGCGGCCACCTGCCCGTCTTCCTTGACATCAAGGTCCCCGGCAAGATCACCGCACCCGCGGCGATCAACTTCGGCACGGTGGCACTGGGCTCCACGGCCCAGATCAGCGTCAATGTCGGCAACGGCGGCGATGTGGCCAAGTGGACTGCTGCGGGCATCGCAAATGTCACCTACACGCTCGCCGCGTCGAGCGGATTCACCGCACCGGCGGGAAGCCAGAATGATGCCGCGGGCGGTGCGCTCAACAGCCACACGATCACGATGAACACGTCGACCGCCGGCGTGAAGTCGGGCACGCTGACGATTGCGAGCAATGACGTCGACACGCCCTCGCTGGTCATTCCAATCACCGGCACCGTGCAGGCGACCAACACACCGCCGATCGCCAACGCCGGTGCAGATCAGACGCTCACCGACGTCAACGGCAGCGGCAACGAGCCTGTCACGCTCAATGGCGCAGCCAGCAGCGATTCCGATGGCAACATCGTCCTCTACCGCTGGACGGAAGGGGTCACGCAACTGGCCAGCGGCACGGCCGCGACCGCCAACGTGACGCTCGCCGTGGGCGTGCATGACATCCAGCTGACCGTGACCGACAATGCCAACGCGACCGCGAGCGACACGGTGCGCATCACCGTCAATCCCCGCCCCAACACGCCCCCCACCGCGAATGCGGGCAGCGATCAGACCGTGACCGACCTGGATGGTTCGGGCACCGAGCCCGTGACCCTCAACGGCGCAGCGAGCAGCGACAGTGACGGCACCATCACGTTGTATGTCTGGAAGGAAGGCGCCACCACCATCGCCACGGGCGTTTCGCCCAGCGTGGCCCTCTCCGTGGGCGTTCACACGCTCTCGCTGACCGTCACTGACAACAGCAGCGCGACGGCGACCGACACCGTCATCGTGACGGTCAACCCGCGCCCCAACACGCCCCCCACCGCGAGCGCTGGCAGCGACCTGGCGGTCGTCGATGGCGATCGCAACGGCAGCGAGGACGTTCTGCTCGATGGTTCGGCCAGTTCCGACTCAGATGGCACCATCGTGTCGTATGAGTGGAAGGAAGGGGCCACCACCATCGCCACGGGCATCACGCCTCTGGTGCCCTTCACGCTTGGCACGCACACCGTGCAGCTCATCGTCACCGACAACAACAACGCCACCTCGAGCGACACGCTCATCGTGACGGTCACGGCCCCCTGCATCGCCGACTTCAATCAGGATGGCGGCGTTGATGGCGCGGATGTCGAGTCGTTCTTCTTTGCATGGGAAGCAGGCGACACCATCGCCGATGCCAACGAAGACGGCGGTGTCGATGGAGCCGACATCGAGACCTTCTTCACGTTCTGGGAAGCCGGCGGCTGCTGAGCGGAACCATCGCCGCAATACACAGACCAAGCGTTGCCCCGACGATCACGTCGCTGGGGTAGTGCGCGCCCAGTACCACGCGCGCGGTGCCGACCAGGGCGGCCAGCAGGACCATCAGCGGAATAAGCCGCGGGTAGAGCCGGGCGAGCACGCACGCCAGCGCACACGCCGCGGAGGTGTGACTGCTGGGCATCGACCACAGATCCGATGGGCCTTTCCAGAACTCCCAGGCGTAGGCCGTCAGGGGCTCGCCGCCTCGCGTCCAGGTGAAGGTCTGCCAGGGACCAAGCAGCAGCGAGGGTTCATCCAGGCGGGGTCGCGGCCGACCGATGAGGCACTTGAGCACCCATACGCCCGCGGCAGTCGCGACAATCGCCCCCACCGCCCGCGGCAGCACGCGGCGCCTGGGCGCGTCGAGCATCGCAATGACACCGGCAATGAGCACGCATGACGTGATCGCGCCGAACTGCTGCACGAACTCCAGTTCGCGGCGAAGATCGCCCCGGGGCGAGTTGGCTCTGAAGTACGAGGCAATCGCCCCATCCAGCGGGCTGACCACCACGGCAAGCAGCACGCCCGCCGCGGCGGCGAGCAAGCCCTGCCGCCAGGACCAGGCGTCCAGCGGTTCAACGGGCCCGAGATGACGGATCTGTACATTCATGCGCCAGCTTCAACCGCGACAACTACCCTCCTGATCACGTGGAAACGCCTCCCGCCCAATCATTGGCGCCCCGAGCGGGGCAACCGGCCCTGGCTCCCTGGCTCCAGATCGCGGCGTTGCTGCTGATCTGCGTCGTCACGTTCGTGCCGGGCCTCTTCACCATCCCCGCCGTCGACCGGGATGAATCGCGGTTTGCTCAGGCCAGCCGCCAGATGCTCGAATCGGGCGATGTGGTGGTGCCCATGGTTCAGGGCACGCCGCGGCTCAACAAGCCCCCGCTGATCTACTGGGCCCAGTCATTCGCGGCGTACAGCCTGACGGGTGGCGATGGGGCCAAGGATGCCATCTGGATGTACCGCCTGCCCAGCCTCTTCGCCGCGGCGGGGACGGTGCTGCTGCTGTGGCGGATGGGCCGAAGCATGGTGGGCGACCTTGGAGCCTTCGTCGGAGCCGCGGCGTTCGCGGCAAGCCCTGTGATCTTCTGGGAAGCCCGCCAGGCCCGCGCCGACATGGTGCTGGTCTTCTTCACGATGTGGGCCATGACGCACCTGTGGGAGCTTCTGCGCTCGCCCCAGCGCCCGGCATTCAGCCATGTCGTCTGGCTCTGGGTGGCTGTTGGTCTGGGCGTGCTGACCAAGGGCCCGATCACACCGATGGTGGTGGCCACAACGTGCCTGATGTTCGGCGGCATCAGTGGCCGCTGGGATCTGGTGCGGCGGATCCGGCCGCTTGTCGGGACGGCCATCGTGCTGGCCATCGGCCTGCCCTGGCTCATCGCGGTGGTCACGCGGATCGGACCCCAGGCGTATTGGAACACGATTTTCGCGGAGACGCTGGGGCGTTCGGTACAGGCCAAGGAAGGGCACTGGGGACCGCCGGGCTATCACCTGCTCCTTTCGCCGGTCCTGCTCTATCCGGTGTCTCTTGGAATCGGGGCGGCGTTGGCGGGCATGGTGCGTGCCATCGGTGATGCACGGATCGCACGCAAGCACCAGACACTTGAGCCCGAACCTCCCGCGGCGGAGTTGTTTCTGACCTCATGGGTCGTGCCATCGTGGATCGTGTTTGAACTGGTGAGCACGAAGCTGCCTCACTACACGATGCCGCTGCTTCCCGCTGCGGCGTTGCTGTGCATGCACGGGCTGACCAGCCAACGGGCGTGGGCGGTACGCCTGCGAGATGCATCGTGGGTGCGGGTTGCACTGGTTGCCTTCACGCTCATCACCATGGCATTGAGCGTTGTGCTGTGGATGGCGGGCATCACGACGCTGGACCAATCGGTCTATGGCGGACTGCCCACCTACTCGCTGGTGGGGCTGGTGTGCGCGCTGACCATCGGCTGCGTACTGATGATGTTCAGGATGCTCAGGTCGCAGCGGCCCGTGCACATGCTCGCCGCGGCAACCGTGCTGTTTGGCGTGGGTGGTGCGGTGCTCTCGCTGCGTGCCGCGTATGTGCCCCAGCTGTGGACTTCGCGGCAGATCGTCGCGGTGCTGAAGAAGGCCGACCCGCAGATGGATCGCCCGATCGCGGCGGTGGGCTACGAGGAAGACAGCCTCATCTTTGAAACGCACGGTGTTGCCCAGCGTGTGCCCGTGACCGAACTTGATGCGTGGATGGACCGCAACTCCAACGGCCTGATCTGCATCACCGAGGAGCAGTTCAAGCAATTTCCATCGCTCAAATCTCTGGGCGCCGTGCAGGGGTTCAACTATTCCAAGGGCAAATGGGTGAATGTGGTGATCGCGCAGCATGAAGAGCCGTGACGCTTCGAGCACAATCGCATTCTTGCGTGACCCACTCTCCCCCCTCCCTCCCAGTTCCAAGGCAAACGCATTCTTCAAGCGTTTTGCCCCTCTCTCGCACCTCAGGCCGGACAGACACTGTCTTGCATCCTGTCCATCCTGTATATCCATGTTCCCATTCCTGAGTGAAGAAGGGAACACGGATGGACAGGACGGACAGGATGAGGATGCAAGACGCAGAAACGGAGACACGTTGGCCTGAGGCGCGAACGGCGGCTAGGAAAATGTGGCCCTGCCGTGATGATCGCTTGCAAGCACTCAGCCACGTTCCTCGGCGAGCAGCACCTTGACGGCCTGCGCCAGGTACTCGTACTGCTCCATCGAGTTGTGCAGCTGCGCCGAGATGCGCAGGAATCGCTCGGGCTTTCCGGCAAGACCCCAGAAGAGAACCTGCACGCGGAAGCGTGAGAGCATGGCATCCTGAATGGCATCGTGATACTTGCTCGGACGCTGCGCCAGCCTCGTTCGGGTGGCTTCATCGTGCGGGGGCAGGATCATGGTGCAGATGCTGCCGATCATGCTGTCTGGCGCGGGGTGCGTCATGCCCAGTTCGCGGCAGATGAGATCGCGTGCCGCAAGACAGAGCCGATGGTTGTGCTGCATGACCGCATCAAACCCGCCCGGGAGCAGACTCGACATGAACTCGATGGCTTTGGGAATGGCCATGAAGGGCGTGTAATCGGCCGTGCCCTGGAAATCAAACTCCGTCAGGAACTGCGAGCGGCCCGCCTTGGGCTTCTCGGCGTTGTTCGAGAGTGCCAGCGGGCGGGTGATTGGCTGCATGTCCTTGCGCACATGCAGGAATGCCGAGCCCTTGGGCGAGCAGATCCACTTGTGACAGTTGGCGGTGTAGAACGACGCGTTGAGCGTGGTGAGATTGAGACCCGGAACCATGCCCGGAGCGTGCGCGCCATCGACGAGCGTGATGATGCCGCGACGTTCGAGATCGGCCACGAGCTGTTCAATCGGGAGAATGATCCCGGTCGGGCTGGTGACGTGGCTCAGCAGGACGAGTTTCGTGCGCGGCGTCACGCGGCTCAACACGGCCTCAGCCGCGGCTGCGGGGCTGGGGCAGGGGAACGGAATCGCGGCGGTGACGACGGAGGCCCCGCAGCGACGCGCGGCACGGCGGAAGTTGTTCTGGCAGGCCGGGTACTCGTGCTCGTTGATGAGCAGTTCATCGCCCTTGCCGATGCGACCGGCATCGACGAGGCTGTCGAGCACGGTGGCGACGGCGACAGTCGCGTTGGGGATGGGGGCGAAGTCCTGCCAGTCGCCATGCAGGAAGGTGGCGAGGGCCTTGCGGGCCTGATCCATGAGATCAAAGAAGTCTTCGACGAAGAACTTGATGGTCTCGGCTTCCATCTGGGCGCGGAGGGCGTCTTGATGGGCAAGAACCTGCCGCGGCGTGCCGCCGAATGACCCATGGTTGAGGAAGCAGACGGCGGGATCAATGGCCCAGTGGTGCGCGAACTGGGAGGGCGTTGGGATCATGGGGGGATCGTAGCGGCTGATGACTGCGAGGCTGTGACGGATAGGCACCTTGGAGAGACCACTCCTCAGCGCTTGCCCATCTGCGACACCACCACCGCAGCCATGACCAGCGCGAAGGCAATCCAGTCGTTGGGGCGCAGGCGTTCCTTGAGCACCACGATCGAGAAAACTGCAAAGACGCCGATGGTGATGGCCTCCTGCATGATCTTGAGCTGTGGCGTGGTGAATGGGCCGCCGAACTGCAGGCTGCCCAGCCGGTTGGCGGGCACCTGCAGGCAGTATTCAGGGAGCGCAATGAGCCAGGAGATGCCGATCGCCGCGAACATCGACCACTCGGCCTTGCGGATGTGGTAGTACCACGCCGTGGTCATGAAGAGGTTCGACGCGATCAGCAGCAGGATGGTCCACAGAGCGCGGCTCATGGATTCAGTTTCCCAGTTCCTTGGCAAGTTCGGTCGCGCCGTAGACGTTCTTGATGACTTCGATCATGCCGCGGCTGTCGACGGCGACGGCTCGGGCATTGGCAGCGTCATAGATCACATCGCCCACGAGTGAATCGATGTTGCCATCGAAGATGAGCCCCACCACTTCGCCCGCCGCGTTCACGACCGGGCTGCCGGAGTTGCCGCCGATGATGTCGGCGGTACAGACGAAGTTGAAGGGTGCCTTGAGGTTGAGCTTGTCCTTGGCTTCCACCCAGCGAGCGGGCAGTTCAAAGAGCGGGTCACCCTTGCGTTCCGCGGCACGCGCGAACATCCCCGCCATGTCGGTGTAGGCCGGGTCGCTGCCCACGGGCTTTACGCTGCCGTAGGAAAGGCGAAGAGAAAAGGTGGCATCGGGATAGACGCTGTCGCCCTGGGCCATGAACTTCGCCGCGGCGATGCCGGCGTAACACGACCGCTCAACGCTCTCGACATCATCCTCGAACTTCTTGCGAAGCTCGCGGCTTGCACCATCAATCGCCGCGGCGACCTTGAGCAGTTCATCCTTGGATGCCTCGATGGCCTTCCTGCCGCCCTTGACCAGTTCGCGGCGTGCCGCGGGATCCTTGAAGGAGCATCCGGCAACCAGTTCGCGTGCCCGATCGCGCGGGCTCTTGCCAGCGAGGATCTCCTGCACGAATTCGGCATCCGCGCTGAAGAGTTCGCACAGCCGCGAGAGCTGCATCGAGAGTCGGTGTTCTTCGAGCGCATCGTAGATCGGCTCGGGCGAGTAGAGCCCGAAGTAGAACTCCTCGAGGCCCGCTTCGCGGTACTCGGGAAGGCGTTCATCGCTGGGCAGCGCGAGTTCATCGGCAAGTCGCACGAAATGCAGGGCCTTGGCGATGAGCGGGCTGCCGCGAACCACGCCATCGAGCGTGAACTTCTCGAGGAAGAACTCGGCGTAGGCCTCCTGGGCCGCGCCGATATCCTCCCACGCATCGCCGTACTTGTCGGTGGCGAGCGGATCCGCCGCGACCTTGGCGCGAAGGGCTTCTTCCTCCTTCACCTTGATCGCCATGAGCTTGGGATCCTGGAGCCCGGCGAGCAGGCCCGTGAAGGCCTTGCGGGTGTTGTTCACGCCGGCGATGTCATCGCGGATGATGCGGGCATTCTCTGCGCTGCGGTTGGCGAAGGTCTGGTTCTTCACTTCGGAGCGCCAGAGATTCTGCATGGTCGTCGGGAGCTGCACATCGCGAAGGAATCGCAGGTGATCGACCGTGTAGAGGCGGCGCGTGCGGCCGGGGTGCCCGACCACGAAGATCGGATCGCCCGCGGCGGTGCCGGACTTGCTCCACGAAAGGTGGTGCTCGGCCTTGAGGGGCTTGTCGTTCTCGTAGATGCGAAAGAAGCAGCAATCGAGGTTGTAACGCGGGAACTCGAAGTTGTCGGTGTCACCGCCGAAGTACGCGGCCTGCTCCTCGGGTGCGAAGACCAGACGCAGATCGTTGTAGGTGCGGTAGCGATAGAGGTGGTACTGACCGCCCTGATAGAGCGTCACGACCTGACTCTTGAGTCCGGTCTTTGACTTGGATTCCTGTTCGAGTTCGCCGATGCGACGACGACGGGCTGCGCCGGCTTCGGCCGGATCGTCCTTGCCCTCCGCCGCGGCGGTGACCTTGGAAGTGACGTCCTCGATCTCCCAGAGGATGTCCACCACCAGATCAGGACACTTGAGTTCCTGCTCGTGCGTGCGGGCGGTGTACCCATCCTTGAGCAAGTCCTTCTGTGCGGTTGAGAGCTTGGAGATCATGTCGGAACCGACATGGTGGTTGGTCATCACCAGGCCATCCGCGCTCACGAGACTGCCGCTTCCGCCGGTATCGAACCGAACGGCGGACTTCTGCTGGTGCTCGAGCCAGGCGGGCGTGACATCGACGCCGTATGCGGCCTTGATCGCGGCGACCGGAGGCTTGGTGAGCAGCCACATGCCTTCATCGGCGCGGGCGAAGCCACACCATGACGACGCGGCGAGAAGAGCGGCAACTGCGGTACGACGCATGAGTTGAGTTCCTGAAAGTGAGCGGTTCAACATGGAAGGCCAAGGGTAGGAACCACGCGAGGTGTTCACCCGTTGAGGGAGGCGAAGGAAGCGAAGCCAAGAGGCTCGCGTGTCCAGAATGCTTCGCCCGCCGCGGCGTTGATGCGTGAGCCCATGTACCGGTCCTGTGCCGCGATCCAGTCAGGCACATGCTGATTGCGGACGTTGTCGACGAACTGCGTGCGATAGGCCAGAATGGAATCGCGCTTGCGGGCTTCGAATCCGCTGATATCGAAGATGAAGCTGGGCTGGGGCACAGTGCGCAGGTGCGAGCAGAAGTAGTAGATGACCCAGCGCGGATAGATCGGCGGTCCGATGGAATCGAAGCCCGGCGGCGTGGGCATCGTGATTCCGGTGAGCTTGGCATCAAAGCGGGCATCTTCGCCGATGCGCGTCGAGGCCAGGTGATCCGGGTGAGCGTCTTCCGGGTGGGGCATGAAGAGGATGTTCGCCTGCACTGCGCGGATGACGCCAGCGACCTTGTGGCGGGCTTCGATGGTGTGCTGGACGGTGCGGTTGGGCAGATCCAGCATCACGCGGCGGAGCGAGCCCAGGCCAGTCTTGGGGGCCAGTGCCGCGGCAGCAGCGGCGGCCTCGGGAAGTCGTGTCTCGCGGGTTCCTGAGGGCGTTGGTGAGCCATCGGTGAGGTCGAGGATGGTGACCTGATGGCCTTGATCGGCAAGGCGTGCGATGGTGCCGCCCATTCCAAGCTCGGCGTCATCAGGGTGTGGAGCGATGATGAGGATGGAGAGTGGGTTCATGGGAGCCGGATGGTAGAGGGATCGTGCTCTGGAACCGTACGAATACCCGACAATGCCCGGTATTGGGTGTCTGATAACCCGATTTTGGGTGATTATTGAAGTACAAGGCGTGGTGAAATGGGGGCTTTGAGTGGGGCGGGGTCGATGGCATGGGTGACCGAATGACTGCGAGCTGGTTGGGTTGGCGAAGGCATGGAGGCCTTGGCGAAACTCGGGAGCGTGCGGTTGGGTTCGGGCCGCGGCCTTGTGTTCTGCAGGCGGCGAGATCTCAGGAACTGACATATGGCCAGCAGGAAAGGGAAGGCAGTCCGAAAGGGCGAGTCGCCGCGTGCATCGCGGGGCTTGGGCCAATCGGTTGATCCGTGGCGAGAGCGCACACGGGGATTGAAATCGCACTCGCCGCGTGTTGCAAGGAGCGCACCGCGGCGGGCGGCATGAATCATGCCGCGTGACAGGGTCAATCCATCGAGCGCAAGGACGCGCACGAACAGAAGGGGATGCAACGGGCTCCGGCGTGAATAACGCCGGAGCCCTTGTTTTTGCGCACTGGCAAGCAGGTGTGCCTCAGCAGCCGCGTTCCCAGCTGAAGAAGAAGGCAGAGACGTCGGAACCATCGACACCGCCGTCGAAGTTCACATCGGCGCGGCCTTCGCCTGCTTCCCAATCGAGGAAGAATGCGTCGATGTCGGAGCCATCGACGCCGCCGTCGAGGTTGTAGTCACCGACGGGATCGACTTCGATGATCGCCGGGTTGCTCGGGAAGCAGCCGCAGGTATCGCAGATGAGACAGTCGTAGTTGCCGCCGAGCGTGCAGTTGAGTGAGAGCACGAAGAGCGTGTCGGTGTCCACGTTGTAGAAGACGTTGTCCTGCCCTTCACTGAGCGGCACATAGTTGCCCGGCGACACTTCGCGACGCCACTGGTACGTCAACGCCGAAGTGCCCGAAGCAACGACATTCATCTGAAGGAACGACCCCGATGAACCTCGTCCGCCAACGGGCTGCTGCGTGATGATCACGCCTGAAGCGCCATAGTGAATCGTGCCCGCGGCCGCGGCGGCGCTGCCGCCAACGCCCGCGTTGGCGCGAACGTTGGCTGGCGGAAAGGTGTTGGTGCATGTGGAGATGGCGATGCGACCGCCGCCGCCCGCACCCCAGACGCCATTGCCCGGGTTGCCTCCATTGGCGGTGATGAGGCCGGTGCCTGCCAGTTGTCCGGCGTTGATGTAGACGCTGCCGCCGGAGCCGGATCCTGCCGAGTTCGAAGTGCTGGTGCCATCGGCGGTGATGGTTCCGTCGACGGTGAGGACCTGGCTGACCGAGAGCCGGACGAGTCCGCCGCCGCTGCCTCCGAAGCTGGACAGGATCTTTCCGCCGCCGCTGCCGAAGTCGGTTGGGCGAAGGGGATCGCCATAGGGCTGGCCTCCGAGGAACACGCCTGCGTTGGCGCCGCGACCGCCGTGGCCGCCGCCTGCGCCTCCGGTGGTGCCGGTGGTGCTGCTCTGACCTGCGCCTGGCCCCTGGGGGCTTGGGTGGCCAAGTCCAGCTGCATTGAAGAGGCTCCCGGCTGCGATCGTCATGTTGCCAAGAACAGTGAGCGATGCGGGCGAGAGTCGGGCGTGCTGAATCCTTGAGCCGCTGCCGCTGACGAGGACATCGCCGCCAACCTGCCAGTCACCGAAGATCTCAAGGCGGGCGGCGGAGAGTACCGAGACGGACCCGTTGATCGTCTGGGGTGATGTGGACCTCAGGAGTGCTGCCTCGGACACCCGCAGTGATTTGAAGGTGGCAGGTTCACTGAGAATGGTCGGCGCGACGGAAGCCGCCGCGGTCGTGGCGACGATGAGTGCCGGGTGCGCGTCGGCGGGTTGCTGGATGATGAGCGTTCCCACCGCGCCGCGGCCTTCGACGCTGGCGCTACTGATTCCGCCTTCGGTTGCAAAGGTGCCGGTGTAGGACGACGTGTCGGCATAGATGGCGATGCGTCCGCCCGATCCACCGCCCCATGAAGAGGCCGAGTTGGATCCGCCGTTGCAGGAAATCAGACCCGAGCCCGTCAGCGTGGGCGTGAAGATGAGGATGGATCCGCCAGCACCGGCGCCGCTTGAGTTCGACAACCCTGCGCCGTTGGCGCTGATGGTGCCATTGTTCGTGAGCGTGCCACCGACCGTGAGTCGCAGCGCGCCGCCACCGGACCCGGCGGAATTACTGACATACTGGCCGCCGCCGCTGCCCATGTCGGTCGGCAGGAACAACGATCCGTACGGCACTCCGCCTGCAAACACACCCGACGAGGCGCCAAAGCCGGCATGGCCGCCGCCAGCGCCGCCGGTCGAACCGGTCGTGCTCGACTGCCCCGCTCCCGGACCACTCGCGCCAGAATATCCCAGGCCATTGAGGTTCATTGAACTGCCCGAGGCGATGGACACGCTGCCCTGAACATGCAGTTCCAGCGGTTGTGCTGCGGGATGTGCCAGCGTGTTGCCGGTGCTGGGACCGAGCACGAGATCGCCAGCGATGGAGTTGGTGCCGGCCATCTCAAGACGCGTCGAACCTGTGGCCGCCACGGAGCCTGTGATTGTCTGCGGCACCGTCATGTGCACGCGAGCGCCATTGCGAAGTGTCACGCTGCTGAATGAGAGATTCTCAGCAATCGGGGTCGGTGCGGAGATGGTGCTTGTAGCGTTGTCGACCGTGAGCGAGCCGAATGGTGCGGTACTGGGTTTGACGTACACCGTGCCCGCACCGCCGCGGGTTGGAAAGGAGTTGTTGGTGACGCCGCCACGGGCCACCAGTGAGCCGGAAAACGTGGACGCATCGTAAGAGACCGCGATGCGGCCGCCACCGCCGCCACCCCAGTTCGTGCCTTCGCCGCCGTTGGCGCGGATGGTGCCGTTGCCGGCAAGCGTGGCGGTAGTGATCCAGATGGAACCGCCCGAGCCGCAACCGGCGGAGGACGTACCCGCCGCGCCGTCGGCTGCGAGTGTTCCGTTCATCGTGAAGACGCCGCCGACATTGAGACGCAAGGCGCCGCCGCCGCGGCCAGCGGCATTGCCCACGAACGCACCCCCGCCGCTGCCCAGATCGGTGGGCTGGGTGATGCTCCCGTAGGGTGTGCCGCCGGCGAAGATGCCTGATGACGCGCCGGTGCCGCCATGAGCACCGCCAGTTCCACCGGTGGATGATGTGGTGCTGGGCTGGCCTGCGCCGGGCCCCGCAGAATCGCCAAGCCCCGAGACGCTCACGGTGGAGCCTGCGGTCACCGTGAAGTCGCCACCCACCTCCAGGCCGATCGGAGACATCAGAGTTCCGGCCAGCACTGTCCCAAGCCCCATGACGAAATTGCCCGCTACCACGTTCCCCGAGCCTGTGAGTTGAAGGCGTGAACTGCCGCTGATGCTGATGTCGGTCAGCAATGACTGTTCAACGGTGCAGATGGCATTGGCACCGTCTGTGATCGTGAGGGAGAGCCCATCCAGATTGGTGGTGATGCGGGTGGGAGCACCCAACGCGCCGGTCCCGTTGTCGAGTGTGAACGTAGCGGGAGCACTGGTGGAAGGCTTGTAGTAGACGGTGCCTGCACCGCCCTTGGTTGGCGTGCCGAAGCTCACCACGCCGCCCGCGGCGTTCATCGCCCCCAAGAACGTGGACGCGCCGGCGACCACGGCCACGCGACCGCCGCCGCCGCCGCCCCAGGCGTTGGTCGCGCCGCCCCCGGAGGCAGTGAGCGTTCCCGAACCTGCGAATGCTGATGCTGTGATGAAGATCGAGCCACCAGCTCCGAATCCAGCGGTCGTTGCTCCGGCGATGCCACTGGCCACGATGGACCCGTCAACGGTGAGCGTGCCGCCCACATCGAGGCGCACGCAGCCGCCGCCGGCACCGCCGACATTGGAGAAGTAGGCGCCGCCACCACTGCCCAGATCTGCCGGCGCAGTGATGGAGCCGTAGCCCTGACCACCTGCGAAGACGGAGGAGGAAGTGCCATCACCGCCGTGGCCGCCGCCAGTGCCGCCAAAGCCGCCATCGCTGCTGGCTTGCCCAGCACCGGGCCCCGCACCACCCGCAAAGCCGCGGCCCGACACGTTGATGGAGCTGGCCACTCCTCCGACGGTTCCCTGGATCACGACATCGCCAGAAACGATCAGGTGCATGCCGTTGACGACATCGCCGGGTGCGTAGGTGAAACTCTGGGCGGGCGTGTGGTTCAGCGTTGCCGCGGCCGCGCCGCTGCGCACCAGCGCGAGCGACGCGATGGAGTGGCGACCGTTGACCGTGAGCGCGGTGCCCTGCACCGTGATCTGGGCGGTGGCGAGCGGAACTCCCAGAATGGTCGTGTCGCCGGGATTGATGGTCAGCGGGCTGCTGACGGTGACGGGCTGCGCCAACGCACTGCCGCACACACCCACCAGGGACGCGATCAGAACACGGCTATGGACAGAGTTTCTCATGTTTCATTCCAACGAACACAATCCGAACAAGACCATCGGCCCGCATGGCATACCGCCGCGAACGGGCGCACCCCGAGCTCGCTTTGGCTCAAGCCGCTTCACATTGCATGACGGGGTTTCTCCACTCCGAAATCATGCGACCAGCACTTGAGAATACTCGATCTTCGTGCCGCTGCCAACCAAATTCAGGCCAGCAGCCGGTGGCGATGAAGCCTTGTGTGAACCTGGAAAGGCGGGGTTGGGTTCCGATCGGATCCTCCTGAGCGTTTCGGGACCTGAACCAGCTGGACCGTGGATATTTGTGTTGTGTTCGGCATCGACCGTACCGATCGTGCGGTCTGCGCGGCCTCGCGGGTGCTACCGACGGTCCAAGCCGGAAGGCCGGTGCGATCGGGTTTTGCGCTTTCTTCGGAATAATCGCGCCAAACGGTTGGCACAACCCAATTCCTGTGGCATGTTCTCTTCTGACGGCTGCGAGTGGGCAGCCCGGAGATAGCTGTGGCATGTGAGACCTGCGGCAAACGCGCTCGGAGAGCGCGGCGCGGTATCTACGTGCCCGACTTTGAGATCGAGGCCAAGACAATGAACATCCTTCACTATGTCGAAAGCACGGACTCGCGGATGGGTGGAGTCCCCCGTTTCGTGCTGGATGCAAGCCGCGTGATGGCGGCCGAAGGACACGCCAGTCGCATTCTGACGCTGGATACGACGGACACGCCGCAGGCGTGGCTGAATGAACACGATGGCAGCGAGCTTCCGAACGTGACGCGTCTGGGTCGGCCGGCTCTGCTTGGCAAGCTCTTCGGTCCTTCACAGCTTCGCGAGATCCGTTCGCACCTGGCGAAGGCGGATGTGCTGCACCTGCACTGCGTATGGAGCGTGTCGACGATGCAGATCGCGGCGGCAGCGCGGCAGATGGGCGTGCCCTATGTCGTCAGCCTGCATGGCATGCTCGATGACTGGTCGATGGAGCAGCGCAACTTCAAGAAGCGGGCATTCATGAATGCCGGTGGCCGGACGATGCTGGAGAAGGCAGCCCGCGTGCACTCGACCGCTCAGGCCGAGCTTGATCAGAGCCGCAAGTGGTTCCCCAAGGGAACGCCGGCGATCATTCCCTACCTCATGGATCTTGAGCCCTACCGGCACCTGCCTTCGAAGGAAGTGGCGCAGAAGAAGTTCCCGATGCTCGCCGATGGTGAGCCGATGATCCTGTTCCTGAGCCGCATTCACTATAAGAAGGGGTGCGAGCACCTCATCCGTGCCGCGGCGGAGCTGGCGGCCCAGGGCGTGCCGGGCAAGTTCGTTCTCGCCGGAACCGGCGATGAGGCGTATGTGAACAGCCTCAAGACGCTGGCGAGCGAGCTTGGCGTCTCGAACAAGGTGCATTTTGTCGGTCAGGTGACCGGCGATGACAAGCTGAGCCTCTACCGCAATGCCGATGCGTTCGTGCTGCCCACCAGTCAGGAGAACTTCGGTCTGGTGCTCATCGAGGCGATGTCGTGCGGCGTTCCGATCGTGACGACCAAGGGTGTTGACATCTGGCGTGATGTGGAAGCCAGCGGTGCAGCCACGATCGTCGATCAGGACGCATCGAAGATCGCGGCGACCGTCAAGAACCTCCTGAGCGATCGCGCGGCACTGTCGCAGATGGGCGAACGGGCCCGTCCGTGGGTCTTTGAGACCTACGCCGAGGATCGCCTGATCGGTCAGTACGAGAATCTCTACCGCACCGTCGCCAAGAGCGGCGGAGCGACGGTCAGGACTGGGTCCACGCAGGTGGGACTGGCTCCGCAGCTTGCCTGAACAAGAGGCCGCCAACACATGATCGCCGATCAACGCCGCGGCCACTGGCCGCGGCGTTTTCTTGCGCCCGTGCGTTCGGCGGCATCGGCCGACCGCGTGGTGAGCGATCAGTGTCGCTTAATCTCACGCAACTGCTGCATGCGGTCGCCCTGAAGGGCGTTCTCGATGGCGGCCTCGTAATCGTGGTAGATCTGGTTGCCGATGCGCCACTCATCAGCGCCGCCATCGGGCACGACCGGCATCGAGCACCATCGCGTGCCGCTCATGTCGATCTCGTGCAGGAGCATGCGGTACGACTTCGTGCGTGCGCTCAGACAGACCGTTTCGACGAACTGGCGGTGCGTCTTGGGGCCGCTTGGCTGGTGGACGCCGCTGAAGATGCAGTGGGCACTGATTCCCGAGCAGGAGAGCACGCAATCATCGCGGCGTGCGAACCAGGTGTGCAGCACACCCACGGGGCTCTGGAAGATCAGGTTCGAGGAGTTGCCGTTGTCGCGGCGTTCCCTGGTCACCGGGAATGCGATCAGTCCCCCGCCAAGAGCGCGGCAGGCGACCGCAATCTGACAGACCTGCACATGCTCGGTGACGCCCATCATCGCGGCAAAGCCATATTCGGCCCGCATCGCGGCGATTGCGAGCGCGACCGACGACCCCGGGAAGAGTCGGCATGCGCGACGCGCGCTCACCGCCGCGTCCCAGATCTTGAGATGATCCTCATCGAGGAGCGCAATGTCGTCATCGCGGAATCCTGACTCGATGGCGTGGTTGGACACGATCATCTCGACGCCGGCGCGGAAGCTGTCGCCCCTGTTGAGTCGTTCGCCCGACCCGGCGGCGCCGGGCAGCGTGCCATCCATCGCACCCCGCAGCGAGGGGACGCAGAAGGAATCCGCATACGGGCCGGTCGGGGGCGATGATGGCTTGAGGCCGGGCCAGTGCGCTTTCTGGAAGCGGGACCAGACGTGGGGCGCCATCACGACGACGAAATAGGCCTGGTCGTAGCGAATCGGCCGCGTCGGGACGTTGGTGCGGGTGTCGGTTCCGTCGGGTGCGGGATCGGGGAGTTCGTGGCCGCAGAAAACACCGGGATTGCCCGCCGCGAGGACGACGGCGCTGCCCCCCGACAAGCCCTGCGAGAGCGCTCGCTGGCCATCGACGGGACAGACGCAGACATCGAGGCTCATGTGGTCTTCCGGGCCGTAGGGAAGCTGTTCACCCCGTGAGATATGGAAGTACTCGCTGCCGGTGACCGGGCGAACGATGCTTCCCTCGATGGGGCCTTCGAGACAGGGCGCTTCGATGGGACCATCGATGCCGCCGCGGGGACGCGCGAAGAACCCCAGCGACTGCCAGAGCTTGAAGGATTCTCCCTTGCCGCTCTGATGGTCGTAGGCAACCAATCGCGTTCGATAGAAGCCGCTTCGCAGGAAAGCGCCGATGGAGCGGATGGCCAGCTGGCTCTGGGTGGGTGCGTGCAGTTTCCGACCCGCGGCGGGCGACATGAGGACCGCGGTCTGTTCGGTGGCGCGCATGAAGTCCAGTGCACCGAGCCTGAGCCCGATGATGCTGCCCGACCCGCCGCGTACTGCCGAAGGCTCCTTCGCTGTGCGACGACGAACTTCCCGAGATGCCATGTGAATGCTCTCCCTGATGCCTCGTTGATCAACCATACGCGCTCATCACTGCGCCCGTTACTTTCGTTTCGGCACATCCGCGAGCATCATTCACTCGATTCACCCTGTGATCTGCATCAGGAAACATCGCCAAGCCATGGCAGGACGCACCGTCCTGCAGCCATTTCACGCTGTGGAGCGTTTTCCTGACGGAATTGCCATTGGCGCACCGTGCTGCGTGCGGTAATCTGCTCGTGCCGTGATGCCGCGTCCGCGGCGATTGCGTGTGTCATGGAGCATGGAGATGACGAAGAAGCAACCGTCGGACCGACCCGAGCCCTCGCGTGGCCGGATCCGCGACCCCGGGCGTCTGATGGGTGAACAGGTGCCTACCTCGCCGCCGTTCGGGTTTGCGCAAACGCAGCGCATGCCGTGGCGCAAGTTGATTCGATGCAAGGGCGAGGGGCACTGCATCACGATTGCGGGCACCGGAACCGGCAAGGGTGTGGGGGCGCTGATTCCAAATGCGCTGATGCACGATGGGCAGTTGATTGTGCTGGATGTGAGCGGGGAGATCACCAGTGTGTGCGCTCGACGTCGCCGCGAGATTGGCGACCAGGTGGTGGTCATTGATCCGTTCAACACAACGTCTGCGAGCACGGACAGCATGAATCCGATGGACATGATGCTCCTGAGCGGCACCGGGCCCGAGGAAGCGGCGGAGACGCTGGCTTCCCTGCTCGGAATCGGCCATGAATCGACGCGGGACACCTACTGGACGACCACGTCGCGAGCGCTGCTGGCGGGGCTGCTGGCTGATGCCGGCGGCTCGGAGTTCGAGCACGAGCGCACGCTCAATCACGTGGTGGAAGTGGCCGGCGCGGGGGAGCTCGATTACGACCTTGCGGTGCGTCTGGACAAGGGTGCGGTGCACAACGAGTTTGCGTCGATGCGATACAGGGAGTATCTGAGCATCCCCGAAGGGAGCTCAGCAGGCACGCGCTCGTGCGTGCTTTCGACGATGCGGCAGATGCTTCATCCGTTCCAGTCAGGGGCGGTCCGCAAGTGTCTCCACCCTTCGTCGTTTCGTGTCGCCGACCTGCTCGCAGGTGAAGCGCCCCTCTCGATCTTCATCGTGCTCCCGTTCAACCGCCTGACGGCGTACAAGGGCCTGATGCGGATGTGGGTGAGCGCGATCATGAGCGTACTCAGTTCAAGGACCCGCATCCCGCAGCGGCGGACGCTGCTGCTGATCGATGAGACGGCGCAGATGGGGACGCTCGAGCAGCTTCCGTCGATGTATGCCTATCTGCGGGGAGTGGGCGTCAACATCTGGACATTCTGGCAGTCGCTCGAACAGCTCTCGGCATGCTACACGACGACGTGGCGATCGATGGTTGAGAACAGCGCGGCGATTCAGACGTTCGGTCTGGCCCGCCCGAGTCTGGCGGCCATGGCGAATCTGCTGGAAGTCCCACGCAAGACGCTGGAAGACCTGGGCGGGGGCAGGCTCCTGCTTACGGCGAACGGGCAGGATCCGACCACGCTCGCCCGGATCGATTACCGAACCCATCGGCTGTTCCGGGGCATGTTCGATCCCAACCCCCGCTACCTGAACAATCCGCGCGGGCCCATGCCCGGATCAGACCCGGGTTGTACGATGTGAGGCAGCCCACCGAACCGCCCCACCCTTGAGCACTCCCGCCGCGTACTGGCCATGAGCACAAAGGATGTTCTCAGCTCGACGACGGACAAGGTCATCAAAAGGCCCGTGCTGTACCCCAACCACTACTGCTGGCTGGTGCTGTTGTCCGCGCTGGACATCATGCTGACGCACACCATTCTCTTCAAGTTCAAGGAGACTGAGTACTACGCCGCGGAGCTCAACACCTTCGCCGACTGGGTGATCGGCAAGTTCGGCCTCTGGGGCGCCATCGGGCTCAAGTGCGCCAGCATCGTTCCGGTGATCATCATCATCGAAATCATCGGGCGCCGAAAGCCGCAATACGGGCAGACCTTCGCGGCGTGCGTGGTCGCGATGTCGATGGTGCCCGTCATCGTGGCCCTCGTCCAGCTTGCCGCCGTTGCCTTCAGGCACTGAGCATCAGTGCCACGACCAGCTCAGCGTCCATAGATCCAGCGCAGCGAACGGGCGATCAGCCCCACCACGAACGCGGGCGGCGGCGAGAGCGACTTTCGCGCCAGCCCCTTGCTCGTGCTGACGAAGACCGGGCGCGTCATGTCCAGCAATCCCTGCGAGCCGCGCGAAACACCCATGCCCGAGTCACCCCGGCCACCGATGCTCGCCTCGGGATGCGCGGTCGGAATGATGCAGTCGTTGATCGTGACGCTCGTGACACCCAGCAGAGGCACCAGCTTGGAGACACGCGAGGGCTTGCCGGTGAAAATGCTCGTCGCCAGGTGCTGATCACAGCGCGTATGCAGTTCGATCGCCTCGCTCACATCCTCGACCCGCACCACCGCAATCGCAGGCCCGAAGTGACGCCCATCCACCAGTTCGCTCTCGCGCGGACAATCCAACACGGCCGTGGGCCGCATCATCGCGCCCACCGGCGGCGGGAATGAGCCGGCCGCGACCGGGCTGCCCGCCGGCGGGCCCGCGGCATCGCGTCCGCCCGCTTCAATGGCGTCGCGCACCAGCGCACTGCAATGTTCCGCCGCGGCGTGGTCGATGAGGGTCCGCGGCTGCGTCTTCCTGGCCAGCATGGAAAGGTGCGCACAGAACTCGTCATACACCGCGGCATGCACCAGCGCCCTTCGCGGCGCAATGCACGACTGCCCCGCATTCATGCAGACTGCCGCCCAGATCGATCCCGCGGCGAGTTTCGCATCCGCATCATGCAGCACGATCGAAGAATCTCGCCCCGAAAGCTCCAGCGTGCAGCATGCGAGGCTGGTGGCCAGGTTCGAGGCGATCCGCTTGCCCACCGCCGTGCTCCCCGTGAAGACCACGTGATCGAATCGCTCGCCGGCGAGAAGCCGTGCGCCTTCCTCGCGTTCCGGACCCGTCCAGGTGAGCGTGCCTTCGGGCAGGTTGCACGCCGCGGCGATCTCCAGGAGCAGCGTCTGACTGCGGGGCGAGAGCTCCGAGGGCTTCACCGCCACGGTGTTGCCCGCCGCGAGAGCCTGCATGAGTTGAATGCCAAGCAACTGCAACGGGTAGTTCCACGTGGCGATGATGGCAACGCGCCCGAGGGGTTCGCGTACTTCGCGCACCTTGGTGCCGCGCATCCAGAAGGGGGGTGCCGAGAGCGTACGGGTGCCCAGCAGCCGCTTGGCGTTGTGCTCCACCCAGCGGCATGAGGCCAGCAGCGGGGCAAGATCGCCCGTGATGCACTCGAATCGTTCCTTGCCGGTATCCTGCCGCACCGCATCGCACAGTTCCCGTTCCGCCCGAATCACGCGGCGACGAAACTCGGCCACGAAGGCCAGTCGCTGTGCCAGCGGAGTTTGTGCCCAGAGCGAACGAGCCATTGGTGCAGGGAGCGTACGCGGGCGCGGGGCCGGGGTGGTGCAGGCCCGGGAACCCGTCGGTGCCCGGACCGCTCCCTTCAATCCATCACGAGGCCAGAGACGTACCATCCGCTCGGCGGATCATCCATCAGCCCAACTCCAGCGAATCCAACGAACCGATGACGACCCTGACCCGCCCACCCATGCATCCCGAACTCCCGTGCGCCACGTTTCAGGGCGAGCCGCTCATTCCTGGCCAGGGAAATGAGGGACCCGGTACCGTGGGCATCATCGGGGCCGGACCCGGCGGGCTCGCCGCGGCGGTGCTGCTCGCCGCCTCCGGTGTCCGCGTCCGCGTCTACGAGGCCGACTCGACCATCGGCGGTCGCACGGCCCGCGTCCGTGCCGGAGCGTTCGGGTTCGACAAGGGTCCCACGTTCTTCATGATGCCCTACGTGCTCGAGGAGATCTTTGCCTCCGCGGGCCGTTCGATGCACGACTACCTCGAACTCACGCGGCTTGACCCGATGTACCGGCTCATGCTGGGGCGTCCGGGCCAGAGCCCCCTCCTGCTCGACACCACGCAGGACATCGCCGAGATGGGTCGGCGGATCAGCGCGATCGACCAGGCCGATGGCGCGAACTTCGCAAGGTTCATCGCCGACAACCGTTACAAGCTCCACCACAGCGAGCCGATCCTCCGCAACGCCATGCGCAGTCCGCTGGACCTCTTCAGCGCGAGCACCTGGCGCGACACACTCAAGGTCGGCCCGGTGCTGGCCCCCCACCTCTCGGTGCACGAACTGCTGGGGAAGTACTTCCGCAACCCCTACGTCAAGCTTGCCGTCTGCTTCCAGAGCAAGTACCTGGGCATGAGCCCCTATGAGTGCCCGAGCCTCTTCACCATCCTCCCGTTCATCGAATATGAATGGGGCGTCTGGCACCCCAAGGGCGGATGTCACGCGCTCATGGTCGCGCTGGCGGAACTGGCCACCGAACTGGGTGCTCAGATCGTCACGGGTGCTCCTGTCAGCCGCATCAACTTCGAGTCCTCTCCGCAGGGCCCCCGCGCCACGAGCCTGGTGGTGGGCACCACGCGCCATGAGCACGACGATTGCATCATCAACGCCGACGCCACGTGGGCGCTCAAGAACCTGATTCCCTCCAGCAGCATCGATGAGGCTCGAATCAATGGCGGCGATTACTCGGTTTCGCACATTGATTCCCGCCGCTATTCCTGCAGCACTGCCATGCTGTATCTTGGAGTGAAGGGGAAGGTCGATCTCCCCCACCACACCATCTACGTCTCGGAGCAGTATCAGGAGAATCTCGAAGACATCGTGAGCCGCGGCAAGCTGAGCGACGATCCATCGATCTACGTCTGCAACCCTTCGCGCCTCGATCCCACGCTCGCCCCGCCCGGCGACAGCTCCCTCTATGTGCTGATGCCCACGCCCAACTGCAACTCGCCCATCGACTGGCAGCGCGAGCGGGCCGGCATCCGCGAGGAGATGCTCGATCAGATGGAGCGGCGATTCGGTCTCGACGACATCCGCAGCCGGATCGTGGAAGAGCGGGAGATGATGCCTCGTGACTGGGCGGCCGCCAACATCAACTTCGGGGCCACGTTCAATCTCGCGCACAATCTGGGACAGATGCTGCACCTGCGGCCTCAGAACCGGCTCAAGGGTTTTGACAATCTGTATCTGGTGGGCGGAGGCACGCACCCCGGCAGCGGCTTGCCCACGATCTTCCTCTCGGCCCAGATCTCCTGTCGCATGGTGTGTGAGCGCATGGGCGTCGCCTTCGCGGGCGATTCGGGCGTGCCCAAGAAGATCGCCGTTGAGAACGGCCCCGGTGCCGCGTATCGCGCCTGATCACTCCGCGAGCCGATGCCGCAGTTCGCTCGCGCGTGCGCGGTTGCCGGTGAGTTCGGCGTTGAGAATCGCCTGTTCCAGCACGCGGCGGGTCACATTGATCCTGGGGCCGAGCGTCTCGAGCGTCCCGTTCGCCGCGGCATCGAGGATGCGAGTGCACTCCTCACCGAATCCAAGCCGCCGCAGCACCGGCGCACGATTGGCGTTGAGTACGTGAACGATGATGCGATCAGGATTCTCCACCCGTGCAAGGTGGGCGTCACCTTCGATGAGGCTGACGGCCGCGGCACCGGGAAGGTCGCGCAGGTCGGCGAGCCATGCCTGGTAGAGATGCAGTTCCGCAAGCAACTGAATCTCGTGGCGTTCGCGGGCGAGCCAGATGCACTGGGCTGTCTCCGCCGCCGCGGCTTCGAAGTTGCCGGATCGCTCCAGCAGCCGCGCACGTTCAAAGAGCGTCTTGAGTGCCCCGCGGATGTCGTTGGAGGCGGTGCTCGCATTGGCCGAGCGCGTCGCCGCGGCGAGTGCGCCGGTAAGATCACCCAGTTCATCGCTGCGCTTGTAGAGTCGGTTGAGCAAATCGATCTGCAGTGATCGCTCGGGCTTGATGGAGAGGTCGGTGGCCTCCACGGCGGCGCGGAGTGCGGCCAGTTCGGCCTGGTTGTTGCCGGAACGCTTGTACCCGGCCGCGGCGAGTTGCAACGCACGGATGCGTTCGGGCGAACCAGGCCCTGGAGTCTTGTACATGACGCCCGCCGCGGCGGATGCGAGCTCCGCGGTCCGCTCACCGAGCCGCAGTCTGTCGGCACTCTGTCCGGCAGCCGCGGCGAGCAATCCAGCAGCTCGCTCGTCATCGCGTGCGACGGCAATCAGCACAGCGCACGCATCATCGACATGCTGCACCCACACCGCGCGTGTCGCGGCATCGGTCGCCGCGGCGTCACAGGGCTGCGCGAGTGCAGCAAGCACCTGCGAAGCCCACGCCCAGCGATCGCCCGACATCGCCCTCGCCTGGGAGGCGATGCTCGCCATCGCCTGCGGGAACTCGCCCTTGGCCGCATGCACGCGGCAGAGAACCGCTACGGCATTCGCAGCCACCTGGGGTTCAACCCCGGCTCCGGTCTGCGCCAGTGCCACCGCTGCGTCGGCATCGGCCTGCGCCTGGGAGTTGCCGGATCGTGCGAGCGCCATCTGCGCCAGAACCGTGTGCAATGCAGCCCGCGACGGGGCACTGGCCCGGGGATAGGCGTTGAGTTCGCGACGTGCGTTTGCAATCGCATCGTCCGCGAGTGACTGATCGGCGCCGCTCACATCCGTACGGACGAGAGCGCCCAGGAGATCGGCGTGCGCCTGCAGCCGCTGCGATTGTCCTTCGAGCGTCGAGTTGTCCGAACCGCTGATGGCCTGGCGTGCCATGTCCGCGGCATCACGGAATCGACCCAGTTGCTGCTGCTCACGCGACATGAGCATGCGAAGCTGTGCGAGTTCTTGGCGTGGCGCATCAGTCCAGCGTTCGAGTGCGGCCAGGCTCGCCTGGAACTGATGCAGTGCTGCGCTGTGCTGATCGAGCTGGGCGTACATGAGCCCCAGCTGGCGACGCAACGCGGCGTAGGTGAGGGGCTGATCGCTGGAGAGCCCGTTGTCGAGATCGATCGCCGCGGCATCAAGAATGCGCCGCGCGAACCCCTGCTGGAGTGCGCCGCCGCTGGCGGATGCAATCTGCGAGAGGAGCCGCTGCGAGAGGTGTGCCGCGGCGGACTGCGCGCTGGCCTGCGCAGTGGCGATGCGCAGCTCCGCCTGCTGGACCGCCTGCCATGCAACGAACGAAGCGCCCGCCGCGATGGTGATGGCGGCGATCGCCACCGAGAGGGCCTTGCGTCGCCCCGCGGCTTTCCTGAGCACATACCAGACACTTGCTCGCCTTGCCGAGATCGGCTGGCCCGCGAGATACGCGCTGATGTCGGATTCAAGCGCGGAGGCAGACTGATATCGACGCTCGGATTCCTTGGCAAGCGAAGTGAGGACGATCGTGTCGACATCGGGATCGATGAATCGCGTGCGGCGTGATGGCGCGAGCGGTAACGTGTGCTTGATGTTGCGGATCTGATCGGAGAGCGAACCGTCCACGGCGTAAGGCCAGTGGCCGGTCAGGCTGCGATAGAGCATCACGCCCAGCGAATAGATGTCGGTGCGGATGTCGATGGCACGCGGGTCACCGCCGACCTGTTCGGGTGAGGCGTATGCGGGCGTGCCCTGGAACTCGTCGACCAGCGTGGGTGAGGATTCGGGATTCCACTCGCCGCGGCGTGCCAGACCGAAGTCAACGACATGCGGTTCGCCGCGTCCGTCGACAATGACGTTGCCTGGTTTGATGTCGCGGTGAACGACGCCTCGGGCGTGTGCGTGACTGAGTGCATTGGCGATCTTGGCGAAGAGGCGCAGGATGAAGGCGGTGCGGCGGCGGCCGGTCTGGGTGCTTTGTTCACTGCCCGCGGAGATGAACTTGTCGAGGGTGAGGCCGTCGATCAGTTCCATCACGATGTAGTAGCGGCCGTCGGGCGTGAGACCAGAATCGTGTACGGTCACGATGTTGGGGTGCTGCATCTGCGCGACCAGTTCGATCTCGCGCTCGAAGCGTGCCTTGGCCTTCGCTGAGACGAATGAGCCCGCCAGGGGCATCTTGATGGCCACTTCGCGCTTGGTGGCGATCTGCCGGGCGCGGAAGACGACACCCTGACCGCCCCGATGAATCTCGCCGAGAATCTCGTAGCCGGGAATGCCAGGCTGCTGCGCCAGCGGCGTCTTTGCTGCATCGGTGGCAGCGACCGAACGGGCCACCGAGAGCATGTTGGAGAGGAACTTGTTGTTCGCCTCGATCTCGGCGATGGCGGCCTGGCAGATCGGGCACTCGGCCGCGTGCAGCAAGGCGGCTTCATCACTGCTCGCCCCTGTCGCGATCAACTCCAGGGCCTGTGTATCAGGGTGCCCCGAGGGGTCGGTTGGTTGGCCGGAGTTGGTGGGGTGGATCGACATGGAGCCCAGAAGCCTGAAAACCGTACAGACAGCATACGGCCAGAGGTCCGGAGCCGGCCCGCTGACACCCGAACTTCGAGTGGCACCGGACAATCTTGCATGGCCTTGTCAAACTGCCAGCAGTTGGCATGTGGCGGCGCCTGCAGCCTGTCGCCGCCCCTGTTTCCGGGTCACCCCAGACCCGAACACCCTGCTGACGGACTCAGCAGCCCGTATCCCAGCGCTCGAAGAACGTCTGGATGTCACCGCCATCAACGCCACCATCCGCGTTCAGATCGGCCAGGGCATCGCCCGCCTCCCAGGTGATGAAGAAGGAGGCGATGTCCGAGCCGTCGACGCCACCATCGTTGTTGAAATCACCCAGGCACCCGCGGCTGATGGTGATGCTGCCGGAGGTGAATCGCAGACTGCCGACGATGCCCGGGCTGAGCGTCACCTGCGTGATGTTGAATGACGCGATGTTCGCGGCATCGATCTGCGCACCGATGGTCATCGTGATCGTGATGCCGCTGGAGGTGCCGCTGACCACCTGCGGGGTTGCCGCGAAGGGGTGGGTTCCATCGGGGTTGAGCGCGATCGTGTGCATCGCCGCCGAGGATCCGGGCGAGAACGACTCGAGAAGCTGAGCCAGCGGGATCGGATTGGGGTAGGTCAGTGCCAGAAGTCCGCTGTCACCCCGGACCATCGTGGTGTCGCTGAAGTCCACGAAGTACTTGAAGGCCGGGTCGATGGTTGTGGGCGAACTGGTGCGCGTCTGATTGACGCCGTTGGCGATCCGCATGGACGTGAGATCAATGGTCACGCTCTCTGCGCCAAAGGACGCAGTGACGGATGCCGCGAGCGAGCAGAGAAGGACCTTCGTGAACCACTGCATGACAGATCTCCGTGAACAGATGACTGGGCAAGAGCGCAAGGGGGAACGGGGGCGGGCGAACTCGTACAAGCAGCATACCCGACTGCGACCCGGAATGGAACGGTGAATCGCATGAACCGATGCCGATGATCTCACCGGTTACGGGCCCTATCGGACCTTGCGGGGTTCTTCGCCCGCGGCGTGACGCCGGCACTGGGCTTCGAAGACCGCGCGAGTGCGTGCCCGCAGCGTCTGCATGTCGGCGTCGTTGACGATGACGGCGTGTGAGCGGCTCTTCTTCTCCTCCAACGAAAGCTGGGCTTTCTCGCGTCGAGCCAGTTCGGCTTCGTCCCAGCCCCTGGACTTCACGCGTTCGAGGCGCTGCGCTCGCGGGGCATCAACGAAGATCACCGCATCGCATTCGCGGTCGCTCTGTGCTTCAAAGAGCAGCGGGGCATCGATCACGACGCCCTTGCGGCCTTCCGCCGCGGCGCGGGCGATGACATCCTTGCGATTGGCGCGGACGATGGGGTGCACGAGTGATTCAAGGCGGGTGCGCTGCGTGGGGTCCGCGAAGACGATCGACGCCACGGCCTTGCGATCGACCTTTCCATCGGCGCCCAGGATTCTGGTCCCCCACCACTTCACGAGCGAATCGCGCACATCGGGGCGGTCGAGTGCGGCGCGGGCATCGCGATCTGAATCGATGATGAGGCAGCCAAGTTCACCCAATGCCGCGGCGACGGCCGATTTGCCGGCACCGATGCCCCCGACAAGCCCGAGCACGATCGGATTCACTGGTGCTGCTCCCGGCGTGTCTTCGAGGTAGGACGCGGCGGGTGCCGCGGCGTCGAGTGCCTTGCGGATGGCCGCGGCGAGTGCCTGGGGCCTTGCCACATTCACCCACGCCACATCAATGCGCTGCGAACCTGCACTGCTCACGAGGATCGTTCCAAGACCCAGCGACCGCTCGGCGAGCGTGCGATCGACAATGATCTGCTGGATGTTGCGGACGGGCAGTGAGGCAAATGTCTTCGAGAAGAATCCGGATGATGCCGTGATGTCCGCGCCGGTGAGCGTGTAGGAGCGCGATACCCACAGGAGAATCTCGGCGATCAGTTTCCACCCGGCTCGCAGAATGAACAGAATCGCGAGCAATCCACAGATATCCGCGGCGTACGAATCGACGGGCGTTCCGGTCGACAGCGTTCCCGACTGGAACCAGCTCCGCAGCAGCGCGAACGCCGCGGCAAGCGCCGATGCGATGGCGACAGGCCGCGTGCTGCGCAGCAGGATGGAACGTGCCGCGGGCTTGACCTCCACGAGCGGAGGAAGATCGCGACCGGAGTTGGCTGGATCGCTGGTCACGGGATGAAAAGAGTCTCAGCGAGCTTCGACGCGCAGCGTGGCGATCTCGGGGTAGTTGCGGTAGAAGCCGTCATAGTCGAGCCCGTACCCGACGACGAACTCATCGGGAATGTCGAAGCCGACATACTCGGGCTTGAGATCGATCTTTGCCTTCCCGGGCTTGCGGAGCAGCACGCACAGACGGATGCTTGCGGGCTTCTTCTCCGAGACGATGCGCTTGAGGACATCCAGG
>JBILUL010000035.1:0-37026 GCA_044371005.1 Phycisphaerales bacterium | reverse complement strand
GCTGAAGATGCAGGGAGGCTTTGGTCCCTGGCGCGTGCTGCATGCTCGTGCGTGGGAGCCGGGTCTTGATCCAGTCCCCGAGATGTATCTGGTCCCGGACACGGAGCGGATCAATCAGTACGACGTCACGGTGCACGGCAAGGCGGATTACGCCAACGAGTTCCGTCAGTGGGAATCGAACGTGAAGGGAACGAACGATCGCTCGAAGCAGGAGGAGCCCGTCATGCAGGGCAAGGAATCGGATGGTGCGGCCGATGCGCCCATCGATCTGCCTGATCAGGACAGCGGTCCGGTTGTGACACCCAAGTAAGAATCCGGTTGGATGCGGTGGCCCGCTGCGGGCAACTGAACCCGACGCACAGAAGTTGAAACCGCGGCCCGGAAATCCGGGCCGCGGTTTTTCTTTCTGCATTCCCAGGTGAGCAGGAACTGAGGAAGTCCGCTTGCCACGGGCCGGGGAAATCCTGCATCATGCGATGTGGACGCCCAGTGCAGCAGTGCCAATGGCCCACGGAGGTCAGGTTGCGATGACAGATTCAACACCGAACATTCGGGCTGGGTTCAAGCGTCCTTGGCGTCTGGTCTGGCGGGGCCCGCTGTATCGGCTGAATCTGGTGGCTGTGTCGGTGATAATGCTGATCATCCCGCGCTGCTATGTGGGGCTCATTGCCAGCGTCGGATACGCGGCGTCGTGGCATGTGACGCTCAACTACACGATGGTGACGGATATCTTCAGCCATGTGCTTGGCCGAGGATCGATCTACGCACTGGTGTTTGCGATGGCGAGGTACGTGACGCCGATTGTCGCCGCGCTGATGCTGATCTACATCCTGCTTCGCCCGCCCATTCCAGAGTCACGTCAGGAACAGAACTGCTGCACGGTGCATCTGAAGGAGGAGCCCGATCTGTACGCCTTTGTCGGTGCGCTCTGCATGCACATCGGTGCCCCCGTGCCAAAGCGGATCGACATCGATGCAACACCGAACGCCTCGGCCCGGTTCGACCGGGGACTGCTGAATGTCTTCGTGCCCGGTGACATGGTGCTGACGATCGGTCTGCCTCTGGGCAAACCAACCAGCAAGTCGGCGGCGTCGCCGTCCGAGAACCGGTCGAAGTGAGAAGCTGTGTACGGCAGGGGCGGGCTGGTGCTGGAGTTGGGGGCTGAAAAGGTGGCGGGAGTCGGGTCGGGTGCGCATACTTTCCATGCATGCGTGCCGCGTCCATCATCTGCGCCTTCCTCAGCAGCGTCGCCGGCGCGCAGATCGCGGCATTCAACGCACAGGAAGTGCGTCCGTTCTTTGAACTCGCTCGCATCGGTCGGGTGGATGTGGTGTGCATCGGCGATTCGAATCAGCTTCAGCGATCCAACGGATGGGATCAGGGCTGGCACAAGGCGATGGCGAGTCGGTTCGGGGAGTATGCAACGGGACTGGTGAGCTGGGGGGAGGGGAACGGTCTGAGTGCTTCGCAGGGCTATCTGTACAATGCGATGCCCGCCGCGGACAGCCAGTTCCGTCTCAGCGATGCCCCGCCTGAAGCGCAGGCGTTTCTGAACAATCCGCCGTCATTGCTGGGGCCGCACAACTACCTCTATGTTCCCCAGGGCCAGACGGCCAGTGGCGCGGCGCTGGTGGGCATGGTGGTGGACCATCGATGTCCGATCGGGCTCTCAGGCCCGCTGCGAATGCACTTTTCGTATGGCCTGTTCAGCGGCAGCGGCCCGGGCTCGTTCCAGCCCCACTGCCGCTACGAGGCATTCCCATTCGATGCCATTGAAACCTCCCCAGTGCTCTCGACTCGCACGGGTGATGCGGGTCCGTTCCGGCTTGCGTACGGATCGCTCGATCTTCCCGCTCAGCAGCGGGACAGGCAGATTTCGCTGCGAGCGTCTCCCACGACCTCCTCGGTGGTCGGGCCGTTCATCGCCTATTTCATGCGTCTTGAGAATGTGGAACGCCAGCGCGGAGGCGCGGTGAGTGCGCTGTACGCGGTGGGGAGCAAATCGTCGTACGACATGGCCGCGGCGGTGACGACATCGTCTGATGCAACGCTGACGAACTACTTTGAAAGCCTGCGGATGCTGCAGGGACCCACGAAGGCCGTGATGGTGCGGATCAATACGGGGCTCAATGACCGGGCCGAGTCACGGGCCTCGCTGACTGGGGGAATCACGCCGGGCAACTCCGCCGCGGCATACCGGGACAACATCCAGACCATCATCAACCGGATCGAATCGATCTGGCATATCAACGGCTGGTCAACCGACACGCTCTTCTTCCTGCTGACGCCATCACACCCGGTATCGGAACCGGATGAGGCGATCCTTCGCGGCTATCGCGATGTGTGCGTGCAGATCGCCGCGTCCCGTCCTCGAACCGCCTGTGTGCGTCTTGATCAGATCACCAGCGCGGGCGAGATGCTCTCGCTGCGCTGGTACCAGCAGAATGGATTTGATCGCAATCATCTGGTCGAGGAGGCATACGACTTTCTCGCAGAGCGCGAGTTGATGGCACTGATCAGGACGGACTGCACCTCCGACTTCAACTCCGATGGAGGCGTTGACGGCTCGGATCTTGGAGCCTTCTTCGAGGCGTGGGAAGCGGGCGACTTTCTCGCTGATGTCAATCAGGACGGAGGCGTCGACGGGGCCGATGCCCAGTGGTTCGTGGTCCGGTGGGTCGACTCGGCTTGCTGATCCGAAGCCGCGGCGTCCGCAATGCGGGAGATCTGGAAACTTGTCTGAAACCAACCACTGCGTTCAGCGTAAGCACTTCTGCTCCCATTCGGGAATGCCCCAGCCTGCCCTTACAGAATCCGATTCTGATCACAGCGGTCACAATCATCCGGTCTTCTGACTGGAGTTCCTGACGGTCGGGCTGAGCCCTTTGGTGCACGTGGTGAGGGATGGGTTCATTCACGGGCATTGAAGTTCCGCGAGCATGCCTTTGGGGCGCGTTGCGCGGGATGCCGGGGCTGGATGGGGAATGGGCCGGGTTGGGGCTGGGTCGGGTCGGGGTGGTGTCGGGGAGGATGCATGCGTGCGTTGATGTCCATGGGCATCGCGCGTCCGAGAGATTCGTGTCCTGGAGATGGAAGAGGTCATATGCATAACGGAAGTTCTTCGCGCAAGCTGTTCGTCGCCGCACTCATCGTCACAGCGGGCAGTTCGATGGCACTCGCGACGGGAGTGACCCATAACGGTCAGCCCTGCGAGCAGTGCAACGGCGGCTTGCCGTTCTTCGATGTGCGTCTGGATTCGGTGCAGCGCACCACGCGTGCAGCAGCCGAGCCGATCGCCGCGATGCGACTCTCCCAGAGCGGCTCGGCCCGAGCCGCGGCAATCGCTCAGCTTGCGGCGCGTATTCCGGGCCTGCGCGTCGATGACGATGCGCACCTGGGCACCCCTCAGTACGTCCGCTCCCCCCATGCCTTCCTGACCGCGCAGAGCGTCAAGGCTCCCAAGGACGTCGTCTACGCCTTCGCCGATGAGTTCGCGGCACTGCTGGAAGTCGACGGCGCGACCCTGGCCTCCTCACCCGTCACCCGCGACTACTCCACCGGTGATGGCCTGATGCAGCACCTGACCTGGCAGCAGCAGATCAACGGCCTCGATCTGTTCGGCTCCGAGCTTCGCGCCAACGTCTCGGGCAAGGGCGAGTTGATGAACGTGGGCAGCACCATGATCCCGCTGCCCGAGGATTCCGAAACCATTCCCGCCGCGACGCTCAACGAACTTGAGGCGCTGCGTTTTGCCGCGGCGAACATCGGCATCGCCATGACCACGCAGCCCGCCGCGACGGCCCAGATGGGTCCGCACGGCGGCAAGATCTACGAGCGCACTGCCGACTTCGGCAACCAGGACCCCATCGAGATCCGCAGCGTCTACTTCCCCCGCACCCGCGAGCAGATCGTCCCGGCCTTCTGGGTGAGCGTGCCCGAGCGGGGCGTGGGCAACACGTACGACATGGTCGTCGATGCCACCAACGGCGACATCCTCTGGCGTCACAATCGCCTGGTCTGGGAGACGACCCAGCCGGCCACCTATCGCGTCTACACGGGTGACAGCCCGGCACCCGGATCGCCCGGCCGCAGCACGCCCGACGGCGGTCAGTACCCCTTCGTCGCCCGCACCTTGCGCACGGTGACGCCCGCCGAGGTCTCGCCCTTCTCGCCCAACGGATGGATCCCCGACGGGGCGAACACGACGGTGGGCAACAACACCGATACCTACTCGGATGCCGCCAACGACAACACGGCCTCCGCGGCGGATCGCGCCACGGGCGTCAGCCGCGTCTTTGACTTTGCGATGAACGTCGGCCTCAACACCGGTGACGCGCCCGCGGCGTACCAGCAGGCCTCGATCACGCAGCTCTTCTACTACACCAACATGTTCCACGACCGGCTCTACGCCATGGGCTTCAACGAAGCCTCCGGCAACTTCCAGACGAGCAACTTCGCCGCGGGCGGTACCGGCAACGACGCGGTGCGTTCGGAATCGCAGGACGGCGGCGGCACGAACAACGCCAACTTCGGAACCAGCGGCACCGACGGTTCGGGCGCCCGCTGCCAGATGTACATCTTCACGGGCTCCACGCCCGATCGCGACGGTTCGTTCGATGGCGACATCGTCTACCACGAGATGGCGCACGGCCTTTCCATCCGTCTGCACCGCGGCGGCCTGACCGGCACGCAGGGCGGGGGCATGGGTGAGGGCTGGAGCGACTTCTTCGGACTCTGCCTCAACACCCAGCCCGGCGATGATTTCGCCGCGTTGTACGCGGCTGGCGCGTACGCGACCTACAACATCGCCGCGGGCTTCACCAACAACTACTACTTCGGCATCCGCCGGTATCCGTACTCCCCGGACTTCAACAAGTCGCCGCTGACCTACGCCGACGTGGATGTGGGCCAGTTCTCGGTGAGCGGCAGTGTTCCGCGTGGACCGATTGGTTCAGCGACGGCCAACGCCGTGCACAACGTCGGTGAGATCTGGTGCAACACGCTGCTTGAGGCCCGTCGCGAGATCGCACTGACCGAAGGCGCCGCGGCCAACGAGATCATGATGCAGCTGGTGGTGGACGGCATGAAGCTCGCCCCCGGCACGCCCGACTTCCTGGATGAACGCGATGCGATTCTCCAGGCCGACATCAACCGCTACGGCGGCTCACATCAGGCGGCGATCTGGACCGCCTTCGCCAAGCGCGGCATGGGCTTCTCGGCCACCAGCCCCGCGGGCGGAAGCACAGCCGGCGTTGTCGAGGCGTTCGACGTGCCCCAGCGCGTGATCTTCTCGTATCCCGACGGACTGCCCACCACGCTTTCTCCGGACAGCGCCACCACGTTCCGCGTCACGATGACGCCTTCGCTCCTCACCCTCACGCCGGGCGCGCAGGTACTCTGGTACTCGGTCGATGGCGGCGCATTCACGCAGGCTTCGCTCTCGCTCATCTCCGGCACCACCTACCTGGCAAGCATCCCGGCACAGGACTGCTTCTCCAACGTGCGGTTCTACCTCGAGACCGGCACGAGCGCAGGGTTGAGGGCCGACCCGGTTTCCGGTGCGGCCGCCGCGTACTCGGGCACGGTCCAGACCGGCCTGACGACGATCTTCGCCGACGACATGGAAGCCAACCGCGGCTGGACCGTCAGCGCGACCGATACGGCAACCTCCGGCCGCTGGGAACGCGCCGATCCGCAGGCCACCGCCGTGCAGAGCGGCGATGACCACACGCCCGCACCGGGCGTCACGTGCTTTGTCACGGGTGCCACCGCCGGCGCTTCGGTGGGTGCCAACGACGTCGATGGCGGCTCGACCACCCTCATCAGCCCCACCTTCAACCTCTCGACGGCGAGCGGCGCGGTGATCTCCTACTGGCGCTGGTACTCCAACACCGGCGGCGCATCGCCCAACGCCGACACCTTCCGGGTCGACCTGTCGAACAACAACGGTTCGACCTGGACCAACTTTGAAACTGTCGGTCCGGCGGGTGACGGCACGAGCGGCGGCTGGGTCAACTTCTCACGCCGCGTGAGCGAGGTCCTTCCCCTGACATCGACGATGCGCATCCGCTTCGTCGCCGAAGACGCCGGTGCCGGCTCGGTGATCGAAGCCATGGTCGACGATTTCACCATCTCGACCGTGCTGTGCGAGAGCTCCGCATGCCCTGCCGACTTCAACCAGGACGGCGGCGTGGACGGCGCCGATGTCGACGCCTTCTTCGAGGCCTGGGAGGCCGGTGACGGCAGCGCCGACGTGAACGCCGACGGCGGCGTGGACGGCGAAGATGTCAGCGCCTTCTTCTCGGCATGGGAAGCCGGCGGCTGCTGAACCGCGGCAATCAGTAGATCTGATCGATCGGCGGGCGGGCCAGGGAACTGGCCCGCCCGCTTTTTTGGACCAGAGCGGCCGCCGCTAGGGAACTGGTCGCCGCGGGCGGGCTCCGACGAGTTTCGAAAAATTGTGACAATCCGTTAGCGCATCGGCGAGCTTTCATCGCCTTGAAGGATGAGCACGTTCGCGATTCACGGACCTTGAAACTCCGGCACGCGCGAAACGCCAAGGACACATTCACACACACAGTCGGACCCGGTGGCGAGTGCCCCGGGCTGGAATGTCGTCGCGCAACCAGCGAACGGTGGCTCAGTTCAAGAAGGAAAGATCATCATGAATCGCATCAGTGCACTCCTCGCAGCCTCGTTCTTCACCGCCACCGGCGCCATGGGCCAGTCATTCAACGTCGACATCGACCAGATTGGCGGCAATGGAGCGGGTGTTTCCAGCACGGTGTACGGCGCCGCCTCAGGCCAGGGCGCCGTCTGGAATTCAGTGTCCACCACTGTCGTGGCTCCCGTCAGCCTCGTGGACATCTTCGGCGCCAACTCGGGCGTCACCAGCACGAAGCTCAGCGGCGGCGGTTCGTCGAGCACGGTCAGCGGCGCATCGACCGACTTTGGCCGACTGATGTTCGATTACTACCAGGTCAGCGGGCAGGGTGCGAAGGTGGGCGTGGCACTCAACGGGATGGATCCGGGGCTGTACCGCGTCTTCGTGTACGCCGCCATCCCCGGCGCCGCCGGACAGTGGGTCGACAACTTCAACGCCGTCAACTACTACGAGAGTCTGGTCGTCGTGAAGGTGGGCGCAAGCACCGCGTTCAGCGCCTTCTGCGGCGGGGCGCCCGTGACCCCCAACACCTTCGTCCGCGGCGATGACTACGTCGTCGGCACCGTGGTGGTTGGCAACGGCGCACCAACCGTCACCATCGAGAGCTCCACGGGCTTCACGAGCAACGAACGCGCCGCGCTCAACGGCTTCCAGGTCGTCAAGTACACCGGCAACACCCTCTTTGTTGATGCCTCCGCGACCGGACGCAACACCGGGCAGAACTGGGCCAACGCCTTCACCAACCTGCAGGATGCACTCGAACTGGCCCGCACCTCGCAGGGTCACATCACGCAGATCTGGGTCGCCGACGGCGTCTACCGCCCCACCACGCTCTCGGGCACCGCGGGCCGCTCGCAGACCTTTGATCTCCCCGACAACTGCAAGGTGCTCGGCGGTTTCAGCGGCAACGAGACCCTCGCTGCCGACCGCGACCCCGCTGCGAACCCCACCTACCTCAGCGGCAACATCGGCAACATCTTCAGTGCCGCGGACAACTCCTACCACGTCGTCACCGCCGAGGATGTCGGCGCCGGCGCAGTGCTCGATGGATTCACCATCAGCGGCGGCAACGCCAGCGTCACGCAGACCACCAACGAGTCGGGCGGCGGCATGCACATCATCGATGCCGCGCCCACCATCCGCAACTGCACCTTCACCTTCAACACCTCCATCGGCTACGGCGGCGCGGTGATGATCGAAGGCACCAACGCCCCCAGCTTCGAGAACTGCACCTTCACCTCCAACACCGCGTCATGGTCTGGCGGCGGCATCTACCACAAGGGCCCCAACGGCCTCTTTGCTCCGGTGCTCAAGGTCAACGGCTGCACCTTCATCGACAACACCGCCACCACCAGCACCGGTTCGGGCATCGCGGTTGGCACAGGCAATGCCTGGATCTCCAACTCTCTCTTCAACGGCAACTACGCCGGTGAAGGCGGCGCGGTCGCTTCGGCCAATCAGTTCGGCACCGGCAGCGCGGCCCTCTACGGCTGCACCATCACCAACAACTCCGCCTTCGTCCAGTCCGGCGGCCTCTACACCGGCTTCACCGGAAGCATCAGCGTCCGTAACTCCATCGTCTGGAACAACACCTCCGGCAACGCATGGCGCGGCAAGCAGTTCGAACAGTTCTACCCGCAGCCTGGCACCACCATCACCTTCACCTACAGCGACGTGCAGTCAGAGAACCGCGAGGGCGTCCCAGGCATCGGCAACGTCAACACGAATCCCGAGTTCGTCTCCCTCACCGGACCCAACGGCATCGCTGGCGACAGCGACGATGATCTTCGCCTCTCGGCAAGCTCCTTCCTCATCGACCGGGGCAGCAACTCCGCTCTCCCCACCGACTTCACCGACGCCGATGCAGACAACGACTTCAGCGAACGCGTGCCCTTTGACCTTGATGGCAACGCCCGCAAGGTCGATGATCCCAACACTCCCGATGGCGGCGTGGGCCCCGCCCCGGTGGTCGACATGGGCTGCTACGAGTTCTTCGCTCCCCCGGTGCCCCCCTGCCCCGCCGACTTCAATCAGGACGGCGGCGTTGATGGAAGCGATGTCGATGCCTTCTTCATCGCCTGGGAAGCCGGTCTGAACGAAGCCGATGTCAACCTCGACGGCGGCGTGGACGGCCTCGATGTCGGCTACTTCTTCGCGGCATGGGAAGCCGGTGGCTGCTGAGTCGGCACGCCACCCCCATCACGCCCGGCCCGATGCTCCCCGATCCGCCCGCCGTTCGCACGAACCAGGCCGTGATCGGTGACAGCGGCCCACCGGGCCAACCTCCAGCCTTCCCTTGAATGCAAGCGGGCGAGCCATCTGGCTCGCCCGTTTGCCTTTTCTTCATGAACCGAATCCGATTCAGCAGCCGCCATTCTCCCAGGCAAAGAAGAAGGTGCTGACATCCTCGCCATCGACGCCGCCGTCATAGTTCACATCGGCAGCCGCGTCGCCGGCTTCCCAGGCCGTGAAGAAGGCATCGATGTCACCGCCGTCGACGCCGCCATCCTGGTTGAAGTCAGCCGGGCAGGGGTTGCCCGTGCCGGGCATCACGATCCGCTGATTCGTGATGTCAAGTTCCGCGATGCCCGAAGGACGCATGGTCATCGCATCGATCTTCGCATCAGGCGTGCCCGCCGGGGGTGACATGCGGATGGTCGTGCCGGTGATGACCGAGCCGTCTGCATTCATGTAGGAGACAGGGCTGCTGAAGGTGAATGCCGTTGAACGAGGAGCGGCGGAGGTCTCACAGCTCTTGAGCACAGTGACATGGCCGCGGCTAGGCACCAGACGTGAACCCGTGACCGTCACCTGGAAGCTGCCCTGGTAGCTTCCGGCTTCATCGAACACCTCGGCGGTACACTCCTGGGACGGATCGTCACTGAAGAGGCACCCGATGTTCATCTCCGCCTCGCTGCGCTTCACGCAACTTGCAGTGCCGATCACACCGTGCGTGCCATCAGGCAGCTGACCGATCGTTTCGAAGGAAACGGCCATGGCCTGAGCACACTCCTCCAGCGTGCCCGCACAGACAGGCGTGATGTCCACTGAGAAGGACTGTGCCCTGGGGCAGTGGAAGGTGATTCCGTCTTCGCCCGTGCTTCCGATGTTCGACATCGTGATGCTTCCGGGGTTGGTGTTGATGATGCACTCACCACCGGCCTGCTCCGTTCTTGTGGAGCTGACCGAGACATCGATGCCCGTGATGGCAACATCACCTGAAGGAGTTCCCGCCGCGTTCATGCTGGAGGTCAGGTGCAGCGATTCCACAGCCGTCGAGGCAAAGAGCTCATCTTCGGTGAAGTCGATGGTGGTGGCACGGAACCGGCGGCCATCCGGCAGCGTCATCTCGAGCTCCCCGGCGAACTGAAGGCTCGAAACCCACTCGCCCACCTCCACCTTCCACTCGAATGCCACGATTTCGGTGCCGCTGACATGCACACCCTCTCCACCGCCCAGGCACGCATCCATCGACTCGCCGGTCAGACTGTTGTGCAGGTGCACCGGCGTGCACGCTCCGACCATGGCCGAGCCCTTGGCAGGCCGCACCGTCATGATGCTCAGGTCGCTGAAGCTGACCTTGCAGCCGCCAGTCACATCCGACTCATCATCACCATCCTGATCGCCCATCGTGGCGATGAGCAGATCGCTGCCCGGTGCCCGATTCACGAACGAGGAAGGATCAAAGCTGATCGTCTGCCCGTCGCAGCCGTGCGCATCGATGCTGACGCCATCCTCGCCGCTGCTGCCCAGGTTGCGAACCTCCAGTCGGCGGGCATTGGCCTGCACGATGTTCGCCGAACCGATCGTGTCGAAGGGAATGCCCACGAACCGACGCAGAGGAGGACAGGGCCACACGCGAAGACGTGCCGCGTCGACGCCGGTGTCATCCTGCACATAGACATCGAACGTACGGTCACCGAAATCGCCCAGCAGGTTGGAGCCGCAGACCGCCGTGGGCAGCGTGGAGCCAAGATCAAAGTAGAAGTTGGTGAGAGGATTGGTGGGGAAGACCCAGGGCGCCGCCAGCGTGTTGATGTTGAACCCGCGGCTGAAGGCCTCGGGAGCACCCTGATTCAGCAGGTCAAACGCAATGCCATCGTTCGACGCACCGCCGCAGGGCTGCATGCGGATGGTGAAGTCGGCGCGGACGATGCCACGGGGCAGCGAAGCAAAGGTGTGGCCCCAGCCACGGTCAAGCGTGCAATCGTCGTTGTCCTTCCACAGGAACGGAGGCGTGGTGCGGAGGGCCGTCAGACGCGGACGACGGCTCGTGGGCTCGGTCGGAGCGGCCATGTTGTCCACCGTGCCGACGGTATAGATGCGAGCCGGACCATCACACGGACACACGGTGACCGTCAGCCGGGCATACTCAATCGTCGTGTCGTCGCTGACCAGCACGTCGAGAGCGCCCGACGTGTTCATCTGGGTGAGCAACCCGCCCGGAAGTGAACCCAGGTTGAGGTTGAAGGTCTGCGTCTGGCCCGCGTTCCACGTACCGCCCGCTCCGGGCAGTGCCGAGATGTTGCTGCCCCAGGCGAACGTGCCGCCCAGCCACTGGAGGTAGATCGAATCGTTCGACGGAATGTCAGCTTCGGCGCGAAGCTGAATCTCAAGACGGGCCGAGACAATGCCGCAGGGCAGATTCTGGAACGTCGTGCCGCAGACCGCATTCACCGTCGGATCATCAAACTGCTTCACGATTGAATAGCCCGCGAGCATCGATGCAAAGAACGGACGAGGCGTCGTGGGATCAAAGGGTGCCGCGTACGAATCAACCCGACCCGCTTCGTAGCAGATCTGCTTCTGCACACTCTGCGGACACTGGGGCGGACACCACGCCGTGCCCTGCGCGAAGGCGATGGGGGCAATCCCGCCCGCAGCCGCGGCGAGAAGGGCCATGTTCGAAACGCTCCGACGAAGTGCAGTGGCAAGTTCCATGAGATATCTCCTGCCCGCACGCGGCGGGCCTTTGACTGATTGCTCGAACCAGAAATACAGGTGTGTTTGAATGGGGCTCCAGGTGGCGATCTTCAGATCTGCACCTTGAGAGCACCGTGCGAAGCGCCCTACTCGCTCCTCACGCCGGCACTTCGAGCCACCGTTGAGCTTCTTGCAGCCCACACCCGCATTTTTTAAGAGAGTGCCAAGGCCGCCACACCGGCCGCCCCAGCCACGAACAAAAACCGCACAATGGCGGCTTGGAGGTGTTGCGATTGCATTTGGGTCCAAAACCCGCTGCGTGGCCCCCGGGGCCCGCGGCGACAATCACACTTCCGCGTAGAACCCCTGTCCCATGTCCTTGAGCTTCCCCGCCCGAACGAGCGCATCCCAGATACCCGGAGGGAACCCCTCCGGAGGCTGAATCGCATCCCGATCCGACTTCTTGCCGCCCGAGGTGTAACGCCCACCCAGCTTGGATTCGTCAGCGAGCCGTCCCAGCGACATCCGCTTGTGGAACGCCTTGAGCGCGGCCTGCATGTCAGCCTCGACGTACTTGATCGCAGCCTGCGCCGCCGCGGCAGAGACCGCCTTGTTTTCAATCTCCGTCACCAGGGCACTCAGCGCATCCAGGTCCTTCGCCGAGACGATGGTGCCGATCCGGGCCTGATCAGAAGTCATCCGGGAGAGAAGTCGGCCCGCCAGTGCCCAGTTTTCGGCAAATGCACTGGGCTTCTTGCCCGACCGGATCTCGTCGACAATGGACCGGACTTTCTGGATGACGTTCATGCTGGAAGCGTATCACGGCCATCTCCCCCACCGCAGCGTCACTTCAGACCTGAGGCGCGAGCCGGAGTGATTCGCCCCACGAAAGCCCCTCGGGCAACGCCACGGCGGTACATTCAAGGTGCAGCACGCGCCGACGCATCGGCACCGTCGCCTTTCCCGATGCATGCACCGTGTGTGGCCGCATTCCGACGATGCCTCCTGCTCCCACGCAGCACTCTCGCACTGGTCCCTCAGCGGCCATCTGAGCCACCGCCGCGTCGCTTACCAAGCCCTCACGGTGTGATCCGGGAATGACGCGCAGCGGACCATTCTCGACTCCACACGCATCCAGATGAATCCGGATCACCGCCACCTGATCGATGAGCCAGCGAGGCGGACGACAATGGTGCTCACCCTCCTTGATGGACCAGGGCCCGAAGCCGGGCGCATCCTGTCTCGTGGCGAGTGCGATGGTGGCATCCTGATGCCACGGAACCAGCCAGTTGGTCTGCGGCGTCTTGTCGAAGAGAATGCTTCGAATGATCTGAGCGCCCCTCCCGCAGAACGACTCGATGAGCCCGGGGACGACGGTTGAACCGAGCAGATCGGCAATCGCAGGACAACGCGCAAGCACGCGGCGAATCCCCGGTCGCTTTCCATCCCCTAGCGACCAGAGCGGCTCACACAGGTGAGCAAGCCTCTGGATGCAGTCCGGGTCGAGGCACTCTTCCATGATGACGTACCCGTCAGACTCCAGTTGTGCCGCGGCATTGGTCATGGGATGGCTCTCGCGTGGTCCGACAATCCTCGCCCCGGGGGTAATCCCAAGCCATTTGAGGGCCCTCTAGCCTCTGGGCGTGAATCCCAGGGCCAATGCGATGGGAGGATGCCACGCGCATAGCCCGGAATCACAGGGCCAGCATCCTATCATTGCCTCCAGTGGCAAAGAAGAAGACGACCCAAACAACGACCTCCCATTCAAGCCAGCACGACGAGGCGGTGCGAACCGTCTCGCTGATTTCGCTTGGGTGCCCCAAGAACCTGGTGGACTCCGAGAAGATGCTCGGCCTGCTCGCCGAGTCGGGTCTGGCTCCGATTTCGCATGACCCTGAGTCCGATGGGTTCGGCGGGGCTGATGCGGTGGTCGTGAACACCTGCGGCTTCCTCGAGGCCAGCAAGGATGAGTCGCTGGGCGTGATCAAGGAAGCCATCGCGGCGAAGGAACGGGGCGAAATCAAGCGTGTCGTGGTGGCCGGCTGCCTCGTGCAGCGCCACCGCGCCAAGATGCTCGAATGGGCCCCCGGAATCGACGCGATGGTCGGCGTCTTCGATCGCGATCGCATCGTCGAGGCGGTGCAGGGTCCGGAAGGTGCGCGCGAGACGCTCGAGTCTGCCAGCGACAAGCCGACGTACTGGATCGCCGCCAATGCACTCGCCGCGGCGAAGGACCGCGGGATGAAGACCACCGGCCTCACCGTCAACGGCAAGGACGGCAAGGGCATCGGATACTTCGAGGACGACTCGGCCCGCATGCGCCTCACGCCCCGCCACTATGGCTACCTGCGCGTGAGCGAAGGGTGCAATCAGAACTGCGCCTTCTGCACCATTCCCAGCATCCGCGGCAAGATGCGCAGCAAGCCACTGGACCGCATCCAGCAGGAAGCTCGCGAACTCCTCGCTGATGGCGCGCACGAACTGCTGATCATCGGCCAGGACACCACCAGCTACGGTGATGACATCGGCTTTGGACTCAAAGACGGCGGAGGATTGCCCGCTCTGCTCAAGGGTCTTTCGGACACCATCAAGAAGACCAGCGGCCAGGGGTGGCTGCGCCTCATGTACGCCTACCCCACCAACTTCTCCGAGCCGATCGTCGATGCCTTTGCGCAGCTCACCGAGAAGGGCCACCTGCTCAAGTATCTCGACATTCCGCTGCAGCACGCGAGCAACAACGTACTCAAGGCGATGCGTCGCCACGTGACACGCGGCCAGCAGGAAAAACTCATCACGACGCTGCGCGATCGCATCCCCGGCATGGCCATCCGCACGACCTTCATCAGCGGCTTCCCCGGCGAGACCGAAGAGGATCACAAGGAACTGCTCGAGTTCGTCGAGGAAATGCAGTTTGATGCGCTGGGCGTCTTCGAATACTCGCACGAACCCGGCACGGTGGCGGGCACGATGGAGGAAGACCCCAAGCTCGCGGTGCCTGCGGAAGTGAAGAAGCGTCGCCGCAACGAAGTGATGGAGCTGCAGCAGCGCATCGCCTTCGAGCAGGCTGCGTATCTGGCCGAGCAGTTCGATGAACACAAGCCCACCACCACGGGCGTGCAGTTTGATGTCATCATCGATGAACCGATGCAGACCAAGGGCCGCAAGACCAGCGGCGTGAGCGAAGGCGGACAGCTCTACAAGGGCCGTGCCTACTTCCAGGCGCCGCAGATCGATTCGGTCACCTTCGTGCAGTCACGCGACAAGCTTTCACCTGGTGAAGTCGTGCGGTGCGCTGTGGTCGGAAGCGATGGATACGACCTGATCGCACGCACGACCGATGCGCTCGAGAAGAAGGTCGGGCTGCGCGTCCTGAAGAAGTGACAGAAAGATTCGTTCTCGCTTCCACGCAACGCGATGTCGAATGCAATCCCGGGCGTACCTGCGCGAACATAGCTCCTTTGCATTGAGTCGCGAGACCGCCGCAGCAGCCGAGCCGCTGACCAGGCTGCCCCTCTTGGGGGAGAAGTGCGCTTGCCAGACGGTGGTTCGAGAAGGCACTATCCCAAAGCGAACATCGCCCCGGTCGGATGCCGATGGTGCGGCTGATGCTCCCGACTCCCTGGCGTTCCTCCCCATTTCCCGGCCACCTGCCCGTGCCTGCGCAGCTTCACCCCGATGAGGTGGACTATCTGCATTGGCTCACCTCAACGCAGTTGCACGGCGTGGGTCGCATCGTCGAGCTGGGGTGCTTTCTGGGCGGGAGCACCTTTGCGCTGGCCTCCGGTCTCAGGATTGCGAAACGGCCCGCCGCGGGGAAGATCATCACGCACGATTCCTTCGTCATGCCCCGCGGCATCACCGACATCACCACGCGTTACTCCGCGGGCGACTGCTTCCGACCGCTCTTTGAATCAAACCTGCGAGATCACCTCGATCTGCTCGACATCCGTCAAGGATGGCTCCCCGCCGATGCCGATGCAGCCCTCGCCCGCGAGGTCTATCCGGAACAGGAGCCGGTGGAACTGCTCTTCATCGACTGCGCCAAGCAGTGGCCGGTCCACACGACCATTCTCCGAGCCTTCGGCCCCTGCCTGATCGCTGGCCGCAGCATCGTCGTGCAGCAAGACTTCAAGGCCGGCCTCCACTGGCTGGCTTTGCACATGTACCAGCTGCGTGATCACTTCATCCCGCTGCACGATGTCGATGGTGCCACGCTCGCCTTCCGATACATCGGTGGCATCGAAGGGTCGCTCGATCACCTCTGGTCACAGGCTTCGCTTGCAACCGACTCGCTCCCCGAGTTGTGGCGCAAGATCGAAGACCATTTCTCGTCCATGGGCGAGGGTGTACGACTTGGCATCCTGCTCGCCGCGGCGAGGCACTTTGCAGCCGCGGGCCGAACCGACTGGTGCGCCGCCGCAATGCTCCGCTGGCGTGCCACGTTCGATGCATGCGCTCCCGGATCATGGAAGCGGCCCGCACTTGAACTCTGGACCGCCGCGACCAGCTCACTGCTGCGCCCCCTGACCGATCCGAACGCTCCCGAAGCGCATGCGCTTGGTGAACTTCGCCTCTGGGGTCAGGAACGGCTTGATCAGGATCAGGTCCAATCCCGTCACGCCGGCGCAGATGTGATTGCCTGGGACAGGACCGCCGCGGCTCTGAGTGCCCAGGGCGTCCGCCAGATCGCGTTGTACGGTGCTGGACGCCACACACGCGAGCTGCTCGCATCCGGCTGGCCGCACGATCGTCTCGTGGTCAGAGCCATCCTGGACGATCACATGGCCGGCACGCAGGTGATGGGCATACCGGTCCTCGATCCCGATGCCAAGCCAGCGGGCGTGGACACCGTCCTCATCTCATCGCGTCAGCACGAGGCCACCCTCGCCAACGCAGCCGCGAAAGCGCTGGGCGGCGAGGTTCGAATCGTGCGTGTCTATGCGGACCGGCCAGCCGAACTTCCGGCGCTGGCCGCGTGAGATCAATGGCTCACTCCATCGCCATGCCGACACTGCTCACGAAGCTCGCACTCTGCTCGTCGAGCGCAGCGGTGTAGTTGTACACATGCACCTTCGAGGGGTCTGCGAGCTTCATCGCGGCGCACATGTTGCCGATGCTGCACCAGCGCGTGGGGTTCTGCTGCCACGACATGCTGGCGATCACTTCATCCACCTTGCCCGCGGCATACAGCTGGATCATCTCGCGGTCGTGGTTGAAGACCGAGTTGCGGAAGTCCTCGGCTGGCTTCTCATTGCCCGCCACCGACTGCTGGTCGCCGAACGCATTGCCGACATGGCTGAGGTCCGCCGACGACACGATCAGCGTGCGGCCCGGCAGCGACGCAATCGCCTGCTTCATCGCGGCGACGAACGCATCAAACGACACGCCGTTGCCGTCGTAGCTCTCGCCGTTGTTCACGATCGGGTCGTGCACAAGCACGCCGAAGACCTTGGGGTAGTGGCCATTCTCGTTCATGCCAAGGCAGTGCTGCAGCCAGGGAATCTGCAGTTCGATGCTGTGCTCACGCTCGTGGTCATAGCGGTTGGCAAAGAGCTTCTCGGCCATCACGGGCCCCAGCGCCTTCTTCACCGCATCCATCAGATCGGTCGCGGGCTCGCACAGACCCAGTGGCGACTGGTAGCCCTTGTCGCAGGCGCAGACGCCGGTTGATTCGCCGAAGTGGTTCGTGCCCAGAATCAGCACGCGATCCGGATTCGCAAGACCACGCAGGCGGCCCCAGACGCTCGCGTAGTTGATCCACCCGCGCTGGTAGTCGATGTGTGGCACCACGATGGCCTTGGGCAGCGATTCGAGCACCGGAGCCTGGGCGTCCTTCATTGATGCTTCGATCCAGCCATCCATCACTTCGCGGAACCGCTTGATCCCAAGGTCAATGCGCTCCTGCTCGGGCATCTCCACCGGATTGCCGCGTTCTTCCTCAGGACGCTGCATGCGGACCCAGTGGTCCGCGAGCGCATCGGCAAACGCTGCGGTCGAAGCGGGCGGAAGCACGGGGGAACTGTCAAAGTCCGCCCGCATCTTGGCAAGGATGGAATCAAAGGTCGGCCCGACCAGCAGGCCGGCTTCATCGAGCTGACCGATGAGAAACTCAAGGGGCTCGCGCGTCAAGCCGCGGCCGACCGCGGCGACAATCTCATCAACCGTCTTCTGCCCATCCAGAAGCGGCAGCACAACCTGAAATGCCATGGAGGTAAAGACGGCCTTGTCGGAGATCTGCCGCGCATCAGCCAGACCAAGCGCCTGCTGATTGCCCATCTGGGCCGGAAAGCCACGGACGGGGCGAAGTCGCGGACGCTGATGGTGTGCCGCGGCGGGGTTGAAGTTGGAAACGGGGAGGTTGGCCGAGTCGCTCATGGTGAAAGAGGGTAGGTGTGCACCAGGTCATTGCCGCGACGCTCCGCCGCGACGAGTCATGTAAAGAACATCGGCCCCGGACGAGGCCGGGGCCGATGAATCATCAGTCATTCACGCAAAATCCATGCGTAGCTGTGGGATCAAAGGGTTCAGGAAGAACCGCTCCGGACCTCGCACGGCCACTTCAGCCGGTCAGAAGGCCTCAGGCCTTCTTCTCAGCGCCTTCAGCAGCGGCCTTAGCCTTGCGCTCTTCGACCAGCTTGCGGTCGGTGGCGCGATCGGCCTCCCAAGCCTTCAGGTCGCCCAAGCCACGCTTGGCGAGGAAGTCGCGCATCGTCTCGCTGGGCTGTGCGCCCTTGTCGAGCCAGTACTGCACACGCTCGTTGTTCAGTTCGAGCTGCTTGGAAGCATCGGGAGCGAGGGGGTTGTACCAACCCAGGTTCTCGAGCACCGGACCATCACGACGAACACGCTTCTCCACCGCGGCGATGCGATAGAAGGGGCGATTGCGACGGCCATAACGCTGCATGCGGATGCGAACCAAGCTGAATCTCCAAATCAGATGACAACGAGCGTGACTGAACTGACTCAAACACCCAACACCCACGACCCTATGGATCGCGAGCAGATGGGCCTTGATGCTAGGCAGCTCGAACTCCCGGGAAAAGCCGTCAATCCAGCCATTCCGCCCGCCTGAACCGGCGAATTGTGGCATCTGTACGGATTCCGATAGGTATTTGGCGGATTTTGCACTCGAATTGACGGCCAAAGTCCCTACTGTGCCAGCGTATGACGACCACCCCACTGCCGCTGACCCACGAGACCGATGGCCCCTTTGCAGGCATCTACACGCTCACCCTGGAACAACCCGGCAAGCCCGTCGTGGTGTTGGATCACGCGCTGATCCAGCAGTTGGAAGCCACGCTCAAGCTTGTCCCGGCAACCGCCCGCGGCTTGGTCCTTCGCAGCGCAAGCGAGCGCGTCTTTGTCGCTGGCGCCGACCTCAAAGCCATCTCCGAACTCGATGATGCGCAGCTCGATGCCTATTTGCAGTATGGCTCCAAGGTCTTTGGCATGCTCGGGCAGCTTCCCTGTCCGACCGTCGCCGCGATCAATGGTGCAGCACTGGGCGGCGGCCTTGAACTGGCGATGCAGTGCGATGGTCTGGTGGGCGCTCCCTCCGCCAGCGGCAAGCCGTATCCGGTGGGTCTGCCCGAAGCCGGGCTCAAGATCTGTCCGGGCTGGGGCGGCACCAACATGCTCGCGGCTCGCATCGACCCGGAGAAGGCGACACTGGCGACCATGTCCGGCACCACCATGATGGTCGATGACGCCAAAACCGCGGGTCTCTTCGATGCCTTCGCCCCCGATGCCGCCTCCCTGCTTGACACGGCGAAGAAGTGGCTCTGTTCGGGCATCACCATCGCCGCACGCGACGGTGCACCTTCGCACTGGATCGGCCGCACCGGCTCCAAGGCAAGCAATGCCCGCAAGGAGACCGCCGCAAGCACGGCCCGTGCGCTTGCGTCGCTCACGCAACTGCACCAAGCTGATCTGGCCAGCGCGACCCCGGCGGGCAGCGTGCTGTGCGCCGTCAATGACGGCCTGGCACGCGGCTGGCAGGCGGCCTTGGCCACAGAGCGCCGAGAACTGATTCGCCTTCGCAATGCCCCAGCCGGCAAGGCGGCCATCAGCGCGTTCCTCAACAAGGGCAAGTGAGCCGTCGGTGATTCTGCCGGTCTGCGCGGTGGCGGCCCCGCGCATTCAGGGTTCGAGCCTGCGTGCCATTTCGAGCAGTGTGGAAGGGCTCTCGGGATGACCGGTGTGAGCGCTCAGAAGCGCGGTGTGTGCGGCGGTAAGGGCACGTTCGAGCACCATGGGCCCTGAATCAGGCTGCGTCGTGGTGAGCCAGGCCCGCAGCTGCGCGCCCATGCCGAAAGCGGGATCGATGGCATCATTCTTCACCCGGGCGCGATTGCTTCCATCGGGCGCAGTCCAGCAGTAGCCACTGGGATCAATCTGGAAGGCCCCCTGCGGTGAGTAGAGGCGAAGATCAAAGCCGACGCTGGCTGCCCAGTCGCTGACATGAATGGTGGCAGAGCGTCCATCAGAGAGCCGGACCAGTGCACACAGGTCGCCGTCGATGCCCCGCAGCGATTCGGGAGGCGTCGCGGGGCGATTCTGCACGTGTCCACGGTTGGCGCGGGCGGCATCGATCCATGAGGGGTAATCAGCCCCGGGCATGACACTCGAAAGCAGGTCAAAGGCCCCCACCAGCCTCGAAGCCAGCGAAAACTGTCCCATGAGCCCATGCACCGTCAGAACCGCGGTGCGCACCGTGCCGAACGCGGCGAGTGCTTCAGATGCATCGGCCAGCACGGGCGAACGGGAAGCCAGGCCGATGGGGCGGATGACCTGTTCGATACCCACGAGCTGACTCGCGGCCAGGCGCTGGCCATCTTCATCTTCGAGGTCGCTTTCGCTTCGCCAGAGGTGAGTCAGGTCAAAGACACTTTGGGGGATGGGATCCAGGGAGCCCAGGCGGATGCCTCGCTGGCGAGCCGCGGCGATGGCACGGAGGTCTTCGGGCCGCGACCCGAAATCCCCGGCATCCGCGATGAAAACCGCATCGGTCTCCGATGAAGCGACCATGGCTCGCAGGTCATCCATCGTGGAGGTGTGCAATGCCGCGGCGACGGAGGTGGATTGTCCCTTGGCCCACGAACCGGCACCGACGATCGTGAGATCCGCCGCGGCGGCTGCCGCCCTGACCCACGCGGCCTGCGCCGGATCGAGCCACACACAGATTCTGGAACTCTGCTGGTTGGGGGGCATCTGAGCGTCAGGTTATGCGTCCGCCCCCCGTGGTTCCCCGACCGGCGGCGCGGGACACCTTCCCTGAAAGGCGTCTCTGCGGCCCCCTACCCTCACCTTCCCCATGTACCAACTGCTGCTCACCAAGAGATATCTGTTCAGCAAGATCATGCCGCTGCTGGCGGCGATGGCGGTCGTGCTCTGCACGGCGATGGTGCTGGTGGTCTGGTCGGTCATGAACGGGTTTCTGACGATGCTCATCGGCAGTGGCCGGACCATGACCGGTGACGTGGCAATCGTCTGGCCCAATGCGGGCTTTGCGCACTACCAGGAACTGGTGAGCGAACTGGAGAAGGATCCGCAGGTCGCCGCGGCCTCGCCGCTCATCGAGTCATTCGGTCTCATCGCCCTTCCCGACGGCCGCAAGAAGACGGTCCGGGTGCTTGGCATCGTGCCTGAAACCTACGCCAAGGTCACCAGCTACTACGACACGCTCCACTGGAAGCCGCTCGACAAGCCGCTTGACAAGGACATCGACAAGCTTGATCCGCGGCTGCACACCATCGGAGGTACCACGTGGGCCCAGGTCTTCGAGAATGGAAAGTCTCTGACTCGTCCCGATGACAGCGGCACGCCGCAGCCGGCGATGGTGATGGGCATCGAGGCCAGCAACTTCAACGAGCGGCAGGAAGGCGGGTACTACATCCCGCAGAGCCCCTATCAGACGATGCCCAACGGTGAGCTCAAGCGCGTGGACATGTTCATGCCCCGCGATGGCAAGGTGCTGCTGAGCCTCGCGCCGCTGGATGCCAGCGGCAGGGCCGTGGAGATGGTGAGCCGGAATCTGCCGGTGGCCAACGAGTTCCAGAGTGGTGTGTTCGATGTCGATGATGGCGTGGTGATCATCCCGCTGGAAGTCGCGCAGGACATGCTCATGATGAACGCGGCCAAGCGGGTCGTGAAGAAGCCGGGGACATCGGCGGGCGACGGCTTCGATGACGATCAGGGCACGCTGGTCGCCGACCCGGCTCGCGTGACCACCGTGCTGGTGCGGGCCAAGAGTGATGTCTTCGAAACCGCGGCGTCGCTGCGGCTCAAGGCGGCCGTCGAGGAGATCTATCAGCGTTTCGCCGAGCGGCACAAGCACGCCGTTCCCTCGCTGGCGATGATCAGCATCGACACGTGGGAAGAACAGAACAAGATGATGATCTCGGCGGTCAAGAAGGAGACCGTCCTCCTGCTGGTGCTCTTCATGATCATCTCGCTGGTGGCGGTCTTCCTGATCCTGGCCATCTTCTGGTCGATGGTGGCGGAGAAGACCAAGGACATCGGCGTGCTGCGGGCGGTCGGCGCGAGCAGCGCGGGCGTGGCGGGGCTCTGGGTCAGTTACGGGTGTGCCATCGGCATCGTCGGCTCGACCCTGGGCCTTGGTCTTGCGTATGTGATCGTCACCAACATCAACCCGATCCACGACTGGCTGGGCACGAAGCTCAACATCGTGATCTGGGATCCGCGGATCTACTACTTCATCACCATCCCCAACAAGGTGGAGACGGACAAGGCGATCATCGTCTTCATCGCCGGCGTGCTCAGCAGCACGATCGGCGCGTTCATCCCCGCCATCAGAGCGGCCCTCATGCACCCGGTTCGGGCGCTTCGGTTTGAGTAAGCATCGGGATTGAACACGACACCCGGACACACCTTCACGCTCATGAGCACTGCATCAGCATCATCGGGATCGACTCTGCCGGGCACCGGCGGCGAATGCCTGCGCGTCAAGGCGCTGCACAAGACCTACACGCTCGGGCGTCTGAAGGTGCCGGTGCTGAGGGGTGTGGACCTTGCCGCGAATGAAGGGGAGTTCGTCGCGATTCTGGGGGCCTCGGGCTCAGGCAAGAGCACGCTGCTTCACCTGATCGGCGGACTCGACACTCCGGATCGCTCACCCAGCGGTAGCGTCTGCTCGATTCAGTATCGGGGCGAGGACCTGGTGGGCAAGGGACGCGCCCGGCTCGATCGATACAGGGCACGGGACACGGGGTTTGTCTTTCAGTTCTATCACCTGCTGCCGGAACTGACGGTGCTGGAGAATGTCACGGTCGCGGCGATGGTGCGCTGGGGTTTGCAGTATCCGCAGAAGCGCGCGGAAGTGCTCGCCGCGGCGAACGATCTCATCAAGCAGGTGGGCCTCGAGCACCGGCGCGGCCATCGCCCCGCGGAACTCTCAGGCGGCGAGCGGCAGCGCGTGGCCATCGCCCGCGCTCTCATCAACCAGCCGACACTGCTGCTGGCCGATGAACCCACGGGCAACCTGGACCGCGCCACCGGCGATTCGATCCTCGAGATGCTCCTTGCGATCCGCGCATCGCGCAAACTCACGATGGTCGTCGTCACTCACGATGAGAACACGGCTCGGCGGGCCGACCGCATCGTGCGGCTGGTCGACGGACGCGTCGTGGGCGAGAGCCGCTGAACCGAGGCGGGCGCGGAGATCCGACGCGGGTTGTCGCGGCGAACTTACTGGTCGCTTGCACGAGTCTGCAGGATGTCGGTGAGCACATCGGCCTGATGGTCGGCGTGGTAGCTGGAGCGGACCAGTGCGCCGCTCTCGACGACCTTGAACCCGGCCTCGAGCCCCAGCTTCTTGTACGCATCGAACTCATCGGGGGTCACCCAGCGGTCGATGGGCAGGTGGTTGCGCGTCGGCTGGAGATACTGACCGATGGTGAGAATGTCGGTGGCACCGTTGGCGGTGGTCGTCTTCGCCTGGACATCCTGCACGAGTGCAGCGATCTCCTCATCACGCTCGCCGATGCCGACCATGATCCCGGTCTTGGCGACCAGGCCCTGTTCCTTCACGCGCCGGAGCAGTTCCAGCGAACGATCAAACTTGGCACTCGGGCGCACTGCCGGGTACATGCGCCGGACGGTCTCAAGGTTGTGATTGATGATGTGCGGCTTCGCATCGATCACCATCTGCAGCGCACCCCAGTTGCCCTCGAAATCGGGAATGAGCACTTCGATGCTCATGCTCGGGCAGGACTCGCGGGTGCGGAGGATCGTCTCGGCCCAGATCCCTGCGCCGCCGTCGGGCAGTTCATCGCGATTCACGCTGGTGATCACGACATGCTTGAGGCTCATCAGTGCGAGGCTCTCAGCGACGCGCCTGGGTTCATCCTTGTCCAGCGTAGGCGGCCGGCCCGTCTTGACGTTGCAGAATCCGCAGGCCCGCGTGCAGGTATCGCCCAGGATCATGATCGTGGCGACACCCCGCGACCAGCATTCACCCATGTTGGGGCAGTTGGCCTCTTCACACACCGTGAAGAGCTTGTGCTCGTTCATGATGCCCTTGAGACGCTGGTAGCCCGGACCGCCAGGGACCTTGGCGCGCAGCCACGAGGGCTTGCGCTTCACGCTGAGCTGGTCCTTGGCGCCACCGGCGTTGTTGAGCACCATCCCTGACAGGCTCAGCACCGGCGGATCGACAACACGCAGCGGATCGCCGCCCAAGGGTCGTGGGTGCCGCGCCAGCGTTCGAGCCGTGGCCGGATCCGCCGGAGTCGGGGAGGGGCGAGTGTTGTCCGGCGGGGGGGTGGTCATGGGACGGAGAGTTTAGTGATGCTGCAAACCCGGCGTTGCCCACCGGCGTAGGTGAGTCGTGCCGGGGTTGCACCCGGCCCGGAGCGAGATCGATCTTCCCCGTCAGCATGCTTGGAACGCGGCGAGCATGGCATCCACACATACGACGACCCGATCAGCAGCCGCACACCCGTGCAGGCCGGATCGGTTCGGTGTCTGATCACCTGCCGTGACCCGAACCTTCACCTGCCGGTGGTATCGTGTGATAAAAACGGGAAGTGCGTTTCAATGGTGGTGTCATTCCCGGTCGATGCTGGCCGACTGGCCAGTGGTTCGCGCTCTATGATGGGTTTGGTGGCCGTCGCCTCCCTCAACATGGGAGGGTGGGCGGATTTGGTGAAGTTCGTTGATGATTTGTTTGGGCGGACTTCGATTCAGGCGGGATGTACGCCGCGGCGGGCGTGATGCAGGCTCGCCGAACCGGAGCGTTCCGGCCACGGTGTGGCTGGGATGAAGCGGAGCGTGACATCTGGTGCGGACCGTGGGTTCGTACGTGGTGTCAGGACAGTGTGCAGAGTGCCCTTCAACCGGGCAGGAGTCATTTGTGGCGGATCTTCAAAGCAATCAACTTCTCTTGGCACCGGCGACCACTTGTCCTGGGAGCCGTCACGATGGTCGGCGGCGTGCCGCGGCTCTGACGGCGATGGCCGGGATGCTCGCGGGCCTGGCCGGTTGCCAGGATTCGTTCATGGATCCGAGCGTGACCGGCCGCTGGGAGCACACGCCCACGATCGTGCCTGTCCTGGATCGCATTGCGACGATCGAGGATGATGACGGGCAGCAGTTCGAGTATTCAGAGCCCCTCCCTGAGGACCTGCTGGCGCAGGCGTTTGTCTACACGCTGACGCCGGGCGATTCCCTGGAAGTGATTCTCTACGACCTGATCACGACGGACAAGGCCGACATCTACCGCGTGCAGGTCGACGCCAAGGGGATGATTGATCTGCCGCAGCTGGGCCGCCTCCAGGTGGGTGGCCGCACGGTGGAGCAGGCCGTAGCGACCATTCAGCAGGCGATGACGCGACTGGTGGCGGATCCGCTGGCGCAGATCACGGTCCTGGATCAGCGCGGTGCCACGTATAGCATCGTCGGAAACGTCGAACGGGGCGGCACTTACACGATTCCCAACGCGTCGTACCACCTCCTGGAAGCACTCACCTCCGGCGGCCGCTTTGAGGAGAACGTCGAGGACATCTTCGTGATCCGGCGCATCGCGCTTGATGATTCCGAGACGTTGCCCGCCGCGGACTTGAGCTCGCCCGTTGTTCCAACAGCGCCGACCGCGCCGAATCAGCCTGCGGGCTCGACGGCACCGAAGACCAACGCGCCCTCCGCCGACGATCTGCTGAAGGTGATTGACGAAGTGACCGGGCCGGGCGCCAAGAGCGGCTCATCGCCGGGCATGATGGGCCACAGGCAGCCGGCCGTCGAACCGGCAGCGAAGAACAAGCCTGCACAAGAACCGGCTGCAAAGGAACCGGCGATTGACCTGCCTGGTGATGAACCGGTTGCACAGCCTGCAGCAAAGGCGAATCAGACAGCGCCGGCACCTGCGGTTGATCTGGTTGATGTGGACCAGGCACCCGCAGCGGTCACGACCGCCGCTATGGAGCCCGCCGCGGGTCAATGGGTCTTCCTGAATGGCAAGTGGGTTCAGGTCGCGGCTCGCACGGCGACGGGTTCGAAGTCGGAGACCGGCACACCCGGCACAGCGACGATGACCCAGCGCGTGATTCGCATCCCCGTGCAGCAGTTGCTGGCGGGCAAGCAGCAGTACAACATCGTGATCCGTCCTGGTGATGTGATCCGGGTGCCCGCACCTCCGTCGGGGCTGATCTACATGGCGGGCCAGGTGGCCCGTCCGGGACCGATCAACCTGCCGCCCAACGGCGGTCTGACGCTGCTTCGGGCACTGGATGCATCGGGCGGCCTGGGTTCGTTCGCCATTCCCGAGCGCATTGATCTGACGCGCATGATCGGGCGCGATCGTCAGGCGACGATCCGTCTGGATGGTCGGGCGATTTCAGAGCAGACGCAGCCTGATGTGTATCTGAAGGCCAACGACCGCATCAACGTGGGCACGAACTTCTGGGCGCTGCCGCTGGCCGTCGTGCGCAACGGGTTCCGGGCAAACTACGGATTCGGGTTGCTGATCGACCGCAACTTCGGCAACGACATTTTCGGCCCACCGCCTGAGGCCGTCCGCACGAACTGATCGACCTTCGGGGCGATCAGCGCGGGTACTGGGTTGATGGCAAAGTCCGGGTCGTTCCCGGTGGAAGAGGGGTCAGAGCGGCGATGGACCCCCGTGAGTTGGGGCCTCCTGTGCCGGGCGCACCAACGCCTGTCGCTGGAGTGGCCGTGTCCCCCTGAACGGACGAGCCTCGAGGACTCGTGAGTCGGATGAGTCGGAATCGTTGAGATCCATGGCAAGCACCAGCAAACAACAGACGCCGCTTCTAGGGCCCGCCGGCATCGGGATGTCGGCACTGCTGCTCGTTGCCTTCTGCGGGATGTTCTTCCGCTGGATTCACAAGCAGCACGAGCACAGCATCGGCGCACTGGAAGACTGGGGCCATGCCTACGCAATCCCGTTCCTGAGCCTGTACATGATCTGGCTCAAGCGCGAGGAGATCGTGGCGCTTCGAGCGCAGCCCTTCTGGCCGGCTCTGGCCCCGTTCCTGCTGGGGCTGATGTGCTATCTGTTCTTCATCGTGGGTGTTCCCAACCACATGCTCCAGGGAGTCTCGCTGATCCTGACGCTGCAGGCGACCGCGCTGCTGGTGACGGGTCCGAAGATCTTCCGGCATCTGTTCCTGCCGATCGCGTTCCTGATCTTCTCGGTGACGCTCTCCGAACAGATCATGATCAAGGTGACCTTCCAGCTGCAGCTGATCGCGAGCAAGGGCGCGTGGGTGATGCTCAGCGTGATCGGCTCGATCTTCGGCTTCCTGGTCGATCTTGATGGCAACACGCTGAGCGTGGGCGGCAACAAGCTCAATGTCGCCGAGGCCTGCTCGGGCATGCGGATGGTCGTGGCCTTCTACGCGCTGGCCGCAACCGTCGCAGCACTGGGCTGCCGCCACTGGTGGCAGCGCGTCGCGCTGCTGCTGCTGGCCGCGCCGGTGGCGATCTTCATGAACGTGATCCGTGTCGCAGTCCTGGGGCTGTTGAGCCTGGGCAATGTGAACCTCGCCGCGGGCGAGGCGCACATGCTCATCGGCACGCTGCTGCTGATCCCCAGTCTGGCCCTCTTCCTGGCCGTTGTCTGGACGCTCAACAAGCTGGTGAACGAGGACGAGAACGCCGCGGATGCCAAGGGAGGTGCCTCGTGAGCGGTGTGTCTCCAACACGCAACCCGGCGATGTGGGTGGTTCTGGGCGTGCTGGCAACCTCATCGGTGACGATGAGCGCCGCAATCGGGTACTTCAAGATCTACCTCAAGAAGGAGCCGATCGAGGCTCCGCTCGGTCGCCAGGTGAATGCGATCCCCTACCAGAGCGAATCGTTCGTCCGGATCGGCACCGACCAGCGCATGCCCAAGGACATCGAGGAAGTGCTGGGGACGCAGAACTACCTCTCGCGGCACTATGTGGAGCGCGCGGCCGTCAACGGAACCGAGCGGCGGGTGCTGCAGGTCCACCTGGCGTACTACACGGGCATGATCGACACCGTGCCCCATGTGCCCGACCGGTGCATGGTCGGCGCGGGCCTTCAACTCAAGAGCATTCTCGGTGATCTGCCGATCCCGCTGGATCAGAGCCTGTGGACGCTCGACGATCACGTGCCGTCGAATCTGATGGGGCGCATCTTCAGGGTCAAGACCAGCTACAGCATGGGCCCGGACAACAAGCCCTTCGTCGATGCCAACGGCGTGGTCCAGAGCTTCTCCGACATCCCCGGAACACCCTTCCGGCTCCCCCGCGACCCGGCCAACATCAAGCTGCGGACGATGGAGTTTGGGGACAACTCGGGCAACCGGCGCTTCGCCGGCTACTTCTTCATCGCCAACGGCGGCACCGTGTCGCGGGCTGAAGAGGTGCGACTGCTGGCCTTTGACCTCAAGAGCAGCTACTCGTACTACCTCAAGGTCGAGTTCCAGAGTGATTCGGTCCAGTCGGGCGAGGAACTGGCGGCGATGGCCGGCAAGTTCCTTGACGAGAACTTCGCCGAGATCATGCGGTGCACCCCCGACTGGGTGGAAGTCGAGATGGGTGAATACCCGCCGGATAACCCCATGAAGGGCCGCGCCGGGCCGATGAATGGTGAGAAGTCAGGATCGGGGGACACCGACCAGAAGGCGATTGAAGAGTTCATGAAGTCCCGTGACGGTTCGAAGTGATGGGCGGATGTGAGTGACGGCGGCAGAAGGAAATCACCAGTCGGGCCTTGCGAAGGCGCCGATTGAAAATGGCAGGAGTCGTATCGATGGCAGGTCGGGTCAACAAACAGTTCGTCATCACCCTTTCGCTCGGGCTCGGAGGCGTCTTCGTCGCCGTCGCCCTCGTGGGGCTCTTCTTCCTCAAGAACAGCGCTTCGGATCTCGCCAAGCGGGGCGATGACCGGATGCAGGCCAGTCAGTTCGACAAGGCCCAGGAGTTCTACGCCAAGGCGGTCAACAAGGAACAGACCAACGCGATCTACCTCAAGAAGTGGCGCGATTCGCTGCAGAAGCTCAATCCTGAGAATCTGGTCGTCTACCGCGACCTCTTCGAGAACTGGACCGCAGCGACGCGCCAGCTGGCGCGCGTGCAGAAGGACGACATCGCGGCTCAGCGCGAATACCTCGAACTGGTCCGCGGCCGGCAGGGCAACGACTTCAGCCGCGCCGAGCAGGAAGGCATGATCACCCAGTCCGATGCGCTCATCGTGCTTCACAAGTCCAAGGCACCCGGAGGCGAATGGGAAACGCTCAAGCGGTATCGTGGCCAGGCGAAGTTCGAGATCTTCAACTGGGTGAAGGACGCCAAGGCGGAGGTCGCCAAGGAGGCCGAGGCCGACCTGCTCGCAGCGATCGCCGCGGACCCGAGCGATACCGAGACGGTGCTGACGCTCGAAGCGTTCTACCTGACGAGCGCGAGCCGCGCCTTTGAGCGCAGCCAGCTTGACGCAGCCAAGGAACTCGAGGAAAAGTCGCTCGCACTGGTCAAGGAATACGCCGCGAAGAACCCCAAGGACGGACTGATCCAGCTCCAGCTCCTGCGTCGCGAGATCGCACTGCGTCAGCGCGAGTTCGGAAAGACTCGCACCGCCCAGACCGACATCAACTCGTGGATCAAGCAGCTGCGAAGCGAACTCAAGGGGCAGCTCGAAACGACCATGGCGGGAATCCGCACCAGCGACTCGTCAAAGCTGACGCCGCGGCTGATCGACATGCTCCGCAATGTCGAGCTCATGCTCGATGATTCGGGAAAGCTGCCCTTCACGTCGGAAGCGATCACCCTGGGTTTGACCAAGCGTCCCCAGGATGCGCAGATGATGGGAGCGATGGCGGACGTGATGATGAGCCGCAATGACATCGCCGCCGCGGGCGAGCAGCTCCAGAAGATCCTGGACCTGCCCATCCCGCCGATCTCGCTCGATGGCCTGCGCCTGTTCAGCATCCGCAACAACGCTCGCTTCCTGCAGACGCTGTGGGCCGGACGTCTCGCGGCCAGTTCCCCCGAAGCCGACCGCCCCAAGCTGCTGGCTACGGCCAAGGCACTGCGGGAGAAACTCGCAGTCGTCGAAGCTCCCGATTCGCCCCAGGTCCAGCTCGTGGACGGGCAGATCGCGTTCGTCGAAGGCGACTACGGCAAGGCGAATCAGCTTCTGGACAAGCACTACAAGGCAACGCGTCAGCGCCCCAACGGCGATGCCCTCTTCCTGCAGGCGCAGGTCGCGGAGAAGGTCAATCAGCTGGGTCTGGCCAAGGAACGTCTCGATGAGTGCGTGAGAGTGCAGCCGACCAACGTGCAGGCGATCTACATGCTTGCCGATGTGGAAGCACGTCTGCAGAACACGGATCGGGCACTGGCACTCTACCGGACACTCGCCGAGATGTCGCCGGACAACGCAACGCTCCGCGAACGCGTGGCGATGCTGAGCAAGATCGCGGGCAACGCGACCGAATCGGAGAAGATCTCCGACCCCGTGGTCGCCGATCTGATCGAACTGCGGTCGTTCTTCACAGTCAAGGAAGGCGTCGCGGACCGCACGCCCGAGGCCATTGCATTCCTCAAGCGTCGCGTGGTCGAGCGCAAGCAGGACCCGCGTCTTGCGACTCAGCTCGCAGCGCTTCTGGCCGGAATGGGCAATCGCGACGAAGCACTCACGGTCGTCAAGGCCAGCCAGGCCGCGAACCCCGACAACACCGACCTCAAGGATTTCGAGATCTCGCTGACCAACACCGATCCGGTCGAGGCGCGGCTCAAGATCCTCGACTCACGCGAAGCACCGGCCATCGACAAGTTCCTGGCGCGGTATCAGATTCTGCGCGAGGCCGGTCGGATCCCTGAAGCAGAGGCGCAGCTCGCCGAAGCATACAAGCTTGATCCCAAGGACATGCGGGTGACCGAGTTCCGATTCCTCGATGCGATCTCCAAGCCCGACTGGGAACTGGCGCAGGCACTGACCGATGAAGCGGTCCGCAACAACCTGGACGATGCCAACGGGCAGACCTACCGAGCCCGCCTGCTTGGCGCTCAGCGCAAGTTCGATGAGGCACTCGCGGCGATCACGGAAGCCGTGGGCAAGGGCGGCGCACTGCCCGAGGTGTGGCGCATCAAGGGACGGATCGAATCGCAGGTGGGCAAGCCCGCCGAGGCGGTGGCCTCGTATCGCCAGGCGCTGCGTCTGCGGCCCACCGATGTGTCCATCATCAATGACCTGGTGAGCTCTCTGGTGGATGCCGGTCAGGCCGAGGAAGCACTCAAGCTCGCCAAGGAGAGCGAGAAGTATTCCGCGGGCAACGAGCGGTTCATCTCGAACTGGCTCACGCTGGAAGCGCAGGTCGGCAGCAAGCGGTTCGCGATCGAGCGTCGCGAGTCGATCGCCAAGAGCAGCCCGAAGGATCGCGAGAATCTGCTCCAGCTGGCGGCGCTGTATATCGGCGACCGCGACTGGGTCAAGTCACGTCCGATGATCGATCGGGCCCGCGAACTCGAGGACGGCACCGATGTGCTGTCGCTCGACGCCGCGTGGCACTGGGAGCAGGGCGAGCGCGAGAAGGCCCGCACGCTCTTCCAGACCTACATCAACCGGTTCGACAAGGACAAGATCACGTCGTATCCCTTCATGATCTACGCCCAGTTCCTGGCCTCGCACGATGATGAGGCGGGTGCGGTGGCGGTGCTGGAGCAGGCTCGGGCCCATCAGGATCCCAAGATCGCCGAGGCTGACAAGGCAATCGTCGAGGTCTACATGAAGCAGGCCAACTTCGAGCAGGCCGCCGCGGTGAGCCGCCGCGTGATCAGCGCCCAGGCCGACACGCCTGAGCAGCTCTTCCGCATGCGTCTGGTGGAGTGCCTGGTCAAGCTGAAGGATTTCGCGGCGGCTGACACCGAGCTCAAGGCGATGGGCACGAACATCGAGTCGGACGCGACGACGATGATGCTTGCTGCGGAGATCAAGGCCGGCATCAACGACACTCGCGGACAGAAGGACCTGCTCGACCGGGCGGTGACGCGGTTCCCGACCAATGCGCTGGTGTTCATGAAGCGCGGGCAGTCGCTCGCGGGTGACATGCGGACGGCGCGCGAAGCCATCAGCGACTTCAACAAGGCGATCCAGCTCAACCCGAACATGTGGCAGGCCTACCGCCTTCGCGGTGCGGCCCACCTGATTCTGGGCCAGAAGGACCCGGAGGCGTACAACGATCTTTCGTCGGCGGCGCTGCTCGCTCCGTACAACGATGAACTGGTGTACGGGCTCGTCTCGGACTTCATCCGCGACAACAAGATGGCGCGGGCCACCGAACTGGCGACGCAGATCATCGCCAAGCGCGACCGCGACATCCGCGCGATGACGACCTTCGGGTCGCTCTTCGCGAGCGCATCGGCCTTCCCCGAGGCTTCTCGCTACTACAAGCAGGCCTTCGAACTCGAGCGGTCCAACGACGCGGTGGTGCAGCGCTACCTCGACTGCCTGCTCTCGAGCGTTCCGCCCAACACGGCGGAGGCCAGCCAGGTGCTCACAAGCCTGGGCAACCCTCGCATCCAGGCCAACCCCGGCTTCCTCATGGCGGTGGCCAAGCTCTCCATGAAGCTCGGACGCCTCAACGAAGCGAACGCCGCCGCGAGCGATGCGCTCAAGCTGCTCCAGGTCAACGACCCGACGATGATGCTCGCATGGTTCAACGACCTGCGCCGCATCCTCGACAAGCCCGACGACATGATCAAGTACCTGGACCAGACGGCCCGGCTCGCGTCGGCCGCCAAGGCCCAGGAGTGGCTGGGCTACTTCAAGATCAGCACCAACCTTGAACGCAAGGAGACGTCACAGCAGGCACTGCCCGCTGCACGCGAACTGCTCACCAAGAGCACCGAGCCGTCGATCCGGCAGCTGCTCTTCCGTTCCATCTCCGGCACCCTCTTCGCCGCGGCGGACTATCCCGAGGCGTTCAAGGTGATGCGCGAAGGTCTGGGCGAGTTCCCCGACGACGTCGAGCTTCTCAACAACGGCGCGTTCTGCCTCGCGGACAAGCTCGATCGGGCCGGTGATGCCGTCCCCATGATCGAGAAGGCCGTGACGCTCACGCCCGCGGTCGCCGACCTGTGGGACACCTACGGCCTGGTCTTCTACAAGACCCAGCAGTACGACAAGGCCGCGATGGGCTACCAGCGGGCACTCTACCTGTCGAGCACGACCCGTCAGGTGGTGAACTGCTCGATTCACCTGATGGATGCACTCCTGATGGCCAACAAGAAGGAAGAGGCCAAGGCCGTCGCCCGAGACCTGCAGAGCACGATGGATGATCCCAAGAATGCCGAAGGCATCCTGGAGGACATGCGTGCACGGTTCACCGAAGTCAAGAAGCGATTGGACTCGGCCAAGTAAGCGGCCAGAATTGAACACCCCGCTGACCCCAACGGCCCGCGATGGGTCAGACTGAAGACGACACGCGGCACCTCGCCGCCGACAGAAGGATCCCGAATGAGCACTCTCCCCACCAACCCCGGCACTCTCGCAGCCCAGCAGCCCCGTTCCAGCGGGGCCGCCGCAGCCGCCACGTCGTCGTCGGGGATGGCCTCGATCGATCCCATCAAGCTGCTCAACAAGCACAAGTGGCTGCTCGCTGGCGCGGGCATCGCCGGAGGGATCGCGGGCACGGGCCTCAACTACGCCCTGGAGGAGCTCTACCCCGTCTGGAAGCCCGTGGCGATCTTCCAGTGCTCTCCCCCGATGGAGAACATCCTCTCGGCGGGTCTGCAGGCCAATGAGACGGAAATGGGCCGGTTCATGCAGACGCAGGTCAAGATCCTCACCTCCGACGAGGTACTGCAGAAGGTCGTCGACGACCCGGCACTGCAGGCCAGTGCCCCCAACTGGAGCGCCAAGTTCATGCGAGTGAACCCGGCCAACGGCGAGAAGACCTTCAACGCCGACCGCGCCCTCCGCTGGCTCAAGGACGATCTGAACGCCCGCCTCATCGTCAGCACCACGCTCATCGAGCTTTCCTTCACTGCCAAGCACAAGGATGATGCCACCGCCATCGTCGGTCTGGTCAGCGAGAAGTACATGGGCAAGCTCAGCTCCCAGGCTCAGGCCCAGCAGGACGAACGCACCAAGTCGCTCCGCGACACCCTCACCCGCATCGACACCGATGTGAACGCTCTTGCCCAGCGCCGCAAGCGACTGATCGAGAATGACAAGCTCGAAACCGTCGACGAACGCGTCAGCGGCAACCAGCAGCAGCTCGCTCAGGTGCAGGAAGAACTGCTGCGCGTGAGCCAGGAAGTCATCGCCCTGAGCAAGGCAATCGAAATCCGCGGCGCCGAGATCGACAATCCCGCCGGCTTCGCGTACAACAACCAGATCTTCGAGAAGGTCGACCGCGATCCGCTCGTGCTCGACATCAAGGGCCGCATCAGCCGCATGGACGACGAACTCCGCTCCATGCTCAATGCCGGCAAGAGCCGCGAACACCGCGAGTACAAGGCGATGGAGGCCCGCCTGGCCGGCGCCCGCCAGAACCTCGAGCAGGAACGCAACCGCCTGATGGAGCAGATCTTCAACTCCGAACTCGAGGGGTTCAACAACGATCTGCAGGGGCTTCAGGCCCGCAAGCTGGGTCTTGAAGGAGAGCGCAAGACGCTCAGCGAACGCCAGGTCGCGCTCACCCAGCTCCAGACGGAAGTCAACGACATCAAGAGCCAGATCGACAGCTCACTCGAGGTCCGCGCCAAGACCAACGAAGACCTTCAGAAGATCATCTCGCTCAACCAGCTCACCAACGCCAACCGCGTCACGATCTACCAGCGTGAGCGCATCCCCACCGAACTCTCCTTCCCCCAGCTCAAGGTCATGATCCCCCTGGGCATCATCGCAGGCATCGGCCTCATCGGCGGCCTGGCCTTCCTCCGCGAGATCGTCGATCAGCGCGTGAAGGGTCCCAGCGACATCGCCCTCATCCCCCGCATGCGTCTTCTGGGCTGGGTCCCCGACGCCGCAGAAGATCCCGAAGGCAAGGGTGCCGCCGAGACCGCCTTCCGCGACCGCCCCAAGGGACTCGTCGCCGAAAGCTACCGCCAGCTCCGCTCCAACGTCGCCAAGCGCATCGACGAAATGGGCCACAAGTCCATTCTGTTCATGTCCGGCATGCCCGGCTCGGGCGCCACTTCAGTGGTCGCCAACCTGGCCCTCGCCCTCGCCGCGGCGGACAAGAAGGTTCTTGTCATCGACGCCAACTTCCGCCGCCCCGCCCTCCACCGCGTCTTTGGCGTGCAGGAAGCCCCCGGCGTCGCCGATGTGCTCTGCGCCGGCAAGACCCTCGAAGCAGCGGTCCAGAAGACCAGCACTCCCAACGTCGATGTTCTCTCCGTAGGCTCACGCGAACTTCGCGTTGTTGAACGCCTCGCCGCACAGGCCAACGGCGAACTGCTCGCCAGAGCCAAGGCTGCCTACGACGTCATCCTCATCGACGTCGCCCCGGCAGTCGTCGCCGGCGACGGCATGGCACTCGCCCAGCGCGTCGATGCCACCGTCCTGGTCGTTCGCGCCATGTCCGACAAGCGCGGCATGGTCGCCCGCATCCGCAACGAACTGGGCGATGCCCGCGCCGACTTCCTGGGCGTCGTCGTCAATGGCGTCCGCGCTTCGGCCGGCGGCTACATGAAGGGCAACATCCGCGCCGCGGCGGAGTATTCCAAGGCATGACCGACGGCGGCCGGTCCCAACCCCCCGCCCGCACTGACAATGCCACGCCCCGCAGGTCACTGGTGACCGGCGGGGCGGGTTTCATTGGGTCACACCTCGTCCACGCTCTCCTGCGCCGGGGCGATCACGTCACCGTCGTCGACAACCTCTCCACCGGTCGGCGCATCAATCTCCCCCACCACCACCCGCGCCTCGAGTTCCTCCACACCGACCTCGCTGCCGCGCTTTCGGGCCCGCTTGAACGCCACACCTTCGACGAGATCTACCACCTCGCCGCGGCGGTGGGCGTGAAACTCATCGTCGCCGACCCCATCGGCTCGATCCACACCAACATCGAACAGACCGCCGCCCTCCTTCGCTTCGCCGCGGCACTGCAGCAAGACCGAACGCCCCATGTCCTGATCGCCAGCAGTTCCGAGGTCTACGGCAAGTCCGCCAAGCTCCCCTTCCGCGAAGATGATGATGTCATCTACGGCCCCACGACCGTGAGCCGCTGGTCGTACGCGATGAGCAAGGCCATCGATGAACATCTGGCACTCGCGTACTTCGAACAGCAGCGCCTGCCCGTCACCGTCACCCGGTTCTTCAACACCGTCGGACCCGGACAGGTCGGTGAATACGGCATGGTGCTTCCCCGCTTCGTCCTGCGGGCCCTCTCAGATCAGCCCATCGAGGTCTACGGCGATGGCTCCCAATCGCGATGCTTCTGCGATGTGCGGGACGTCGCCGGAGTGCTTCCCCTCATCATCCGCCACCCCGGCAGGATCTACAACGTCGGCTCTGAACTGCCCGTCAGCATGCTCGATCTGGCGAACCTTGTCCGGTCATGCGTGGGTTCCAGTTCGCGCATCCAGCTCATTCCCTATGAGCAGGCGTACGGGCCCGGATTCGAGGACCTCGCATTCCGCATGCCGGATGTGACCCGTCTGAGGGAGGCAGTGGGATTCATCCCCAGGTTCACCCTCGAAGCCACGATCCGGGATGTGGCGACCTGGCTCCGGTCGGATCAACGCTCCGGGGCCGATTGGACCGATGAACCTGTCGTCCATTCGTCCGATCGGGCCTGACCCGGTCCCCCACCCCTCCAGCGTACCAGCACCGTTTCCGCCCGCCCCTACGTTCTGCACCGCCAACTTCCACGAGAGAGATTGGTTTCCCATGCTCCTTGCTCTGCTTCAACAAAACGGTGATGTGCTCAAGGCGCTGACCCAGGAATCGACCTCGCCCGCGGCGAGCCCGGTGCTCGATACCGCCGC
>JBILUL010000308.1:0-2801 GCA_044371005.1 Phycisphaerales bacterium | reverse complement strand
TTGCTTCGACGAACTCTGCGGGATCAGCAATGTCCGCGTCATGCATCTGAACGATTCGAAGGGCAAGCTCGCCAGCAAGCTCGATCGCCACGAACACATCGGTGAAGGCTGGATCGGCGGCGGCGCTTCCATGCACACCGGAAAGGGGACATTCAGTCCCGCCGCGCTCAAGGCCAGCGGCTTCGCCGCGGTGGTCAACCACCCCCACCTGCGAAGGGTGCCCAAGATTCTCGAAACCCCCAAGGGTCTGACCGAAAAGGGGGTGTTCTTCGACACCATGAATCTCGATCGCCTCAAATCACTGATCGATGGACCTCCTGTGGTAGCCAAGGCCTCCAAGGCGGCCCCGAAAGCCAAATCGGCCGGAACTCGCCGCTGACGTTCGACGACCCAATAATGCAGCCCCGTATGAAGACCAAAAACCAGCCCCGTCTGAACCGTTCATCCCTGGTGTGCCTGCTTGGTGCCGCGGCGATGTTGTCGACCGGCTGCCAGAGCTTCGACCGCCCCCGGCCGTCGCGGCCCGCCGCCGACTCCCAGGCAACCCCCTCCACGGTCTCCTCCGAATACGTCGGCAAGCCCCCGGCCATCACCTCCGGGACCGACCGCAAGCAGTCCGGTTCCGCCAGCGACGCCGTCGCTCGGGCCCAGTCGCTTCAGCTTCAAGGCCAGTACGACGAGGCACTCAACGAGTTTGAGCGGGCCATCGAGAGCAACCCGCGGCTCACCACCGCCTACATGGGTGCAGGCGACATCTACCGCCAGCGCGGCGACTACGACACCGCCCAGCAGCGTTACGGCGCCGCGGCGAAGATCGAGCCCCGGAACTTCAACGCCAACTACATGAACGGCCTGATGCTCCAACTGCTCAACCGTCTGAGCGAATCAGTCCGCGCGTACCTGCAGGCCCTGACGGTCCGTCCCGATGACTTCAATGCCAATCTCAACCTGGGAACCGCCTATCTGCAGCTCAATGAGCCCGCGGAAGGACTCCCCTATGCCCAGCGCGCCGTTCAGGTGAACGGCAAGGACGCCGCCGCACGCACCAACCTGGGCGCGATCTACGGGGCACTCAACCGCCACGAAGAAGCGGTGGTCGAGTATCAGCAGGCTGCTGAGCTTGCAGAGCTCTCGGCCCCCCTGCTGCTCAACCTCGCCGAGAGCCTTGGCAAGACGCAGCGTTACGGCGAAATGGTGAACACGCTCCAGCAGCTCGTGAAGACCGAGCCGACCGCGGTTGGATACGAACGACTTGGCTTCGGCCAGTTCCGGCTCCGCAACTATCCCGATGCCCTCGCGGCATTCCGCAAGGCCCTCGAGATCGATCCAAACCATTTCCCCGCGCTCAATGGCGTCGGTGTCTGCCTGCTGAACCAGTGGAAGTTCAGCAACGAGACCGATGAACAGGCTCGCACTGAGGCACTCAAGGCGTTGCGCCGGAGCATTCAGATCGAAGGGAACCAGCCCAAGATTCTCGAACTTCTGGGCCGCTACAAGTAATCCACGTCGATTCACCCTCCGCACACTACAACCATTACACCCATGCCCGACACTTCGCTCCTTGAAGGCTTTCCCACTCCCACCGACTCGCCCTTTGTGATCGAGCACATCGCCGAGGAGTTCACCTCCGTCTGCCCGAAGACCGGCCATCCGGATTTCGGGGTGATCACAGTGCGGTTCGAACCCAGACCCGGAAATGCCGGTGGCATCTGCGTCGAACTCAAGAGTCTCAAGATGTACCTGCAGTCCTTCCGCAATGAAGGCATCTACTACGAAGCCGTGACCAACTCCATTCGTGATCATCTGGCCGGATTCATGAAGCCGGCGTGGCTGGTTGTGAAGGCCGATTGGAAAGGTCGCGGCGGCATCCGCTCAATCATTCGCGCTGAAGCGGGGCAGGTCCCCGCGCACTGGAAGATGTAGGTCCTGGACGGGGATGCACTTCGTCCAACGCCGCGGCATTTTCTTCGCGGCCCCCTGATCAACACTCCCTTTTTGCCCGAAAGACTGCCCATGACAACCAACACAACCGCCGGCACACCCAACGCAGCGAAGCGGCGGTACATCGCGGAACTGCTCCCAACGGAGCGAGTCAGCGGCGTCTTTGCGATCATGAACGCTCAGCTCGGGCGGACGCGTCAGGACAAGCCGTTCCTCAAGGTCATCGTCAGCGACAAGACCGGCGAGCTTCCCGCTCGCATGTGGTCGATCGATGAGTCCACCTTCCGCTCACTCCCCACCGATGGATTTGCATACATCGAAGGTGAGACCCAGCCGTATCAGGGCGAACTGCAGTTCATCATCCACTCGATCAACCCGGCGGACCCATCCGCCGAGGAGATGCGCGAACTGCTGCCGTGCGCCAAGCGCGATCCGGCGGAGATGTTCGCCGAAGTTTCCGCGCTTCTCGACACACTTGAGCACCCCGCCATGAAGGGGCTCGCTGCGGTCTACCTCTCTGATCAGCGCCTCATGGACGATTTCCGCCAGGCCCCCGCTGCCAAGAGCATGCATCACGCGTATCTGGGCGGGTTGCTCGAACACACTTTGACGCTGATGAAGCTCGCGAATGTGGTCTGCCCGCTCTACCCCAAGATCAATCGCGATCTGGTCCTGATGGGCCTCTTCCTGCACGACCTTGGCAAGACGCGCGAACTGGTCTACGACCGTGCGTTCTCCTACAGCGATCGGGGCGAACTCATCGGCCACATCGTCGAGGGCGCGCTCATGATTCAGGAGAAGGCACACACGCTGATGCGCGAGCACGGCATCCGCCTGCCTGCCGGGGCCCTCACGGTGCT
>JBILUL010000307.1:0-2804 GCA_044371005.1 Phycisphaerales bacterium | reverse complement strand
TCCCTAGACTCCCCGCCCGTTCTGAACTCGACCCTCTGATTCTGGCAAACCAGCAGCTTGGGCGTGAGGCAACACGTGGCGTTCGCTGTAGCTGGACGCTCCAACATTGCCCCAGGACGGTAGATCAGATTGGGTCCCTGCGGTTCGTTGCTGGCCCCGCTCGCCTGGTCGATAGTCACTGGCACAGCTCGGCCTTATCACTGGCCCCGTCGCTGCTGCCGGGCATCCTTGAGTGCGGCATCGAGCTTGGCCGCGTCGATGGCGTTGGCGATCGAATCTTCACCCAGGGCGGTGCATGTCCTCGATTTGGCACCCTGGACCCAATCGGTGATGTACCGCTGTGCCGCGGCATTCGCATTCAGGCTGCTCCCAGCATGGGTACCTCTCTCGGTAACGGTGCCCGACATCGCAGTAGTCTGTTCGAGCTCCCGTACGGCATCGAGGGTCAGTTTGATCGCGTCGATGCGTTCGGTCAGCAAAGCGGCTGCATCTCGGGCGAGGATTGGTTGCCCATCAAAGTACTGCTCCTCGACCACGGTTGTCGCCGTCAGCATCCCGTGGGCAGCCGACCACAGCCGTTCCACGCACGACACTGCGTCGGCGAAGCGAACTCCGTCTTCAGTGGCCTCAGGTTTGACCCCAAGGTGATGCTGCTGCAAGCGATTGATCGCAAGTGCCCATGGGTCCCAAAAATCTGATTGGGACGTGAGGATGGCGTTGTTGGCTTGCTGGGCCAGATTGACGAGGAACAGCGCATCTCGCTTCGTGATCCGAGCATCCTCCCGGAGTGAACCTGGTCCCAAATTGGCGTTGCGTGCCCTCACCCCTGCATCGACCTGTTCACACATGGTGCGTACGGGAGGGTTCGTAGCCAGGTGATGGGCAAACTCGATGTAGGTTGCAAACTCTCGCACCCAGGCGACCCAGATCAAGGCGATCTGCTTCCCGGTCATCTTTTCAGTAATGCGGTCGAGGTGGTTCGATTTCATGCTACGTCCTTGTGAATGGTGGGAATGGGCCGGTCAAATGCTGTGGCAGCCTGACGCGGCTGCGCGGAGACCACAGCTTCCAACGCATCGAGGCGGCGCTCAAGAGTGCTTGACTCGAGGGCACGGATGAGCACAGACGTGATGTAGCCGACGGTGTTGCCGATCCGGGGATCAAGGACTCCGTTGCGGACCCTGTTGACGGTGTCAGCCAGCACCTTGGCGGCATCCTGGATGGATTCGAGGGGGAGATCCGGCTCGGATGGTTCGACGACCTGAGGCGGGCGGCACCGCTCCTGCCCGCCGCGGCGATGGGCATCCAAGCGTTTCTCTGCGGCCGCCGGATCGTGCATGAAACAGAATGCGCTGTCCAGTTGTGCCGGCGCGTTGCAAGGGTTGCCACTCTTGGCGTGCGCGAGGCAGAGGCGTGGGCCCGCTGAAACCCGTTCGTGAGGCTTGCTTGCAAGTGGGGGTGCCCCCTCAGGTGGTGTGGCTCCACCATCGGAAACATGATCGTCGGGCCGTGGATCGGGTGGTTCGCTGTTCCAAGCGGGTTCCATGGGCATTGCTCCTGGGGGGTAGCGTGAACGGTGTCGGGGCGAGGGCGTCTTTGGGAAGGCTTATCTTCAACACTTCAACCCAGTTTCCGCATCGCCTCCACGGCTTTTGCATGATCGGCCTCGGCGTACACCTCGGTGATGCCAGCTGAAGCGTGCCCCAGGATGATGCGGGCGGTCTCGATGCCGTATTCGCGGCGGATGTTCGTCGCCGCGTTGTGGCGGAGGCGGTGGGGGTTCCAGCGGTGTTCATCCCGAAACTGCTTGACCTGGGTTGCTTGCTCAGGCGTGAGGCGAGCACTCCATTGCGCCAGCGTTTCATCACTGCGTGGCGCAAGCTCTGCCGGGAGGGGGAAGGCGGCGTCGCATCCGCGGGCAATCGCCTTTGCAAACGCGGCAACGTCGTAGCGGTCGCCGGGCTCCCGCCGCGGCTTTCGCACCCGGTTCGATCCCCGCACGTTGCCATAGGTATGGGGAGTCTTGCGGCGGGCCGCCGCGGCAACGCGACGTTCCTCTTCGGCTTCTCGCGGGGAGAACATGTACGCATCCAGGCGCCGGGTGCTCAGGAATGGCTTGAGCACCGCCTGAGCCTTTTCCCCAAGGAAGATCTCACGGGTGCGTCCCGTATATTGCGTTTTGTGGGCCTGCGGGCGATAGACCCAGACATCGCGGCTGGTGTCGAGATCAATGGACCGCATGATGACCAACTCGCCAGCGCGGGCACCCGTCAAGAGTGCGAGTTGGACAAGCCCCCATACCTGGCGTGACACATGGGGTTCGATGGCGTTGATCATGTGCTCAGGCACCGGCCTCACGGGCGGGTGGTCGGGCGCCTCGGTTCGGCCACGCCTGAGGGATTCGAGCGTTGTGAGGCCCGTGTGCACCGTGGCTGGGATCATCTCGCGTGCCGCGGCCCAACGGAAGATCGCTCTGATGAGATTGATCCGCTGGTTCACGACGCGGCGGGCCCAGCCCCTTCGGACCATGTCCTGCTGAACGGCCCGGAGTGCCACAGGACCGAACTCCTGTGCCTTCAGGCCGCCGTAGAGGTGCTTGAGGGGGACGATGGCCCACCGGTACCCTTCGATCGAACCTTTGATCGGACTCCCGTCGGGGTGGCGGTAATGGTCCTGGGCGTGCAGCCAGAATGCCGCTGCGACCTCGGTCACGGTGATCTGGGCGCGGTCGTCGTTGCTGGTCTGGCCGTTAGACAGCCATTCCGCGATGGTGCGGTGGTACAACTCGATGGACTCAGGGGCGT
>JBILUL010000225.1:0-6455 GCA_044371005.1 Phycisphaerales bacterium | reverse complement strand
CTGAAGCCGACAATCCGGAGAGATTCAATGAACCATCTTCGAGCGACTGGCTGACACGAATCTGCGGGCGGTCGATCACGATGGAGTCGACCAGGTCACCCCCGAAGGCGAGCGAACCCAACTGGACGTGCGCGCTGATCTTCGCGGCGCTGAAGATCTCCCCGGCTTCGCCGTCCACACCAGGGACGCGCAGTCGAGGTTCATCCAGGACGAGGGAACCATCGGAGAGAAACCGAACGCCCGCCGCGGTGGCCTTGCCGCCCAGCGCCGAACCAAGGCGGGCGAGAACGATTCGGCCCATGACCCAGGGGCTGGTCAGCAGGAAGTAGCCGCCCAGCAGCAGGGCCAGCACGGCCGTCGAGGCGATCAGGAGCCGGTTGCGGCGGCGGTTCTTGCGAGGGGGAACAGGGGGCAGCGTCGTGTTCATGGTGTCAACCCGGCGGCGGGCTTGATTGGGATGATATTCGGTATCCCTACGATGGAAGCATGGCGAAGGTGCGGCGTGTGTTCGTATGTCGGTCGTGCGGCTCGGCTCAATCCCGGTGGCTCGGGAAGTGTCCGGACTGCGGGTCCTGGGACAGTCTGGAGGAAACCACCGTCGACCCCGCGGCGGAGAAGGATGCCCAGAAGGGCCTCGCCGCGGCGTGGGGCAGCATCACCGACGCTGCGGCTGCGGGGGCTGGCCCCGACGGCCTCGAAGCTCTGGGTGCCCTTTCGGCTGGCGCCATGTCGCTGGCGGAGATCGCCGCGGCGGGTGAGGGCGTTCGGGTGGATCGGCTCCCGGGGGGCATCCGCGAACTCGACCGAGTCCTGGGCGGCGGCCTGGTGGTTGGCAGTGCGGTGCTGATCGGGGGCGAGCCTGGCATCGGCAAGTCGACGCTGCTGCTGCAGAGTGCCTTTGCGTGGGCGAGGGCCGGGCGGCGTGTGCTGTATGTCTCCAGCGAGGAATCGGCGCAGCAGGTTGGGATGCGAGCGGGGCGTCTGTCAGAGGGCGATGGCGGCGATTCGATGCCCGAGCACATGTACATTCTGGCCGAGACCAACCTTGCTCGCATCGTCGAGCAGGCACGCAAGGTGCGTCCTGCAGTGATCGTGATCGATTCCGTGCAGATGGTCTACAAGCCGGATGTGCCCGCGGCTCCGGGCAGTGTCACGCAGTTGCGGCGGTGCTGCTCCGATCTGGTCTATCTGGCCAAGGCAAGCGGCGTTGCCGTCGTGCTGGTGGGGCATGTGACCAAGGAAGGGCAGCTTGCGGGCCCGCGATTGCTCGAGCATCTTGTTGACTGTGTTCTGTCGTTCGAGGGTGATCGCTATCACAGTCATCGCGTGGTGAGAAGCGCCAAGAACCGGTTCGGCACGACGCTGGAGATCGGGTTGTTTGAAATGACGGGGCGCGGGTTGCGCGAAGTGCCTGAAGGTGCCGGGGTACCCGCGGCGGGCGGAGCCGAGCCTCGTCCTGGCAGTGTGGTCTGTCCGGTGATGACGGGCACTCGCTGCATTCTCGTGGAGCTTCAGGCACTCACGGCCACGGGCTTTCTCGGCGCCGCGAAGCGCAAGAGCTCAGGGCTTGATTCAAACCGACTGGCGATGCTGATTGCGGTGCTGGAGCAGCATGGCGGGCTTCGCCTTGCCGACCGGGATGTGTTTGCAAGCAGCGTCGGTGGAATCAAGGTGGGAGAGCCGGCCTCGGATCTGGCGCTGCTGCTGGCGATTGCCGGGGCGCATTATCGCAGGAGTCTGGATCGCGCGACGATCGCGGTGGGGGAGGTGGGATTGGGCGGCGAGATTCGGGGCGTTCCGCAACTCGAGCAGCGGGTGCGTGAGGCCGCCAGACTCGGGTACACCCGCGCGGTGGTGCCGCCGCTGCATGCCTCGGAGAAGGGACTGCTCAAGTCGATCAAGGGGCTTGAGTTGATTCAGGTTCGAACGGTGAGCGCGGCCATCGAGCAGTTGACCTGAAGCCCTGGTCAGCTGGAGCTGCTGCAGGACGACCCGCTGGAGCAGGACGACCCGCTGGAACAGGAGGAGCCGCCGCTGCACGAAGATCCAGAGTCGCTGGAGGAACTGGAGTCGGAGGAGCCGATGTCGCTCGGACCAGATTCGCCGCTGGTTTCGCCAGTGGGTGCATTGGCGTCGCCATCACCCGGGCGGGCATCGGGGGTGCTGGCGCCGGAGGCACTGGAAGAACCAGCGGAGTGGAGCATCGAGTTCACCACCATGCCGGTCATGGCGCCGTGCATAAAGGTGGGGTCGGAGCCGCTCTGATCGTTGGCGACGTTGCGACGGACGCGGCGAACCTGATGTTCCGGTGCGGACCGGGTGCCCATGAGTCGTGAGAGCAGAAAGGCGAGCACGATGAACCCGACGATTGCAAGGCCAATCAAGACGACGATTCGAATCATGGATTGCTCCGACGAAGGGTCTTGAACTCTGGACACGGCCACGTTGAGCTTCGCTGCGAATCACTCAATTCTAGTACGGGGCGATCACAGGTTGGTATTGACCTCCCCTGCCCGGGATTCCAAGGGAATGAACCGAGACCTGTCCGGAAGCGACGATGCATCATTCATCTGGCGCGAAACGTCCCTTTGCGGAGCGTAAATAGGAGTCCGATAGCCTTACTCCCTGATGTGCACCGAGGTCGAGTGAGACAGGTGCGAAAGATGCATTGGCGATGGCCGGGTCGGACAGGAGCTTCCGGAAGGGTCTCTGCCACGGTTGTGGCGGGTCCGGGCCTGCGAGCGGGCGAGAGCGAGTGCATCGCATCAAGAGGAGCAGAGCATGACCAGCAAGATGTGTGGAGTGAGCCTGATCGCCGCGTGCGGACTGGCTTCAAGCGTTTTTGCGCAGTTCACGGGTCCGAGCACGACGCAGAGCCCCTACGTGCTCCCTTCGGCTTCGGGCGTCACCACGACCTCGATTCTCACGGTGGGTGACACGATTGGCGGATACCGGATGGTGGGCATTCCCGACGGCATGGGCGCGCTGGGCAACACCGACGGCAGCTTCGACCTCTTCCTGAATCACGAACTCGGTTCCAGCGCTGGCATCGCCCGCGCTCACGGCTCGCGCGGTTCGTTCATCTCGCGTTGGAACATCTCCAGCAACCTGACCGTCAACTCGGGCCGCGATCACAACATGTCGGCCAACGATGTGAACACCTGGAACGGCACCGGCTACGTGCAGGGCACCACCGTGTTCAACCGCTTCTGCTCCGGCGATCTGGCTGACAGCAGCGCCTACCGGTTCGGCAACCTGGGCACCAGCGCCCGCATCTTCATGAATGGTGAAGAGTCCGGGGCTGAAGGCCGCGCCTTTGCTCACGTGGTCAGCGGCAGCTCCATGAACACTTCCTGGGAGCTTCCGGCCCTTGGCAAGTTCTCATGGGAGAACTCGATTGCCAGCCCGTACGCTCAGCGCAAGACCGTCGTCGTCGGCACTGATGACTCGACGGTTGATGGTCAGGTGTATGTGTACGTTGGAACCAAGACCAGCAGCGGCAACGACATTGAGCGTGCAGGCCTGACCAACGGCGGTCTCTTCGGCATCAAGGTGGTCGGCGCGGCCCAGCAGGAGTCGCGGGCAGCTTCGTTCGCCCCGGCCAGCCGCTTCGAGATGGTCCCCAAGGGCAGCGTTGTCAACATGACCGGCGCTCAGTTGAACGCCGACAGCCTGACGAGCGGCGTGACCAACTTCCTGCGTCCTGAGGATGGCTGCTTCGATCCCCGCCCGGGCTTCAAGAACGATTTCTACTTCGTCACCACCGATCGCTACGAAACGGGCGCCACCGTCGGTCGTTCTCGCCTGTACCGCATGCGGTTCGATGACATCACCAATCCCGAGGCTGGTGGCCAGCTTGATGAACTGCTCAGCACCACCCGTGGTCCGCAGATGATGGACAACATGTGCATCGACAGTCATGGTCGCCTGCTGATTCAGGAGGACATCGGCGGCCAGAACGCGTTGGGCAAGATCTGGCTGTACAACACTCACACCGACCAGCTCACTGAGATCGCCAGCCATGACCCCGCACGCTTTGGCGCCAACGCCCCCGGTCGCCTCACGATCGATGAAGAAGCGTCGGGCATCTTCGATGCCAAGGACATCCTGGGCGACAACTGGTTCGTCCTCAACTCCCAGGCCCACTACGGCCTGGGCGGCGAACTGGTCGAAGGTGGCCAGCTCATGGCCATGTACGTTCCGATGACCGTGCCGTCGCCCGCGGCACCCGTGCTCATGGGGGTTGGAATCCTCGTTGCATCTCGCCGCCGCCGCGGCTGATCCTCGATGACCGTGACTGACAGGCTCGAAATCAAGTCTCACGCCTTCGCCGGGGTGTTCCCGTCGTCGGCGCTTCGGGTCCTGATGGTTGCGGGCACATTCAAGTGAATGCAATGCCCTGATACATGAAACACGCCCCGCCGGAAACCGGCGGGGCGTGTCGTTTGATGCGGAAGGAACTTGTGGCGAACCCACTCGACCTGCAGCCTGGAGGATCGGCGATCAGGCTCAGAGGTCGACGATCTGCATATCCGGCTCTGCAGCAGGAATGCCAGCGGGAATCTGTACGTCGGTTGCGAACATTGCCAGGGCGGGGATGGCGGAGGCCATCTGCGTCCTGATGGATGCAGCATTGAAGGTTTCGGCGTACGACGTGGCGATCTGCAGGCCCGCGGCGACCTGCCCGCGCGTCGTATCCACGACAATCGGAATCTCGGTATCGATGGGGGCGGGCTTGCCGGCCAGAACTGCCAGAAGGTCCGTGGCGATCTGTCCCTCGCTCTTGGCCATTTCGATCACGGGAATCGCCTGCTCGAACGCCTGGAGCACATTGCGTGCATTTTCGTAGGTGCCAGCCTTCTCGGCGAAGGTGGCTCCGGGGATCACGACATCCGCACGATCAACCAGCGGGTTGAGCAGCGTGTCGATCAGGACCGTGAACTTGCCCGAAAGTGCCGTCATCAGGTCATTGCTCGTCCAGTCGGCCGGTGCGTTGCCGGTGACGACCACTGCACCCACGTCGCTGCTGCCCGAACCCAGGCCCAGCTTGCGGAGGAACGCGTCATACCCGTGGACGTTGGACTCGCCGAAGACCGCCTGCAGCACGCGGCGGACGCCTCGTGCATTGGGCGCCTTTTCGGCATATGCCTTGAAGGCCTTGGGGCTGTCTTCCTTCGCGCCGATCGGGAAGATCTTGTCCTGGCCGCGCTGCGGCACCGGACCGATGCCCACCACGGCGTTGGGATCAAGCTTGCGGATGAACTGGGCGAGGACGTAGGTCTCTTCGCAGGTGAGGAACGGGCTGATCAGCAGTGCTGCACGCTTGTAGTTGCCAAGTGCCTTGCGGAGGCCGTCGATGGTGTCGTCGTAGGCCTTGGTGAAATCGCACTCGATGCTTGCGCCGAACTGCTTGCGCTGCGGCGACCGAAGGCGGTCCTCGCTGTGAACGAACTTGCAGCCGTAGCGAACTTCGTCGGTGATCCAGTAGCGGTTGACCTTGAGGTTCGTGCGGGGCTTGATGCGGTAGACCTTGCCCTCGTTGTGGTTGATCCAGATGTTGTCGCCGCTGGCGGTGAGCGGGTCGATGGCGGGCGTTTCCTTCAGGAACCAGACGCGCTGGGCGAAGAGGAAGTCCTTGTCGAGGAGCGCGCCGACGGGGCACAGATCGATGACGTTGGCGGAGAGGTCGTTGTTGAGGGCGATACCCGGGAAGATGTCGATCTCTTCCTTGTTGCCGCGGCCCTGGACCATGAGCTCGCTGGTGCCGCTGACTTCACGCGTGAAGCGGACGCAGCGGGTACACATGATGCACCGGTCCGAATACAGCAGCACGTGAGGACCAACGTCCTTCTTGGGCTGCTTGACCTTCTGGTCTTCGAACCGGGAGACGCCCCGGCCATACTGGTAGGAGTAGTCCTGCAGGAAGCACTCGCCGGACTGATCGCACACCGGGCAGTCCAGGGGGTGATTGATCAGGAGGAACTCCATGACCGCCTTCTGATTGGCAGCGGCCTTGGGGGAGTCCGACATGACCACCATGCCGTCCATCGCGGTCTGCTGACAGCTGGGAACCAGCTTGCCGCCCATGAAGGCTTCCATCGCCCCGGTCTTTGGGTTTGGCGTCTGGCACTCAACCAGACAGATCCGGCAGGACGCCGCCACGGAGAGTCCCTCGTGGTAGCAGTACTGGGGAATCTCGATCCCGTTGGAGTTGGCGATCTGGAGGATGGTCTGGCCGGGGGCGAAATCGCAGCGGCGGCCATTGATGGTGATGGTCGGCATAGGCGGTCGGACTGTAGGTGCGGTGATTGTTCGTTGCGCAGATTCGAGGCTTCAAACGGTCGAATCGTGCCCGAGAACACCGCCCCACAAGGCCGAGAAGCTCCGCACCGTGCCGTCTGAAGCGGCGGTGAATCTAAGTTGTTGTAGGAAATGGTCTTAGGTACTTGTCCGCA
>JBILUL010000274.1:0-3975 GCA_044371005.1 Phycisphaerales bacterium | reverse complement strand
ATTGTGAGTATCGCCTTGCCCCGAGTTCGGGGTTGAAGGGGATGCAATCAGGTCCGGGGCCCGGTGGGGTCAGGCTTGAGGTTCAGCACTACTGGACTTGTCTTTCGGCACGCGGCGTTTCCACCGCACCGAATGGAATGTGTTTTGAGTAGCTCAGGTTTTGAGGAGACAGACATGAAGATTCGTTGCGCAATTGCTCTTGCAGCCGTCGTTGGTGGCCTTTCGGCCGCACACGCGGACACCGTGACCGCTCGTTACACCGGCACGTACGGTCAAGGCATCGATGTCACGCTGACGCCGACGATCAACGGCAACGTCAACACCGTCACGTTCAACTGGGTTCGTACCGATACGGCTGGTCCGGGCGTGGACAGCACCGTCGAGAACGCATTCATCGCATACTGCTGCGAACTCGGTCAGAGCGTCTCGGCGAACACGGACTACGTCTACACCGTGCAGACCGCAGCCGAGCACGGCTTCACCGCCAATCAGGAGATGCTCCTGGGCCGCCTCTGGGCGAGCTACAAGAACGGCGTGAACAGCGCCGCGACCTCAGCCGCGTTCCAGATGGCCGTCTGGGAACTCTCGTTCGACACGGGTGCTGACCTTGAGGCGGGCACCTTCCTGGGCAACGGCGGGGCCTCGATCGTCGCCCTCGCGCAGTCGTACCTCGACGCCATCACGTCGCCCTCGTACGGCGGTGCACAGCACCAGATTCGCGTGCTGCATCACCCCACGGCTCAGGACCAGCTGATCCCCACCCCCGGCTCGCTCGCACTGCTGGGTCTGGGCGGTCTGGCCGTCAGCCGCCGTCGCCGCTGATCAGTCTGTTCACACCATCACGCTTGGACATGAAACAACCCCCGGCACCGATGCCGGGGGTTGTTGCTTTGTGCGTGCTCGAGTTCGGGCGTTCTCAGGCCGTGACGTCGATGTGCCCGTCGCCATCCTGAGTGGACTTCTGCACATCCGCGGCGGCCTGGATGAGCGCCACCGCGGCCTTGCCCTGTTCATCCATCATGTCCATCGCCTTGCGGGCGACCTTCACGCTGACCGCGGAGGAGAGGCGATCGGCAGAAGCTGCAGAGAGTGATGCGGCATCGATGTTCATGATGCGCAGCTATCGGCCCGTCGCGTGCGATGGTTCATTCCTTCGCGGGCTTGTCCGCCAGTTTCAGCCGCGCCAGATGCTCCATCCGGAGCATCCATGCGGTGTGGATCACCCGTGTGATCAGAATGGCACCGACGAATCCCACGATCGTGGCCCACACCGTGGGGACCTGCCAGATCCGCATCAGCGTGTACTGCGTGACCAGCGCGATGAAGTACAGAAGCGGCGAGATGCACATGCGCTCGAACTGCACCAGCGTGGCATCCTTGAGATAGGGGAGGTGTCCGTACGCGAGCGACCCGTTGCTGCGGGGCGTCGAACGGGGCATGTGATTGGCAAGCCAGTGCAGCAGGTAGTAGACCGCAACATCGGAGACTGCATCGGCGATGAAGGTGACCGAGGTGATGACCAGTGGGCGGTCGCGACCGACCAGATGTTCAGCCAGGCGTGCCGCCGCTGCGGTGGGGATGAGCGCCAGGAGCCCCGCAGTGACAATGTTCACGTTCACATTGACGATGCGCTTCTGGTAGAGCCGCAGAAGCGTCGTCACGAATGAGCCATGGCTGGATGGTTCAGAAGGCACGATTCACCACGGCATCGGTCATTGCCATGAGGGCTGCCCTCGCGCCACTGGGTTCAAGGGTCAGGAGCGCTTCGCGCGCCTGCTGGACAAGCAGTTCAGCCTGTCTGCGAGCCGCATCGAGCGAGCCGGAGCGGTCGAGCAGCGCGGCCAGCTCGGATGCTGCGGACGTCGCCGCGGCATCGCCGGCATGAAAGTCACCGCAGGCCAGCTCGAGCAATCGCAGTGCTTCTCCACGCTGCGCCGGGGCGCAGTGAGTCATGTAGTGCACGATCGGGAGCGTCATCTTGCCCTTCTCAAGGTCCTTGCCGACGGACTTGCCCACCGTGCGTTCATTTCCCGTGAGGTCGAGCAGATCATCCTGAATCTGGAAGGCAACGCCCAGGCACTTCCCAAAGCGGGTGAGCCCATCGCGTCTGGCGGGGGTGGCGCCCGAGTGGAGTGCCCCCAGTGAGCAGGCTGTGGCGATCAACTCGGCGGTCTTGCGCTCGACGATCTCGTAGTACGTCGGTTCGTCGAGTGAATAGTCCCCCCGGTGGTGCAGCTGAAGCAGTTCACCAGCGCAAGTCACCATGCTGGCGTGCCCAACAAGCACCGCGGACTCACTCCCGGCTTCACGCGAACAGAGGTGGTAGGCCGAGGCGATCAGGTAGTCGCCCAGGATGACGGCCGTCTCGTTGCCGTGCAGACGATTGATCGTGTCGCCACGTCGGCGCGTGTCGGCTTCATCGAGCACATCGTCGTGGACGAGCGTGGCCATGTGCACCATTTCGCATACCGCCGCGGAGGCGATGTGACGTTTGGTGATCAGTGCCCCCGGAGCTCCGCCGCGGCCCACGTCGGGATGGGATGCGATGCCCGAGAGGAGGACCAGGATGGGTCGGAGCATCTTGCCCCGGTATCGTTCAACGTGGCGGACCAGCTGCATGACGGGGGGCAGATCGCTGGCCAGCTGCGCATCAAAGAGCCGTTCCACATCGCCAAGCGAGGCCTGCACCGCAGTCATGGTCGGGATGAGACGTTCATCAGTATCCAGGAGAGGGTGCATTCTGGTGGTCGTCCGCCGGTTGAGCCCGGACTGCAAGCCAAACTTCAAGGTGGATTGGTCAGGGCGGGCAGCAGCACTCCATGGCCCGACGCACTGCAGGTCTGTGAGCAGGGGATTACTTGGGTGAAGCCGGGTTGGCGTCTGGCGCAGCCGCGGGCTTGGCCGGGTCCGCGGCTGGAGTCTGCGGGGCTTCAGAGGTGGGAGCCGCCGGAGCAGGTGCTGCACCGGGTGTCGGCGCGGGTGCGGGGCGGTCTTCCTGGACGCGCGACCCAGCGGGCTGACCCGGCAGGGGCTTGACGAAGGTGGGCTGTTCGGAGATGAGCGTGGGCAGGACCGCGCCCGCGATTCCGCCGACGACGATGCCCAGGACCAACCCCGTGACCAGGCCCTTCATGTATCCGTTGCTGTTGTTCTGTGTCGCCTCGGTGGTCATCGCGGTCTCCCTTGGATCTTCCCCGGTTCCCATCACGGGAAGCCGAGCCAAAGTCTAGCCGACGAGTTCGAGGCGGGTGAAACCGAGGTTCACGCGGCTTTCTTGGTACGGGTCCGGCGCGGCGCCTTGCGGATCACCGGTGCACCGACCTGATCGGTCGCCTGCTCGCTCACCGGTCCGGCGATCTGCTCGGTCGCGGGGTCGATTCCGATCTGGCCGAGTGTCCCGTCAGCATGGGCACTGCGCGTGTGCCAGTCGTGACAGAGTTCATGCTGTACATTTCGAAGCAGTGCAATGTCGGGTTCGCGACCCAGCAGCAGGCCTGAATCGAGGAGCTCCTCGAAGAAGTCATCGACCGCAAACTTGATCCGGGTCGGACAGATGCCCGCGAAGGCGATGCACATGCCCGCCGCGAGCCTGCCGGTGGTCAGGGGTACCTTCTCACCCGTTGCCGCCTCGGCGTTGAGGAAGGCGATCTGATCGAGGGCTCCGAGGTGATTGCTCCGCCGAATGGCCTCATTGGCCTGTGAGAGGGTTCGCACGCCCTGCTCATCGCGGAAGCATCCGATCTGTGCCGCGGCGAGCTGGAGGAGTGAGATGGGGTCGTTGCCCAGCACCCGGCCCGCAGCGAGCGCGGCGTTGATGCGGGTGTGTTCATCGACGCGCCAGTCCGTCATGGTCGCGGCTGCGCCGCACAGGCGTGCCGCGGCCTGGCGAACCGGGGTCAGGTCGCGGCTGGGCTCCTTGGCAAGGCGGCGCGTGGCGGAAAGGAGTGAGGTATCGAACCAGTTGCGCTGCGGAGT
>JBILUL010000169.1:0-10464 GCA_044371005.1 Phycisphaerales bacterium | reverse complement strand
ATCCGCGAGCAGGTTTTTCAACGCGCACCAGACGCCGAGCCTCACTTGAACACCGAGCTCACCCCACCCAGCATCCAATACGTCAGGTCGTTGAGCACCTTGGCCAGCACCACGCCCTGGATGATGATCGCCATGAAGCTGGTGACGAAGCTCTCGGTCGTCGCCGCACCGACGCCCTCGGCGCCCGGCTTGCAGTTGAATCCCTTGTAGCAGGAGATCATGCCGATCGCCACACCAAAGAAGACGGACTTGATCAGGCCGTTGGCGATGTCGATGCCGTAGACGAACTGTTCGCTGTAGCGCAGGTACATCGCAGGGTCGGCGTTGTAGAGCCGCGTGATCACCAGCCAGCCGCCAATGACGCCGCAGGCGTTGCTCACGACCGTCAGAATCGGGATCATCAGCACACAGGCCATCACCCGCGGCACCACCAGCACCTTCACCGGATCGGTCGCCATCGCCCGCATCGCATCAAGCTGTTCCGTCACACGCATCGAGCCTAGTTCGGCCGTCAGCGCACATCCCACGCGGCCGGCCAGCATGATCCCCGCGAGGACCGGGCCGAGCTGCTTCACGATCGAGAGATTGATTACGCCGCCCAGACGGCCTTCCTGACCAATCGCCTGGAACTGCCGATACCCCTCAAAGGCCAGCGTCATGCCGATGAACGCGCCCGTGATGCCCAGCACCGGAATCGAAAGCGTGCCGACCTCAAAGAGCTGCCGCCCAAGGCGCTCACGCCGCAGCCAGGCCTTGGGGTGGCCCAGGCCGACAAAGACCTCCTTGGCGAAGAAGCAGAACCGACCGAACCCGGCCACTGCATGCAAAACCTGGTTGCCGATCAACGCCACCAGACGGATCAGGTGGACCGGGATGTTCAGGACGGCATCGTGCATGCGTGGTACCAGGAATCAGCGTGTGCGGGCGGTGTCGGAAAGCTCTGGACGGGCCGAATGTTAGCACTGGTTCACTTGAGATTGGCAGTGAGATACCCAGCCCCAAGCCCTCATTCTGTCAACCCGGCAAGACCAGGTTCCCGAGGCCGAGCGGGGAAGGGAACATGGATAGACAGGATAGACAGGATGAAAAACGCAAGAAGTGCCACGCTGGCCTGATACGGAGCACACTTCGTGTCTGCGCAGCAATGAACCGCTGCGATTGGCGCAAGGTGGGGGGTCTGCGTCGGCGGGCGAACAACTCGGGTTCCATCATGAGGGTTGGAACTTTCGGTCTTCAGCCCGATAGGGCTCGATCGTCCATAGGAGGGGCGTGTCGGCGGCTTTGCGACGACACCCCCGGACAGCGGTTGAGAAGTACAGTGACCCCCCGGCGGGGTCATCGTCGTGTGGACACGCGTGTGGGGTATCCACGAGCAGCCCTGCGGGCTGCAGGAAGATACGAGATGTGTGCCGCGTTCCGGGGGTGTCGCTCGCAGAGCCTCGCTCCACGCCCCGGCTACTCGATGCCAGGCCTTCGGCCTGAAGAGCTCCTCGCCAAGCCCCAAAGTGTGCGACGCAAGAACTTCGTGGACTACGCAGGACGCCCTCTCACAGGAAGAGTGAATATTCGTGACATCCTATTGGGGATCCCTCCATCTGCCCCTCCTTCCTCATCCTGTCAATCCTGTCTATCCATGTTCCCATTTCCCCGTTCGGCGTGTGGCGAGCAGGATGTTCTTTCCGTGTCCCAATGTGCCATTGAGGCTTGGAGCGTGTGTTCGCCCGGCTCAATCGCCCCAGCGCCCCAACAAGAAAGGGGCGCCGACTCGTGTCGATGCCCCTTCGGGTGGTCTGGATTGTGATTTCGTGAAGTTCGGTCCGGATCAGCCTGCGACGGGCACTTCGCAGACATCCTTCTCATCGACGCGCTGGATGACGGCACCCAGAGCCTTGAGCTTGTCTTCCATGCGGTCGTAGCCACGGTCAAGGTGGTAGACGCGGTTGATGATCGTCCGACCTTCTGCCGCGAGGCCGGCCAGGACCAGACCGGCCGAAGCACGCAGATCGCTGGCCATCACCGGAGCACCCACCAGACGGCGGACCCCCGAGATCACCACGGTGGGGCCGTGGCGGATGAGCTTGGCACCCATGCGCGACAGTTCGGCCACGTGCAGGAAGCGGTCCGGGAAGATCTTCTCCGTCACCACCGAGTTGCCGTCCGCAAGGGAAAGCACGGTCATGAGCTGGGCCTGAAGGTCGGTTGGGAAGCCCGGGTGGGGCTGGGTGGTGACTTCCACCGGGTGCAGGATGCGGTCGCTGGTCACGCGAACGCAGCAGCGCATCGCATCTTCGCAGCCGCGGTGAGCGGACTTCTGGGGGTTGTTCGTGGTGACGGCGTTGCAGGCTTCCACGTGAACACCGATGGTGTCCAGGCAGTGCATCGCGGCGAGCAGCGAATCCACCGGGCAGTTCTCGAGGACGATGTCACCATTGGTGACCGCCGCGGCCATCATGTAGGTGCCCGCCTCGATGCGGTCGGGAATCACGCGGTGATCCGCCCCGCCCAGTTCGCTCACGCCCTCAATCACGATCCGGGGTGACCCGTGACCGCTGATCTTCGCGCCCATCTTGTTGAGCAGCACGGCCAGATCGACAATCTCCGGCTCGCACGCGGCACATTCAATGGTGGTCACACCCTTGGCCAAGGTCGCCGCGGACATCACGTTGGCCGTTCCCAGCACCGTGGACCCGAAGGGGCCACCCAGGAAGACCGTGTTGCCGACCAGGCCGCCCGTGGGGACCTTGGCGATGATGTCGCCGCCGTTGACGGTAATCTGGGCACCCAGTGCCGCGAGACCACGCAGGTGGAGGTCGACCGGACGCTCGCCGATGGCACAGCCACCCGGGAGGCTGATCTGCGCGAAACCGCGGCGGGCCAGCATCGGGCCCAGGGTGCAGATGCTCGCCCGCATGGTGCGGACGATGTCATACCGGGCATGGCTCATGCTCTCATCGACCGACTGCACCGTCACGGTGCCATCGCCGAAGGTGCCGTCGGTGGGTTCATCCGACCGGCGGCAACCCAGCTCACCCAGCAGCCGGATCATGTTCTTGATGTCGGCCAGGTTCGGGACATCCCGAAGGCGGACGGGTTGGTCGGTCAGAAGGGCTGCCGCCAGGAGAGGCAACGCAGCATTCTTGGAGCCGTTGATGCGGACGCGACCGGACAAGCGCCGGCCGCCCTCGATGACGAATGTATCCATGTGGAGCGAAGCCTCTCGATTCCCTTCAGGTGTCTCGCCACGTCCTTGCGGCGGGTCCGATCATATATCGGTCGGCCCTCAACACCAACTGCAAAGGTCCGAAAGAAACGTGTTTTGTGCCTGTTTTTCAGGCCTCGATATGGCCACACGTTGCACACGGCATATCCCCAACCGCCTCAGGCGCCGCTTTTGCCTGCGGGAGGTTGCAGCCGCGGGGAGTGAAATCGACACTCTCACCGGCGTCTGAATCGAAGCAAGTCGCGTGTGTCAACTGGAGTCCTCGTCATGTCTACTGCAAGCAAGTCACTCACTCTCGTCGGAGCCCTCGCCCTGGTGGCTGGCTTTGCATCAACCGCAGCAAGCGGCAAGCGTGCACCTGACCCCTTCGCCTCGCTCCCCTCGACCCTCACCCTGAACGCCGTGATCCGCGACTTCAAGGGTGTTGACCAGTCCAACGGCCATGCCGACTTCGAACGCAAACCCTCTGGCGGGTTCGGCCAGTATGGCAAGATGGTCGCTGATGAACTCGACCGCGACGGCAAGCCCGTCTTCCGAAGCGCTGGCAACAAGATCTCAACGGTCTGGAAGGACAGCGCAGGCCGGCCGGTGATCGACCCGCGGCCGTACATCGGTGCCAAGACCGGTGACCGGGCTGGCGCCATGGCGACTTCCACCGGCGGAGCGCTGGCCGGCACCAGTCAGTTCGCCCAATGGTACCGGGATGTCGCTGGCGTGAACCTGAGCAAGCAGATCTCCCTGACGCTGACCCGCACCGCCGGCTCCAACATCTACACCTTCTCCGATCGGGCCGACAGCTTCTATACCGCCCGAAACGGCTTCTTCCCCATCAACGGTGAACTGCTGGGCAACTCCGGCGGCAGCACCCCGAACCAGAACTTCCACTTCACGACCGAAATCGACACCGAGTTCATCTGTGAAAAGGGCAAAGGTCAGCTCTTCACGTTCACCGGTGACGACGACGTCTGGGTCTACATCGATGGCAAGCTGGTCGTCGACATCGGTGGTATCCACTCCGCCGTCAGTCAGACGATCGACATCGACCGCCTGGCTTGGCTGAACGACGGCCAGAGCTACCGGCTGAAGATCTTCCACGCCGAACGTCACCGTACGCAATCCAACTTCCGCATCGATACGACCCTGAGGCTGCGAACCGTCGAGCAGCCGGCCACGACCGGGTTGTATGACTGAATCACTTGTCCTTGTGGTGCTTCCTGGAGGGATCACCCGGTGGGTTGGACGCCGCGGCTCGTGCTTGCCGCCCGTCCACGAGAGGGAAGTGACTGACGGGTTCGAGGTACCGGGTCGATGCCTCGCCGGCTCGAAGGTACCGAAGCTTGTGAGAGGGCTTCACGAACCCGTCAGCCACACGAGTTCCACGCCCGGGCCGGCGCCGTTCGCCGCCCGGGCGTTGTCTTTTTTCCGCGCCCGCTCACCCCCTCACGCTCGTTCACCGGCCCGTTCGCCACATCGACCGCTCCCGATCAAAGTACATGAACGTCTCCGGGCTCGTTGAAAGCCAGATCCGCCTGGACTGCCGACCATCCGGCACTCGCACCGGTTCCCACTCATCGTTCATCCCAAGGGTCGCCGTCTCCCGAACCGCCAGGGCCGCATCGCGCCGCGTGTACAGATCTGGCTCCACGAGCACCGTCGCGGCAGTGCCCACGGCAACGATCGCCGCGGGATTCGAATCCGGAGCTGTGGCTGCCTGCACGTCCCGCGCCGGACCCCGGTGAATCGGCGCAGAACATCCGCCAAGGCCCCCGAGCCCGACAAGGGCGAGCCCGGCACCAATCAACAACAAACGCCATTGACGCACTTCCATCATCTCAAGCCCCTCTTTCCATCACCATGGGTTATGGGGCTGCGACCAGTACAGGTGCAGCCTCCCCGCACGATAGACCCCGACCCCGGGAAGTGTTCGCTGGCAAATGCCATGCCCGGGTCGTCCAACGTCGATCCGGCCTCGATACGCCGTTCCGCCCGGGAACGCGCGTGGTCTGGCGTCCACAGGCATGATGCTCAGGAACCACAACCCCTCCGTATCATCCACGCGGCGTGCAATCCAACTCCCAACTCCGGGGCATTCTCAGGGCCGACCCATCAGTCCGCCGCGTGATCGCCTCCTGGCGACGGCTGACCGGCGGGCCCCCCGTCCGTGATGACCATCGCCGCACCCTCATCGCCTGCTCCGGCGGAGCGGATTCCTGCGCGCTGGCATTCGCTCTGGCGTCGGCATCCGACCAATGTGTGATCGCCCACATTGTTCATGACATCCGGCCCGCCGCGGAGTCGCATGGCGATCAGGCCGCAACGGCACGCCTCGCCGCGGCTCTTTCGCTTCCTTTCGTCAGTCTTCCTGTTCGCTGCACGCACCTCCGCGGCAATCTCGAAGCCAATGCCCGCACTGTGCGCTACCAGGCCCTTGCCACGCTCGCCCAGGAACACGGCTGCCCCTTCATTGCCACCGGTCATCAGGCCGACGACCAGCTCGAAACGCTGCTCATGCGCCTCATCCGAGGCGGTTCCCTCCGAGCCCTGGCGGGCATCCGCGATCGCCGCCCCTGTCAGCAGGCCACGCTCGTGAGGCCCATGCTTGAGCAGACTCGCCTCGACAGCGAGCGCATCTGCGGCCTCGCACAGTGGCCCTTTATTCAGGACCTGACCAACGCCGACACCACCAGAACTCGCGCCAAGTTGCGCCAGCAGGTGCTGCCGCTGCTGCGTCAACTCCGACCCGATGCGGCCAGGCAGGCTGCGTGTGTGGCTTCCTCGCTCGCGAGCGCCAGTATTGTCATCGACGATGCCGTCGGAAACGTTCTGCGCACGGCATCTTCCTCCCCGGCGGGGCTGACCTTCAACCGCAATGACCTCAGAGCACTTCGACCCGCCATTGTGGCGGCGCTTGTCACGACGTTGCACGGAAGGGTCTGCGAAAAGCACCTGGGATCGCAGCCGCGGCGATCGGAGATTCATGCCGCTGTTGACAGCATCCGGGGCGATGCTCCCGCGCCGCGAACCTTGCATGTGGGTGGCCTGGTGGTGAGCGTGGCGCATGCCACCGTCACGTTCAGCCCAGCATCGAACGCGTGATCGTCTCGCCGACCATCACCAGCAGAATCAGAGGCAGGTGAATGATCGAGGCGAAGAAGACAACCCGTGCATCCGCACGCGAACGCCCGATCACCAGCCGCCCGGCGAGCCAGAGGAAGGCTGCGCCGCACAGGCCTGCCGTGAGCAGGTAGGTCATTCCCAGGCGGTCGGGCATCATGATCGCGGGCATGAGCGTGGCAGGAACCAGCGTGACGGTCCACAGCGCAATCGTCGCGGCAGTCCACGTCCCGGTTGGGTCAACCACCGGTAGCACCATGTAGCCACCCTTGGCATAGTCGTCCTTGTACATCCATGCGATGGCAAGGAAGTGGGGGATCTGCCAGACGAACATCAACGTGAAGAGCGAGAGTCCGCCCCATTCAAGCAGCGACCCATAGCCCATCGTTGTCGAGCCCGCTGACCAGCCGATCAATGGAGGCAGTGCGCCCGGAATCGCGCCGACGAACGTTGCCAGCGCGGTGCGCGTCTTCATTGGTGTGTAGAAGACGATGTAGGAGATGATGCAGGCCAGCGACACCAGGGAGGGAATCGCTCCGTTGAACCACCAGAGGATCGCACAGCCAACCACACCCAGCACCACACCCATCGCCAGCACCTGGCCAGGCGTCACACGCTGTTCCGGGAGCGGACGACGCACGGTGCGGGGCATCCGTGCATCGCGATCCCGTTCCATGTACTGATTGATCGCGTTGGCCCCCGCAGCGGAGAGCGCGGTTCCGATGATGCATGCGAGCGCCGACCAGACGAGCATGGTGCCCGACCAGGGATGCGATGCCGCGGACATCACAAAACCGACAAAGGAGGTGATGGTGACCAGGTAGGTGATGCCCGGCTTGGTCGTCTCGAAGAGACTCCGTGCCGTGCCGCGGCGGGCGGCCACATCCACAGCGCCTTCCACAGCGGACGACACCTGGTCATTTGAGACTTGAGCAGCAATCTGTTCCAAGTGCCTTCAACTCCTGAACAACGCATCAAGATGAGGATGAACAAAGCGAACTCGCCGCCCTTCGATCCTCACCCCATTGCCGTAAGCCTCAACTGTAGGAGCCCGTTCGGGCGATTCCCGCCTGCTTGACGGTCCATCGGGAGGCAATCTCGCCGGGGCCCGGTGAATGCCGCGGCGGGGGAACTCCCGAACGATGCCATGCTCGTCGGGCCGGTGGAAGTTGGGGCTTCAAGAGCCTCTTTGATCGCTTATGGGCCGTTGGGCTCTTACCCTTGGATCCCTTATGGCTCAGCACAGCTTTCAGGCCCCTACGGGCACTCGCGATTTCTATCCTGCCGATGCCGCGTTGCGGCGGTTCGTGACCGAATCCTGGCGGTCCGCTTCGATTCGCCACGGGTTCGAAGAGGTCGATGGGCCCACCTTTGAGCACCTTGATCTCTACACCGTCAAGAGCGGAGATGGCATTGTGTCGGAGCTGTTCAGCTTCACGCGGGCCGGCGGTGAGAAGACGTATGCCCTGCGTCCTGAGTTCACGCCGACGCTGGCCCGGCTCTACGCGGCGAAGGCCAACAGCCTGCCCAAGCCCACCAAGTGGTTCTGCACGCCGACATTCTTCCGGGCCGAACGGCCGCAGCGTGGTCGGCTGCGAGAGTTCCTGCAGTGGAACATCGACATCATCGGCGACCCCAGCCCCGCGGCGGATGCCGAACTGATCGCCACCTGCGTCACGATGCTCGCCTCGCTGGGCTTCACGAGCAAGGATCTGCGCGTCAAGATCAATCACCGCGCGGCCCTGGCCGACTGGTTCACCAACCGCGGCATCTCCGCGGAAGACCACCCCAAGATCCTCACGCTGCTTGACCAGAAGGGCAAGATCAGCGCCCATGACTTTGCGACCAAGCTCGCCCAGTTCGGCTTCACGCCGGAGATGGCTGAGATCTTCCAACGCGGCGTGATCCGCATCGAGATCCCCAGCGGTGTCGATGCCGTGAAGGTGATGGGTGAGACGGTGACACGCGAGCAGGTCGGTGGCGCGGGCGTTGCCGACCCGGTGGACCTGACCTTCTTCAGCGAGGCCGTGCGGCCGCTGGCGATTGAGCTCGCCTCGGCGGGCGTTCTCGACTGGGTTGATTTCGACCTTTCGATTGTGCGTGGTCTTGCATACTACACGGGCATGGTCTTCGAAGTACACGAGGCCAGTGGTGCCGAGCGGGCCGTCGCGGGCGGTGGGCGATACGACAATCTGATCGAGCTCTTCGGCGGGCCTCCGACGCCGGCGGTAGGCATGGGCATGGGCGATGTCGTGCTGGCGCTGGTGATGAAGGACAAGGGGCTGCTGCCGGATGAAGCCGGGCTGATGGAACGTGCCGGCATGCGTCCGGATGTGTTTGTGATCAGCAACGGGTCGGAGACGGCTGAACCGCAGGTTCGCCCGCTGGTCGCGGCGTTGCGTCGTGCCGGGCTGCACGCGCGTCACACGTACAAGACCACACGCAACGTCGGCAAGCTCCTCAAGGAGGCTTCGGATCAGCGTGCTCACATTGCGGTGATTGTGGAAGATGCCACCACCTGTACGGTGAAGGTCTTTGCCACGGGTGCGCAGCAGAAGGTGGAGATTGCTGAAGCGGTGGGGGTGGTCCGGATGACGCGCCAGATCGGGGTGTGAGCGCGAGCTCCCCGGGCCGACGCGTTCTCCAAGCTTCTCCGCCCGTCAACGACTTGGATCGATCATCCTCGCGACCATCGAGCATCAGACGGTGATTCGGAATCACGCCTTCCGACGACTCGATGTCGCAGCCAGGAACGAGCCTGAGTACATCAGGCCGTACTCTCGCTTCTTGACGTTTTTCATCCTGTCTCTCCTGTCTATCCATGTTCCCTTCTCCGCCCAGAGATGGAAACATGGATGGACAGGATTCGTGAAGAGGCAGAGCAAGCAGCGGTGACAACGCCAGGTTCCTGGAGTCAGTTGGACGAGCGGAATCGAAGGCTGGGTGTTCCGTTCTCCTGATACTCACGGTTTGTGATGTTCAAGGTTGGGCCCATGTCCTGACTGATCTCTGCGCGCCGTCTGTCTGGGCGTGCAGAAGAGGTCGAGCGGATCATGTTCGATCGACAGCGCGAGTGTCTTGAGCGGTGTGGGTGTGGCACCCGTGTTGAGAACGAGATGCTTGTAAAAGTACACCGCCCGGTATTGTGGCCGGGCGGAGTGTGGCAGCGAGGGTAGGAAGATGGTGGTGGAAGTCCCCGCCGCCGGGTGGTGGACTTGTGCGATCAAAGCGCTCGGCCGCGTGGCTGTCGGTCGAGCACAGTTCCATCCGATGCGTTCGTTGCGGTCAGTGAAGGTCGGTGCAACCCGGCCGCGGCGGGCCTGAATCGTTCAAGCGCCCGCGGCATTGTGTCCCCCGTTGTGCTGCGATCCTTGCGGCACGATCGGCGAACAGCTCGTTGCACACCATCCTCAAGGCCGGAGCATCCTGCCCCGACCTGGTTCGAGCTTTCAGCGGGCGACGCACGCGAAAGACCGAACCCCCAACCGTCCCGAATCACCAGACTTGCCTTGCACCCGGTGTTTCAAGTGCGTCGTGCACTCTGAACGCCGGGGCTTGAAGACTCGCAGAGATCCTCTCGGGTCGCTGCGAGCAATCGGTCTTGTGGTGCATCCTGCACCCAGCTTCGTGTCGCCCGTTCGTTGCGTCGATCCATGACACTTCGAGGCGGGCTGCTGCGACTGTTCAATCACGGGGCTTTCGCACCGCGGTTATTCACTTCATTCACCATCGACGGAAGGTTCTTGAACTGGTTCATGAACCCTTCGGTCCACATCGCCCGATCCCAGATCTCAAGGTACTTGCCGCAACCAACCATCACCACTTCGTCCCCAAGCCCTGCCGTATCCTTGTGCAGCCTTGGAATCACGATCCTGCCCGCCGCGTCCGGCTCGATCCGTTCGCACATTCCAAAGAAGGTCGAGGCGAGCATGCTTTCAGCTTCGTTGCGGGTGAGGGTGAGCTCACCTTTCTCGACGATCTCTTCGAAACGCTTCTCGGTGTAGAGCGCCAGCTTCTTGTCGCCGCAGGGAACGCAATACCACGCCGTTCCATCCCGTTCAGGCGTGAGTCGTGCCCGGTGCTTGGCGGGAATCGCCAGACGCTGCTTGGCGTCGATGTTCAGTTCTGCA
>JBILUL010000034.1:0-37433 GCA_044371005.1 Phycisphaerales bacterium | reverse complement strand
TTGCGGCCTGAAGGAGGGCATCAATTTCCATCGATGCGTTTCGGGCGATTCGCGCTCTTCAGGCCGATAGGCCTGGAAGTACATAGCCTCGGGTGAAGCGAGTCGGCGAGCGCCACCCGAGGTTGGGAACGCGGGATTCCCGCACCCCGTGAGGGGTGCACGTTGGGAACGTGGACGCGATTGGTGTTCACGCTTTCCGGAACGACGCGCATGGACCACGCAACGTGCACGCCTACGGCGTGCGGGCCTGTTGTTCGACGCCTCTCTCGGGGTGGCGCACGCAGAGCCGTGCTTCACCCCGGGCGACTGACTTTCGAGGCCTTGCGGCCTGAAGGAGGGCATCAATTTCCATCGATGCGGTTCGGGCGATTCGCGCTCTTCAGGCCGATAGGCCTGGAAGTACATAGCCTCGGGTGAAGCGAGTCGGCGAGCGCCACCCGAGGTTGGGAGCGCGGGATTCCCGCACCCCGTGAGGGGTGCACGTTGGGAACGTGAACGCGATTGGTGTTCAAGCTTTTCGGAACGACGCGGATGGACCACGCCACGTGCACGCCTACGGCGTGCGGGCCTGTTGTTCGACGCCTCTCTCGGGGTGGCGCACGCAGAGCCGTGCTTCACCCCGAGCTATGAACGTTCGAGGCCTCACGGCCTGAAGGAGGGCATCAATTTCCATCGATGCGTTTCGGGCGATTCGCGCTCTTCAGGCCGATAGGCCTGGAAGTACATAGCCTCGGGTGAAGCGAGTCGGCGAGCGCCACCCGAGGTTGGGAACGCGGGATTCCCGCACCCCGTGAGGGGTGCACGTTGGGGAACGTGGACGCGTTTGGTGTTCACGCTTTCCGGAACGACGCGGATGGACCACGCAACGTGCACGCCTACGGCGTGCGGGCCGTTGTTCGACGTCCCTCTCGGGGTGGCGCACGCAGAGCCGTGCTTCACCCCGAGCTATGAACGTTCGAGGCCTTGCGGCCTGAAAGGCACATGGTCGCAACGTGAGGCCAGCCCGCCCACCAGGTCTCAGCACCCCGCCTCCCAGTGCACGAAGAACTCTTCAATATCGCCACCATCCACGCCACCATCCTGATTCACATCCGCGATGTTCTCACCCGCGGCCCAGGGCAGGAAGAACGACTCGATGTCACTGCCATCGATGCCGCCATCCTGGTTGAAGTCGCCGATGCAGACCGGCACCGTGGCACAGGCCCGCTCGAGCACAACACCAGGCAACAGGCCCGGTGAGCCGATGTCGAACCCGTTGAAGACGGGCGTGTAGGAGTTGAGGTCTGCAAGATCGATGAGCTGCAGGCTTGCTGCCCAGTTGGAACCCAGATCATTGTCCGCGGCGGTGTAGTGGCCCGCAAGCAGATAGATGCTCCACGAAGTCCCAAGACCAGGCGAAGCAACCACCGCATCGGCGGGCCAGACGAGGCCATCGTCATCGAAGTTCACGATGTCGACTACCGTGCCATCGCCGCGGCGGACCGTCAGCACTTCCTTACCCGGCGCCGGGCTGTTGCTCAGGCTGCCGATGTTGGGCAGCACTTCGCGATCGGACCAGCCTGCAATCGCAATGACCTTGCACAGATCACCCCACGCGGCACGGAACTCAGCCTCTGCCGTCGCGGCGTCGGTGGTGCCGCCGGTGGGGACGATGACGGCGACGCCGCCCGCCGCGAGGGTGGTGCCGGCGGCAAACGCGCCGCTGCGACCATCATCATCGCGCAGATACCAGCCCGAGAGATCAAGCTCAGCGCCGGTGGGGTTGTAGATCTCAATCCACTCGTTACGGGTGCCCTGTGCGTAGCTGCTATTGGGATTGGCCATGATCTCGGTGATCACGACTTCACCCGTTGGCTGCTGCGAGGCACCCGTCCAGACGATACCCGGTGAACCAACCGACCCGGTACCCCGAGCATCGGTGAACCAGGGTGTCTGAACGCTGTCGTACGCACCGTTGAGCGCGGCAATCGAGAGTTGCCACGCACTGCCGTTGTCGTTGGCGGAACCGGTGAGCGAGTCAGGGCGCACGCTGATGGACGAAATGCCATCAGTGCCCGGCCACGTGGAGCCAGCCATCGAAGCCGGGTTCTCGTAGTTGGCGACATCAACGGGCTGGCCCGTCGCATCGATGAGCGCGAGCACTTCCTCGATATCGGTGGCACGCTGGCCACAGTCCTGCCAGGGCACCAGCGCGAAGGTCCGCACACCGGGCGCGAGATTCCACGAAGTACGAAACTGCGTCGCGACATTGGCGGGCACTCCGGGCCCATCGCCTGCATGCAGCACGATGACTTCGCCCGGCTGCATGATCGTGCCGGCAGGAACGTCGCCGGTGACCGGATCGCCCTCAAGATCCACGAGCTTCCAGCCGCCGATGTTCACCGGCGATGCCGATGCGTTGTAGATCTCGATGAACTCCTTGCCATCGTCGATTCCCGCGGCGTCATAGAGAATCTCCGTGATCATCACCGCGGGCTTTGCCTCGAACGAATCAAGCACGCCATTGGTATTCAGGTCCCACGTGCCACCGATTCCGCCAGCACCACCGTGCGCATTGATCTCGCAAGCATCCACCAGCAGGTTGTGATTGCGATCGTTGCGCCAGTTGAGCAGAATCTGCGTGCGATCAGGCACGAGATTGGCATCGCAGTCACCCTCGCATGAGTCGGGAATGTTGTTGTAGGGATAGCTGTCGAGCGAGTTGCCCCAGACAATGTCGGCCTGATCACTGACGAGATTGCCATCGCAATCCACCGTGAATGCGCTGGGAAGACGTCCGGGCGTGCCGTACGAGACCAAGCCAGGAAAGTTGGGCAGCACGGTATTGGCCTTGATGGAACCGAGCACATCGCCGGGCTCAGAGAGTCGCCACGCACTGCCGATGTTGTTGTCATCCACCGAGTCCAGGAAATCGCGCATCAGCTGAATCGAACCGCCATCGTTGTCATCGGGCCACGGGCTTTCGGTGCCTTCGTCATCGAGATACGCCACTTCATCCACCAGAGTGCCCAGCACATCGCGAAGCTGCAGCGCATCGGTCGTGCCGTTGGGTGAGTTGGCAAGCCCGTTGAGCGTCGCCAGGGCTGGCACCGGATCGGTGTAGTAGTTCCAGAACGATTCAACCATGATCACCTGAATGCCCGCACCCCACGCCGCGGCGAAGTTGGCGGGTGCCGTCACGTACGTCGAACCGCGATCGGTCCCTCCACCCGACACGCCGCCCCGACGAGGCACAACCACCGCGACCGCATGCGGTGCAAGCGTCGTTGCGGCCGGAAAGGGCGTCGTGGCCCCGCGGCGATTCTCAATCGTCCACCCGCTCACATTCACCGCGACATTGGAGGAGTTGTAGATCTCAATCCACTCCTGACCCTCGTCGGTGCCATGGGGGTTGTACATGATCTCAGTGATCACGATCGGGCCACTCTCCGCGGCACAGAGCGCGGGAGTTCCCAGACCGACAGCCAGACCCGCCACAAAGGCAAGGCGCGAGGATTGACGCATGACACACTCCATCTCAGGTGCTCCAACGCGGCGACCCGCGCCCGTCCCGGCGCGCATCGCCACGGCACACCACCGCACGCCCGCGGCGTGCCCGGCGGCATTGCTTTCACCTCCATGCGAGATCGGCGGTCTCGCTCTGTCGCCAATTCTGAACCATTCCTCACGCGATCCGGCGGGGTCGATGCCGCGGGTTGGTCAGGCTGCGGACCCGGTCGATGATCGGGCATGGCCGAGGGGCGGATGCCAGGACTCACGCTCGGACAGCCTTGGGAGGGCCGCTGGACCGTTCCTGACACCTTCCAACGGTGCATTCCGCATGGAGTAGAGTCACGTGCTTTGCACGGGCTGACCATGACGTTCATCTCAGGCACATCACCTGCGGCGCATCGTGCCGCTCCGGGCGGAGGGGTCGCCGTGACGGCGTTCCCCGCCGCGACAGAAGCGGCGGCGCTCATGCTGCGCCGGGGCGGGAACGCGGCGGACGCTGCGTGTGCCGCGGCGTTTGCGCTTGGAGTGTGTGAACCGGCCGAATCGGGCCTTGGCGGTCAGACGACGCTGCTGGTGCGACGCCCTGGCGGTGAGGTTCGGGTGATTGATGGGCATTCGCGGGCGCCGGCGTTGCTTTCGCGGGCGAAAGTCAGCCGCGGCGAGCAGGATTATGGGATCCGCAGTGCGGTGGTGCCCAGTACGGTTTCGACGCTCGCCGCGTTGCACGCGGCGGAAGGCCGGCTTGCCTGGACTGAGGTTCTTGCACCGGCGATCTCACTGGCAATGGAAGGGTTCACGGTCACGGGCCTGCAACGGCGGCTGATCCGCTGGACCCGCCGGTTCTTCCAGCCCGGCTCGCTCGAAGCGTCAACATTCCTGCGAAACGGTCGCCTGCTGCCGCGGGTCGGGCAGGTGATTCGCCAGCCGCTGCTTGGTGCGACACTCGAGCGACTGTCGCGAGAAGGGGCGGGAGATTTCACCCTCGGAGCGATCGCCAGAGAGATCGTGGCCGACATGAAGGCACGCGGCGGGCTGATGCGCATGTCGGACCTTGCAAAGGTCGAATCACCCGCGATCCGCGAACCGATGGCGATCAACTACCGGGGCCGGCAGGTGCTGGCACCTCCGCCACCTGCGGGCGGCGTGCAGTTGCTGCTCGCGCTCCATCTGCTTGAGGAGATGTACGACCCATCGACGCGCGATGTCGGGGCGTGGTATGTGGCGATGGCCAGGGCGCTGCACGTGGCGTTTTGGGAGCGCGAACGCTGGCCGGATCACCCGGCAGACCTGTCGCCGTCGATTGCTCGATGGCTGGTTTCCAAGGCTCGCGCTTCGATGGTGCTGGAGCGGATGCGGCGAGGTGAACTGGGCGCTGTGACCGATTCGATGGGTGAGTCGCTGGATGAATCGGAAGGGCTGCGCAGCGGGAATACGACCCATCTGTGCGTGTGGGATGATCAGGGAGGCATGGTCTCGCTCACGCAGTCGATTCAGTCGGTCTTCGGCGCCAAGACCATGCATCCGACGCTCGGATTCGTGTACAACAACTATCTGAGCACCTGCCCGCGGCGGGCGCACCCGTATCGTCTTGGCGGCTCATGCATCCCACAATCCAATGCGACTCCCACGCTCGTGCTGGACGGCGATGGAGCACCTCTGATGGCACTGGGTTCAGCCGGCAGCAGACGCATCACGACATCGGTGCTTACAGCGATGAGTGCGATGATCGACCTTGGCGACTCGCCCGCGCAGGCACTGGCACGTCCGAGGGCGCATGCGCTTCTTGATGGTTCGGTCTGGGCCGAGCAATCGGTACCCGACGCGGCACTCACGGTGCTCGGACGCGAGCTGGGGAGTGTTCGAATGCTGGATGATCTGCACTACAAACTGGGCGCGGTGCAGGCGATTGCACGCGTGCGAGGTTCCACCCGGCTCGAAGCCGCTGCGGACCCGCGCCGGGACGGTTCATGGATCCGTGCTGATTCGACCGGGAACGATGCTCCTCCCGAGCGGAAGGTGGACCAATGACCAGTGATCCATCGCCTGTGGTGACAAAGCGCCGGAAGAAGCCCGCGCTGCGTGCGGGTGGCCGGCTCGATGCGCGAGGGTGGGCGATTGTGGGCGTGCTGCTGGTGATCCCGCTGGCGATGATGGCCTGGCGTGCCGCGGCGCTGCCGGGTGCCACGGCACTGGAGCAATGGATCTCCTTTTCGTCGCTTCCTGCCGAGATGCGCGAGCGCACGTTGCACCTGCTCTTTGCGCCCCTTGGCGCATTGCTCGTCGTCTTTGTACGCCTGACGCTTGGCATCCGCATTCTGGGACCGTTTCGTTCGGTGCTGCTCGCGCTTGCATTCCAGGTAACGGGCGTCGTGGTCGGGCTTGGGTTCTTTGCGATGGTGCTCTGTGCGGTGGTCGTGCTGCGGCCGCACATCAAGAGGCTGCGGATGCCGTACTTTGGCAAATCAACGGCACTGCTGGCGACGGTGGCGGTGCTGATTGTCGCGACGGTGCTTGTGGGTCTGGCGCTGGGCATCACCAGTATGGAACGGGTCGTGTACTTTCCGGTCGTGGTGCTCACTCTGACAGGTGAAGCCTTTGCGACGACATTGCGGCGTGAGGGAACCCGTTCGGCGCTCTGGCGGGCGGCGGCGACGGCACTAACCGCGCTGGTGATCACGGCGATGTCGACCTGGGTGCTGCTGCAGCAGCTGCTGATCACACGTCCGGAATCCCTGCTGATCGTGCTGGCGGCGATCATTCTGGTCTGCGAGACGCTCAAGCTCAAGCTGTTCGAGCGATTCAATCCTCGGCCGCTTCGGAAAAAGCGTCGCTCGAGTTCGAAATTGCGATCAAAGCCTGACACAACTGCGGCAACTCCTCCGCATGAATCCGGGCCGATTGTCCGGCCGTAAGGAGTTGTCAGGTGAAGATCGCAGTCGTACGCAATCGCGAGAACAAGGGAGTCATCGGAAGCTTTGGTCGGCCGTGCCCTGAGGTCTATGGCAAGCAGTCGGTGCAGCGTGTGATTGATGCGCTGCGTGAAGGCGGCCACCAGGTGGGTGTCTTCGAAGGCGACATGACGATGCTGCCCGCGCTCCAGGAGTTCCTGCGTCTGCAGGAGTCCGGGCTGCCCGGAGGGATGGTCTTCAACATGGCGTATGGCGTGCAGGGCGACTGCCGCTACACGCATGTTCCGGCGATGCTGGAGATGGCCGGCATTCCGTACACCGGCTCAAGCCCGCTGGGTCACACGCTCGCGCTCGACAAGGTGATCACCAAGATTCTGGCGATTGAAGCGGGCGTTCCGACACCGGCCTTCGCGGTGCTCAAGGGCCCGGGCGGCGATGTCTCAAAGCTGCGCTTCCCGCTGGTGGTGAAGCCCCGGCATGAGTCTTCGAGCTTCGGGCTGCGGCTCGTGAACAACCAGGATGAGTTGGATGACGCGGTGGGGGCGATTGTCGAGCGGTATCAGCAGGAAGCACTGGTTGAAGAATACATCGCGGGGCGCGAAGTGGCCTGCGGGATCATGGGCAATGCACCGGGCGTGTGTCTGCCGCTGGTAGAGATCGACTTTTCCGATCGCCAGCATCTGGCGCTGATGACGCACGCGGACAAGCTGCACAAGAGTCAGGATGAACCTATGCGGTTGTGTCCGGCACCGGTGGATGAGGCGCTGGCGGAGCGGATCCGGGAGATTTCGCTCAAGACGTTCGCGGCGTGTCATTGCCGCGACTATGCCCGGGTGGACATCCGCATCGATGCGAATGGCCAGCCGTTCATGCTGGAGATCAACTCGATGGCCTCGCTCGGCTGGGGCGGGGCGTATGTCATGTCGGCCCGTCAGGCCGGCATGAGTTTCAGTGAACTGGTCTGCGGCATCGTGGATGATGCACACCGCCGGTACTTTGGAACTCCGGCGGCCCGGTCGATGTCTGAGGCAACCATCGAAAGCGACAGCGCGATGCTCGCGTGATCAGACCAAGGTCGCCCTGCACCGTGTGTTGGTGCCAGGCGGCGTGCAGTGTTTGGGAAACGTGTTTGGGAGTGTGCGGCAGGTGCTGCCGCGAGTTTGCAAGTTGAGGAAGTAATCAACGGGTCCTGCACGAAGTGCGCACCCCGGAGGACACACCATGCTCTCAGAAGCCACATTCCCGATCGTCTCTGCCGCGATGCCCAAGGCTGCCATCTCGCTGATGCAGGCCGAGCGTACGCCCCGGCGCGTCAAGTACATCAACAACATCGACGCGATCGAGGGGATCAGCCCGGAAGATCGCGAGATGCTTCGCCAGGTGTCGCAGCGCTACGTCTTCCGCGCCAACGACTACTACCTGACGCTGATTGACTGGAAGGACCCGGCGGACCCGATCCGTCAGCTCATCATTCCGCGGAAAGAGGAGCTCAACGACTGGGGCAAGCTCGATGCGAGCAACGAGGCCTCGGTGACGGTGGAGCCGGGCGTGCAGCACAAGTACCAGGACACCGCACTCCTGCTGTGCAACGAAGTGTGCGGGGCCTACTGCCGCTACTGCTTCCGCAAGCGACTCTTCATGAACGACAACGAGGAAGTGAGCAAGGATGTCTCGGCGGGCGTTGCGTACATCCGCAAGCATCCGGAGATCTCCAACGTGCTGCTGACCGGCGGCGACCCGCTGATCATGGGCACGCGTCGTCTGCGGGAGATCATCACGCAGCTGCGAGAGATTCCCCACGTCAAGATTATTCGCATCGGCTCGAAGATGCCTGCGTTCAATCCGTTCCGCGTCATCGACGATCCGGAACTGCAGAACCTCTTCCGCGAGTTCTCCACCAGCGAGAAGCGCATCTATCTGATGTGCCACTTCGATCACCCGCGCGAACTGACGCCCGAGGCACGCGAAGGCATCGCAACGCTCAAGGAATGCGGCGTCGTGACCGTCAATCAGTGCCCGATGATCCGGGGCATCAACGACAACACCAAGACGCTGTCAGAGATGTTCGCAACGCTCTCGCACATCGGCTGTCCGCAGTACTACATCTTTCAGGGACGTCCGGTGGCGGGCAATCAGCCCTATGAAGTGCCGCTGGTTGAAGCATGGAACATCTTCTCGCAGGCGGTGGTGGCGGAATCGGGCCTTGCGGGCCGCGCACGCTACGCGATGTCGCACGCTTCGGGCAAGGTCGAGATCATGGCAGTGGATGACGAACGCATCTACCTGCGGTATCACCGCAGCAAGTACCCGCAGAACAGCGGCAAGTTCTTCATCTGCGAGCGCAACGACAACGCGTACTGGCTTGATCATCTCACGCCCGTTGCAGGTTCGTATGTTCCCTACGGCGTCACCTTCGGTCAGTCCCCCCGTTGATCGGCCCTTGAGTGAGTCACCCATGATGCAGCAACTCTCGATCAACTCAGCGAATCAGACGAGCAGGCCGGCAGTGTGCCGCGGCAGCGGACGCGCCGCCTTCACGCTGATCGAACTGCTCGTGGTGATTGCCGTCATCGCACTTCTGGTGGGAATCCTGCTGCCTTCGCTGGCCAAGGCTCGCAAGACCGCGGCGGTGACTCGTGAGAGTTCGATGATCCGCCAGACGATGGTCGCGTATGCCGCGTATTCGGGTGATTCGAAGGACGGGTTGCTTCCTGGCTATCTCCGCGGCTCGTGGGCTGATCCGGTGAAGCGGCGCTTCATCGTGCCGCTCTCGCCCACGGATTCCTCCGAGGCGGGACGGCTGAGCGGGAGTGTGATTCGTCCGTATACGTGGCGGCTGAGGCCGTATCTTGGGTATTCGGATGCTGCGCTCGTGGCGGACAGGAACTTCCTGAGTTCGCTGAATGATCTGCCGCGTGATCCGGGGAATCGTGCGGGGTATGAGCGCGTGCTGGCGCGGCATCCGGCCTTCGGGCTCAACTCGACGTTTGTGGGTGGTGATGCGCACCGGGGCGGGTACTACCTTCCATCGTTTCTGCGGTGGGGTCCGTTCTATGTGACGCGGATGGACCAGCCGATCTCGACGGACAAGCTGCTGGTCTTCGCGTCGGCGCGGGGTGTGCAGCGCGATACGGGCGGGCGGATTGTTCCCGGGTATCACCGGCTTGATGCTCCGTGGCATGCAACGCCGACCTCGAACTCGGTGCCGGCGTTTGTTCCGTGGCTCGCGCCGCGTGGTCGCGTGGACCTGACGCTCCCGACGACGGCGTACGGGCATCTTGATTTCCGTCACTTTGGCAAAGTGCTCGCGGCGATGATGGATGGGCATGCCGAGCAGCTTTCGCTCGAGCAGATGTATGACATGCGTCGGTGGTCAAATCGCGCGACGCGTCCTGAATGGCGTCCGCAGTGAGAATCTCGATGATGAACTCCAGGCAGTCCAAGATGGTGATCCCGTTGGCCCTGATTGGTGGCACGATCGGGGCGTTTGCGTTTCTGTGGAAGCCAGCGAAGGCCCGCCTGCCGCGGCCTTCGCCTGAGGCGGCGCTGGCGGCAACGGGGGTGTCGTTTCCTCTGCCCGGTCCCAAGCCGCCGGCGGGCCTGACGGTGAGCTATGACAAGAAGGAAGATCAGACGACGATGCAGTTGGAGGTCAGCGGACTGGGTCACAAGGGGGTTTCGAACTACGCGATCAGTTCGGTGCGGCTGGTGTTCATCTCCGAGTTCAAGGGTCGGGAGCGAAGTGCGGGGGATCCCGAGCGAAGTGTGAAGTGCGTAGCAACGGCGCGGGGGAGCACCGCGGGGTTCTTTGCGGTGTCGTCGCCACCGGCGCGATTTTCGTGCTGTGCAGGTGACTTTGCTGCGCGGGATCCGGCGAAGGGCGTCACGTTATATAAGAGTAAAGTGGCGGCGGGGGGTGGGGTGGAGGAGCGGGTGAGTTGCCGCGTGCGGACGGAGGATCTGGTGAGGGCGGTGGGGTGTCCGGAGCTTCATGCGCGATTTGGTGCCCTGGATCTGCATTTTTCTCAGACGCAGCTGCAAGAACTCAGGGAGTTTGTCGCACGCCTGAAGTAGGGCGGGCTGCGCCGGAGGCCCGACCTGCGTGACCGGCCGCCCCATAAGAGAATGTCTTCCTTGACATGCCCCCCCTCCAGTCGGTACGCTCCAACGTACAGGTTTGTCCGGAGGCAGCCGTGTCGCGGGGCGGCGTGGTGATTCCTTCCGGTGTCTATCAGGGAGAAGAGCACCATGAATGTCTCGATTTCGCCGCGGCTTGCCGCGGCTACCTTCGCCATCGCCGGGCTGTGTTCCGGCGTGCTGGCGCAGCAGGATCCGGCCTTTGGCCCGCCGCCGCCCGCACCCAATGCCAGCACGCAGGGCGTGCCGGTGGTGAGTGACAAGCCGGTGGGGATCTTCAAGCAGGATTCGGACAAGGAGTTCGCACGTCCGGCGGACATGCCGCCACTGGGGAAGATTCCGCCGATGCCGATGAATGCGGGCGGGTATGTGGGTGGCGAACTCAAGCAGAGTGGCGGCAGGATGATCATGTTTGATGCGACGACGGGGGTGACTCGGGAGTCTCCCGCGGCGATCGTTCACAATCTCGAGGACATGCAGGGCGGCGGCTTCTCCGGCCTGTACCCGGTCGGGGAGACGGAGCCTCCGACGAACTGGAACAGCACGATGACGACGATCGCTGATGCGTCGCTGACGAGCTGGCCCTACCGCGCCAACTGCCGGCTGGCGATGCGTTTCCGCAAGACCGATGGCACGTTTGCGTGGTACAGCTGCTCCGGCACCATGATCGATGCCGAGACGGTGCTGACGGCAGGGCACTGTGTCTTTGCGCACGAAACCGGACTTGCAGAGGACTGGGCCACGGAGATTTACGTGTACCCGGGTTGGGATGGTTCGGGCGACCCATCTCCCAATGCTCCGGACTACCCGGTACCGGAAACGGTCTTCAACTCGTGGGGCTTTGCACGCGGCACTTCGTTCGGCAGTTGGACATCGTGGACCGACAATGCCGACCTCTCCGGCGATGTGGGCCTGATCAAGGTCACTCGCGCGGTGGGCATGCTGACCGGCTGGTACGGCTGGAACTACGGCAACTCGTGCGCGACCATTCAGGGCCGCACGTACAACAACGTGTCGTATCCGGCTGAAAGCTGCGGCGGCGGACTGCACACGGGTGCGCAGATGTACTACTGGTCGGGCCAGATCGATTCCTGCCCGGACAACCGGCTGCAGATCGACACCACGGCGGGTTGCACGACGGCCGTCTGGGGCGGCATGTCGGGTTCGAGCATGTACTACATCAGCGGCACGGATCGTTTTGCATCGGCCGTCTGCTCGACGAGCAACCGCTCAACTTCGGCCCACTACTGCCGCCTCTTCGAAGGCTTCGTGAACTTCATGAATGACACGATCATTCCCGAAGCCCGCACGAGCACGCTGGACCTTCAGGCACTTGACTGCAACCTCGCGGACACGAGCTGGGCGGCGGGAACAAGCGTCACAGGGTTCAACTTCAATGCCTGCAACCCGACCAATGCCAATCCGGGCAGCCAGACCTATTCCTACAACATCTACCTCTCTTCGAACACCAACATCTCGAGCGGTGACACCCTGCTCTCGCAGCAGAGCTTCACGTTCGACTACGCGGCGATGCAGAACCTGACCGTCAACTGCGGCGCGTTCACCATTCCCACGTCGGTGCCCCCCGGCACCTATTACATCGGCGTCATCCTCGATACGGGGACCGGCGGCGACAACAACTCCGGCAACGACGACTCAGACACCTGGGATGCGGTGCAGGTCACCATCAGCGGCTGCATCAATCCCGCGGCACCCACCGGATTCTCCAGCATCAACTTCGAGCACTGCGACCACAACGAATTGAACTGGAGCCCCATCGCCAACGCAACGTCGTACCAGATCTGGCGCAGCACCACCAACGACTCGGCTACAGCGACACTGCGCACGACCGTCGCGGGATCCACCTACAACGACTTCAGCGTGGTGGATGGCACCCGCTACTACTACTGGCTCAAGGCCATCTACCCCTGCGGCACCAGCGGCTTCTCGGCGTTGGCTGACGGCGAGACCAACTATGCGCCTGCGACACCCACCGGCGTCGCGGCGACCGACGGCTCGATCTGCGGCAGCGTGGATGTGACCTGGAACTCCATGGCTCGCGCCACCAACTACCGCATCTATCGGGGCAACTCCAGCAGCTTTGCGCTGGCCACGCAGATCGGTACCGACACCGCAAGCCCCTACACCGATTCCACTGGCATCGGCGGCGCAACCTACTACTACTTCGTCGTTGCCGAGAACGTCTGCGGCAGCAGCGCCGGCAGCATCGGCAACAGCGGCTGGAACTCCCAGACGCTGTCACCTCCGAGCATTGGAACCATCACCGCCACGACCAACCTCTGCACCGGCGTGAACCTCACCTGGGCGAGCAACCCCTGGGCGGATGCCTACAGCGTGTATCGCAACAGCACCAATTCGACCTTGGGCGCCTCGCTTCTGGGCACCGTCACCACTGCTTCCTTCTCGGATACCACGATCCCGGCGGGAGCCAGCGCGTTCTACTTCATCCGCTCCGGCAACGAGTGCGGATTCAGCGTCTACAGCAGCGGCCGCGCCGGCGCACGCCGCGCAGTTCCTGCCTCGGCTCCCACGGGCCTCACAGCCTCGGACGGCACGCTGTGCACGCCGAGCATCACGCTCATCTGGAACAGCGTGGCCAACAGCGACAACTACAAGGTCTACCGCAACACCACCAACAACTCGGCCACCGCCACGCTCATCGCGCTCGTGAACATCACGTCCTTCGACGACACGTCCGCGCTGGGCAACACTCCCTACTTCTACTGGGTGAAGGCCTCCAACGCCTGCGGCGACAGCGCCTTCAGCCTCGTTGACGGCGGCACCCGCGGCGGCATCCCCACGGCACCCACCGCCGTGAACGCCACCGACGGCACCACCTGCAACAGCGTCAGCGTCAGCTGGACCTACCCGGTGGTTCCCGATACCACCTTCACCATCTTCCGCAATACGGTCAACAACTCGGCGACCGCCACGCTCATGGGCAGCACCACCGCCAGCCCCTTCGTTGACAACACGGTTGTTGGCACCACTACCTACTTCTACTGGGTCAAGGCGACCAATCCCTGCGGCACCAGTGCGTTCAGCTTGACCAACTCGGGCCGCGGCGGCTCGACCATCTCGTTCGCCCAGCATCCCGCCGATGTCACGGTGACCGAGGGTCAGCCCGCCAGCTTCAGCGTCCGCATCGGCGGAGCACTCAGTTACCGATGGCGGCACAACGGAATCAACCTCTTCAACGGAGGAGCCATTTCGGGCGCCGTCTCGTCCACACTGACCATCGACCCCACGTCCGCGGCGGACGGCGGGCTCTATGACTGCGTCGTCACCAGCGTCTGCGGCACCGCGACGTCCAACACGGCACTGCTCACGGTGAACGCCGCGGGCTGCCCTGCGGACTTCAACCAGGATGGCGGCGTCGATGGTGCTGACGTCAGCGCCTTCTTCGAAGCCTGGGAGGCTGGTGAACCCTCAGCCGATGTCAACCTCGACGGCGGCGTCGATGGCAGTGACGTCGATGCCTTCTTCCTGGTCTGGGAAAATGGCGGCTGCTGAGTGGGGCATTGAATCGGCGTAGCAGACGAAGCGTGCTTCGTCCACGAAACACGCCGATCTGAAGCGACACCAAGAAACGGGAGCCCCGGCAGGGGCTCCCGTTTGTTTTCAGGCCGCGTGAACAGCGCGCGGCTGCCCAAGTTGTCAACCCGCGGACCCAGCCACATCCGTTACGAGTGGGTGGACATGTTCACGGCGGCTGAACCCGGGGCAGGCACCGCCCCGCCATTGGCAGAAGGAGAGTTCTTCCTTGACATGCCCCCCAGGCAGCCGGTACGCTCGAAGGTACCAATGTGTCCGGGGGAAGCCGTGTCGCGGAGCGGCGTGGTGTTTCTTTCCGGTGTTTATCAGGGAGAAGAGCACCATGAATGTCTCGATTTCGCTGCGGGTTGCCGCGGCTACCTTCGCCATCGCCGGTTTGTGTTCCGGCGTTCTGGCGCAGCAGGATCCGGCCTTTGGTCCGCCGCCGCCGGCACCCAATGCATCGACCAACTCAACTCCGGTCGTGAGCGACAAGCCCATCGGCGTTTTCAAGCCTGATACCGACAAGGCCATCACGCTGCCTGAGGACATGCCGCCCCTGGGCAAGATCCCGCCGATGCCGATGAGCGCTGGCGGCTACCGCGGCGGTCCCCTCAAGCAGAGCGGCGGTCGCATGATCATGTACGATGCGACGACGGGCCGGGTTGAGGAAGCGCCCGCCGCGATTGTGAGCCACCTTGAAGACATGCAGGGTGGTGGCTTCACGGGCCTCTATCCGGTCGGTGAGACTGAACCGGGCACCGATTGGAACAGCACGATGACGACCATCTCCGATGCGTCGCTTACAAGCTGGCCCTACCGCGCCAACTGCAAACTGGCGATGCGCCGGCTCAAGACCGACGGCACCTACGCCTGGTACGTCTGCTCGGGAACGATGATCGATGCCGAAACCGTGCTTACCGCCGGCCACTGCGTCTATACGCATACTGCAGGGTTGGTTGAAGGATGGGCCACTGAGATCTACGTCTTCCCGGGCTGGGACGGCGTGGGCGATATCTACTCTGACGCACCTGACTACCCGGTCCCCGAGACCATCTTCAACTCGTGGGGCTTTGCCCGAGGCACCGCGTACGCCAGCTGGACCTCATGGACCAGCAACTCCGACTACGACGGCGACGTTGGCCTTGTCAAGGTCTCGCGCGCTGTGGGCATGCTGACCGGCTGGTACGGCTGGAACTATGGCAACACCTGCGGCACCATCCAGGGTCGGACCTACAGCAACATCTCTTATCCGGCAGAGGGCTGCGATGCCACCCGCCACACCGGCGCGCAGATGTACTCGTGGGCGGGCCAGATTGATTCCTGCCCGGACAATCAGCTGCAGATCGATACCGGTTCGGGCTGCACCACCGCCGTGTGGGGCGGCATGTCGGGCTCGAGCATGTATTTCATCAGCGGGACAGATCGCTATATCTCGGCTGTCTGCTCCACCTCCAACCGCTCGAGCACCGCCAACTACTGCCGCCTCTTCGAGGGCTTCGTCAACTCGATGAATGACACCATCATTCCTGAGACGCGGACCAGCACGCTTGACCTTCAGGCCCTTGACTGCAACCTGGCCGATACGAGCTGGGCGGCCGGCACCACGGTCACGGGCTTCAACTTCACAGCGACCAACCCGACCAACGCCAATCCCGCCAGCCAGACGTATTCATACAACATCTACCTCTCCTCCAACACCAACATCTCCGCGAGCGACACGCTCCTCTCGCAGCAGAGCTTCACGCACGACTACGCTGCGATGCAGAACCTGACGGTGAACAGCTCGGGCTTCAGCATCCCCACCTCCGTCGCACCTGGCACCTACTACCTCGGCGTCGTGCTTGATGCCGGCACCGGCGGCGACAACAACTCCGGCAACGACGACTCGGATACGTGGGACGCAGTGCGGGTCACCATCAGCAGCTGCATCAACCCCGCTGCGCCCACTGGCTTCTCAAGCATCAACTTCCAGCACTGCGACCACAACGAACTCAACTGGACCGATATCGCCAACGCGACGACCTACCAGGTCTGGCGCAGCACTACCAACGACTCGGCTACGGCAACGCTGCGCACCACCGTGGCCACCAACACCTACAACGACTTCAGCGTGGTGGATGGCACCCGCTACTACTACTGGCTCAAGGCCATCTACCCCTGCGGCACCAGCGGCTTCTCCGCGGTGGCCGATGGCGAGACCAACTATGCGCCGAACGCGGCTACTGGCGTTTCTGCCACCGATGGCACCATCTGCGGTGCTGTAGATGTGACCTGGACCGCCGCGGCCCGAGCCACCAACTACCGCATCTACCGCGGCAACTCGAACAACTTTGCGCTCGCAACGCAGATCGGCACTGACACCGCAAGCCCGTACACGGATTCCACCGGCGGTGGCGGTGCAACGTACTACTACTTCATTGTCGCTGAAAACGTCTGTGGCAGCAGTGCGAACAGCGGCGGCAACCCCGGCTGGAGTTCGCCTGAACTCGCACCCCCGAACTCCGCCAGCGTCACTGCCACAACCAACTTGTGCACCGGTGTCAACCTCACGTGGGCGAGCAATCTCTGGGCGGACACTTTCTACATCTACCGCAATAGTTCCAACAATGTGCTCGGCTCGACCCTTTTGGGCAGCTCCATCACCAACTCGTTCACCGACATCACCATCCCCGCCGGCACCAGCGCTTTCTACTTCATCCAGTCGAGCAACGAGTGCGGCCTCAGCGGCTTCACCTCAGGTCGTGCCGGTGCACGCCGCGCTGCCCCCGCCTCGGCTCCGACGGGCCTCGCGGCATCGGATGCCACCCAGTGCGTTCCGACCATTACGCTCATCTGGAACAGCGTGGCCAATACCGACAGCTACAAGGTCTACCGCAACACCACCAACAACTCGGCCACGGCGACGCTCCTCGGCGCAGTCGCGTCGAATGCGTACGAAGACATCACCGCATTTGGCAACACCCCCTACTTCTACTGGGTGAAGGCCTCCAACGCCTGCGGCGACAGTGCCTTCAGCGTCGTTGATGGCGGCACACGCGGCGGACTGCCCCCGGCACCCGCCGACGTCAACGCCACCGACGGCACGACGTGCAACAGCGTCACCGTGACCTGGACCTACCCGTTGACGCCTGACACCGATTTCAGCGTGTATCGCAACACCGTCAACAACCCGCTGACAGCCACACTTCTCGCCGGCGACACCGCAAGCCCGTTCATTGACGGATCCGTGGTCGGAACCACGACCTACTACTACTTCGTGCGGGTGACCAATCCCTGCGGCACCAGTGCCGCCAGTGTGCCCAACACAGGCCGCGCCGGCTCTTCCATCTCCTTCTCTTCACACCCGGCCGACCAGACGGTCACCGAAGGCCAGCCTGTCTCCTTCAGTGTCAGCGTCGGCGGCGCATCCACCTACCGCTGGCGCCGCAACGGCTCCAACCTCTTCAATGGCGGCCCAATCTCCGGTGCCGTTTCACCGACACTCACCATCAACCCAACCACCGCGGCGGACGCCGGGCTCTATGACTGCGTCGTCACCAGCACCTGCGGCAACGCGACCTCCAACACGGCACTGCTCACCGTCAATCCCGCCGGTTGTGCGGCAGACTTCAATCAGGATGGCGGCGTCGATGGCGCCGACATCAACGCCTTCTTCGAAGCCTGGGAAGCCGGCGAAGGCACAGCCGACGTCAACCTCGACGGCGGCGTCGATGGTGCTGACGTGGATGCCTTCTTCCTCGTCTGGGAAGCAGGCGGCTGCTGAACCCATCGGCGATTCGGCGAGACAGACGAACCTAACCTCGTCCCATAATCTTGCCGACTTGGCATGATCGACTGCACAGGGAGCCCCGAGAGGGGCTCCCTTTTGTTTTGGGACGATTGGGATCAGGATTTTGTAGCCCACCAGGCAGGATGTTCCGCTTCTGACATTGCCGCAGCCAGTCAATGACGCCATACTGGGCGTGTACGCTGCGAGGTGAAATGGACTTGCTCACGCGGAACGTGCGCGATGGTGCTCAAGGGTGAGGAGAATGAACGTGAAGAAGGTGTGTCAAAGAGCCCTGAGTGCAGCAACGCTGCTGGTAGCAGCCGTCACGGCCTCAGCGCAGCTGAATCCCAATCCGGTCAACGCGCCACCTCGCGTCGTGGAGCCCGATCCGATTGATCCGACAAAGAAGTTCACGCCGGTCTGGGGCAACGGGATTGATCCGGAGAACAAGAAGCCGCGGCTTCCGGCGATTGACCTGAAGAAGGTGCCGCCGATGCCGATGCCGCAGCCGCGGCAGTCGCCGCGGGTTGATCCGCCCAAGGACACCGTGCTGCTGTACAACGCGACCACGGGACAGGTGCGCGAGTTGCCGCTGGGGGGCATTCCCAATCCCAACGGCGTGAGCGAAGCGCCGTACACGGGGATTGGCCCGGTGCGAGCCGAGGGCGACGTGACGAGCTGGAGTGCGCTGATGGAGGCGGTGGACGATGAAACACTGAAGACCTATCCGGCACGCGCAAATGTGAAGCTCATCATGCGGTATGTTGATGTGTCTGGAGCCGACAGGTTCTATAGCTGCTCAGGGACGATGCAGGACGGGGGCGTGGTTCTGACCGCGGCACATTGTGTGTATGCAAAAGAAACCGATGCGACGCACATTTTCGCCTTTGCTGAAGAAATCTGGGTGATTCCCGCGTGGGATGGCGATGGCAACCAGAACGGCGATGGGCTCAGCGCTACATCGACTGTTCTGGACCATTTCGGCTGGGCCTACTCCACCGAGTACATCGCTGGTTCCGCCTATGTGGAGGATGGAGATCACGATCGCGATGTTGCAGCGATCCGCCTCGACCGCAGCAACAGCCGCAACGTGGGCATGATCACCGGCTGGTACGGCTGGTCGACGGGATTCTGCAGCACGCTGCTGACCCACTTCAACTATTCGTACCCGAGCGAGAGCTGCTCAAACTACTCGCCGTTGCATACGGGCCGCAGTATGTACCTTTGGTCGGATCAGCCCGACGTATGCCCGAACGCCCAGAGCAACCAGTATCGCCTGAACACAACAGGCGGCTGTTTTGGTGCGGCGTGGGGCGGCATGAGCGGAAGCGGGATGTACTTTCTCAGCGGCACGAATCGTCTGGTGAGTTCTGTTTCCTCAACCTCCAACCGTTCGACCGTTGCGGACTATTGCGCCTTGTGGGGGCAGTTCACGGTCGAGCTCGAGACGCTCAAGGCCACTACCCGCGGCAGCACCCTTGACCTCGAAGCCATGCGGTACCATGTCAGTGATGACACCATCGTCGTTCAGCAGGGCAGTGATATCCCGGCTGGCAGCGTGCTCATCGCCAACTCCACCAATAACGACCCGCCGCCTCGCTCGATCACGCTGCACGTCTACTTGTCTCTCAACCCTGACATCAGCACCAACGACACGCTGCTGGCCACCTACACCTACAGCAATGTCGATTTCGGAGCGATGGACTCGATCATCTTCAACATCCCGGCGACGACCATTCCGTACGGGACAACGACCCAGAATCTGTGCTCCGTCGGCATCATCATCGACCCATCGGAAGATGGCAACGTGAACAACAATGACACTGACCTTTGGGATAGCCAGCGGGTCAATGTCACCAGGTGCACTCCCGCGGCGAGCCCCGCCACGGCCAGCGCCACCGATGGCGGCTTCTGCGACCGCGTGCGCGTGACCTGGTCGGCGGTACCGGGAGCTACCAGCTACTCGATCTACCGCAACACCGTCAACCTCATGACCACGTCAACGCTGATCGGCACTGATACTACCAGCCCCTTTGACGATGTGACCGCGGCATCGGGCCAGACCTATTACTACTGGGTTCGCGCCCAGGATATCTGTGATCTGGGCGACTACGCAGCGGCGGGAACGGGTGCCCGATCGGTCCTCCTCAGCTCCGCCCCGTCACTGCTGATTGCCTCCGATGGCGCCAGCTGCACATCAATCAGCCTTTCCTGGAGCAGCGTCTCCGGAGCCGACACCTATCAGGTCTGGCGCAACACCGTCAACTCCACGTCCGGTGCATCGCTGCTCGCCACTGGTGTCCTCAGCCCATACGTTGATTCAACGCCGGTAGCGGGCGTCACGTACTACTACTTCGTCCGAGGCAGCAACGAGTGCGGTGCGGGCCCAATGAGCAGCGCCAACACTGGCTTCCGCCAGACCGCCCCTGCTGTGGTCACCGGCCTCACCATCCCTTCCTCCACCTGCACCGGCATCCAGCTGCAGTGGAACGCTTCGAATGCCACCAACTACACCGTGTACCGCAATACGCTGAACAGCTTCGGTTCGGCCTTTGCCATCGGCACCGTGAGCGGCACGAGCTTCCTTGATACCACTGCGGCAACCGGCACCCTGTACCACTACTGGGTCACCAACAACAACGCCTGCGGCACCAGCGGCCCCAGCCTGGTCCAGCGCGATGCACGTGATGGCGCGACCAGTGCGCCCACCGGCGTCAGTGCATCTGATGCGATCTTCTGCGCACCATCGATCGACGTGACGTGGAATCCAGTAGCCAACGCGACCACCTATCAGGTCTGGCGTGCAACCTCCAACAACACCGCCTTTGGCGCTCTCATCGCTACCGTTGGCACCACCAGCTTCAGCGATACCACCGCCAACCCCAACACGCCCTACTACTACTGGGTAAAGGCTGTGAACGCATGCAGCCAGGCCAGTGCGTACAGCACTTCTGATGTGGGTAACCGAGGCGGCGTGCCGCTGGCTCCCACCGGCGTCTCGGTCAGCGATGGCCTCACCTGCAACAGCGTCAGCGTTTCGTGGATACCTGCGGTGGGTGCCAACGGTTACCAGATTCTTCGCAACACCGTCAACAACCCTTCAACAGCCTTCGTGATGGGGAACGCGGCAAGCGCCCCGTTCATCGACGCAACCGTACTCGGCAGCGCCACTTACTACTACTGGGTCCGCTCGCTCAGTGCCTGCGGCACCGGCGGCACCAGCGCATCCGACACGGGCTTTGGCGGTTCGATTCTGGCGATCTCCACGCACCCCGCCGATCAGACCATCACCGAAGGGCAGACTGTCTCCTTCAACGTGGTTGCAGGCGGCGCGACCGACTTCCTGTGGCTCTTCAACGGCAATGAACTGCAGGATGGCGGCGCTATCTCAGGAGCAACGACTGACAGACTCACGCTGTCAACGACCACCGCAGCGGATGCTGGGTCTTACTCGTGCGTCGTCTCGAGCCCCTGTGGCCGAACCACCACCAACGCGGCACTCCTGACCATCAATCCGCAGCCCTGCCCCGCAGACTTCAACCAGGATGGTGGCGTGGATGGGGCCGATGTCAGCGTCTTCTTCGAGGCCTGGGAGGCTGGAGAAGCCGCGGCGGACGTCAACTTCGACGGCGGTGTCGACGGAGCCGATGTGGATGCGTTCTTCGTCGTCTGGGAAGCCGGCGGCTGCTAAGGAACCAGAGGACGGGGATTGACCTGGCTTGTCCGATAACTTTCATACCTAAAGCCATTCAATGGACAAAGGAGCCTCCGACGGGGCTCCTTTTTCTTTGGGTGCGGCAATGTTCTGGGAATTCTCTGGCCGGTCGGAGGGGTTGTTTCGCTCCTGACGATGCCGCGACGGTGGATGGTGCGGTGCCGGCCCTGGAGGAGGGGTCGGTGCCGCCGCGAAGCTGGCGCGGCCTATGGGAAGCTTGGAGTCCGGAGAACTCAGGAGAAAGAACGTGAAGAAGATGTGTCAACGAACGGTGAGCATGGCGACGTTGCTGGTTCTTGCAGCCGCGGCGACCGCGCAGCTCAATCCCAATCCCGTCAATGCACCGCCGCGTGTCGTGGAGCCAGATCCGATTGATCCGGCGCAGAAGAAGGTGCCGGTGTGGATTGATGGCATTGATCCGGTGAGCAACAAGCCTCGTCTGCCCGATGTCGATATCACCAAGTTGCCTCCGATGCCGATGGGCCAGGCGACGCGTCGGCAGATGCCGCGGTTGGATGCGCCCAAGGACACGGTGACGCTGTACAACGCATCGACGGGAGAGATGCATGAGCTGCCGATGGGCGGCATTCCCAATCCCAACGGCGTGAGCGAAGCGCCCTACACGGGTGTTGGCCCGGTGGAGTTGGAGGGCGATACGAGCAGTTGGACTGATCTGATGAACGCGGTGACCGACGCGTCGCTGACGACCTACCCGACTCGGGCCAACGTGAAGCTGATCATGCGCTTCGTCGACACGATGGGCGCCAACCGCTTCTTCGTCTGCTCGGGCTCCATGCAGGACGGCGGCGTGGTGCTCACCGCGGCCCATTGCGTCTACGGTCGCGAAGCTGACGGTGCCGACATTTTCGCCTATGCCGAGGAGATCTGGGTGATCCCGGCCTGGGATGGCGCAGGCAACACCAACGGCGGCGGGCTGAGCGGCTCGACGGACATTCTGGACAAGTACGGCTGGGCGTACTCGACGGAGTACATCGCGGGCACAGGCTACGTGAACAGCGGCGACTTGGACCGTGACGTCGCTGCCATCCGCCTCAACCGCACAGTGACGCGCAGCGTCGGCATGATGACCGGCTGGTATGGCTGGTCGTACGGCAACTGCAGCACGAACCTCACGCATTTCAACTACTCGTACCCCTCGGAACAGTGCAACTCCTCCGGATCGCTCCACACCGGGCGGCAGATGTACGTCTGGGCCGATGAGCCCGACGGATGCCCTGGCCTCTTTGACAATCAGTACAACCTCGACACCCCGGGCGGCTGCTTCGGGGCGGCATGGGGCGGCATGAGCGGCAGCGGCATGTACTACCTCGATGGAGCCAACCGCTTCGTCGGTGCAGTCTCCTCGACGTCCAACCGATCGGACAGCGCCAACTACTGCGGCTTGTGGGAGCAGTTCACGAACGATCTTGAGGCGTTCAAGGCCAATACCCGCGGCAGCGCATTCGACATCGAAGCGATGCGGTATGTCGCCGGCACCGGCACCGTCGCTGTTGATCAGGGCAGCGACATTCCCGCCGGCACCGTGCTCATCTCGAACACGACCAACAACAACCCCGCAGCACGCACGATCACCTTGCGCGTGTACCTGTCGAGCAACAACGACATCAGCAGCAGCGACACGCTGCTCGCCACCTACACCTACAGCAACGTCGACTTTGGTGCGATGGACTCGATCACGTTCAACGTTCCCGCAACCATGATCCCCTACGGCATGGCGACTGGAACCTATTTCGCCGGCATTCTCATTGATCCGAGCGAAGATGGCAATGTCAGCAACAACGACACGGACCTGTGGGACGCACAACCCATCACCGTGACATCGTGCAACCTCCCCACCAATCCCGGGTCGCCCAGCGCCACCGACGGCGGCTATTGCGATCGCGTCCGCGTGAGCTGGACAGCGGTTTCGGGCGCCACGAGCTACTCGGTCTATCGCAACAGCGTGAACAGCCTTACCGGCGTATCGCTCCTGGGATCCGACTCGGCCAGCCCGTTTGACGATCTGACCGCGACCTCGGGCCAGACGTATTACTACTGGGTGCGTGCCCAGGATGGCTGCGGATTCAGCGGATACGCCTCGGCGGGCTCGGGCGCTCGGTCCACTCAGATCGGCACGGCTCCTGCGCTGATCATCGCCAGCGATGGCACGAGCTGCACCCACGTCATTATCTCCTGGAACAGCGTCCTTGGCGCCGACGCCTACAACGTCTATCGCAACACCACCAACACCTCCATCGGCGCGTCTCTCATCGCCACCGGCGTCGCCAGCGGCTATGCCGATACCAGCGCCATCGCTGGAGTCACGTACTACTACTTCGTCCGCGGCACCAACGAATGCGGCCTGGGCCTCATGAGCGCGGGCAACGCCGGCTTCCGCCAGACCGCGCCCACCGTCATCACCGGCTTTGACATCACCTCCTCCACCTGCACCGGCATCCAGATGCAGTGGAATGCAGCCAACGCCACCAACTACACCATCTGGCGCAACACCGCCTTCAACTTTGCCACCGCCACCAACATCGGCACCACCTCTTCCACCAGCTTCAACGACACCACCGCCGCCGCGAACACCACCTACTACTACTGGATCACCACCAACAACGCCTGCGGCACCAGCGGTCCCAGCATCGGCCTCCGCGACGCCCGCGACGGTGCACCCAGCGCACCCACAGCCGTGAGTGCCTCGGATGCGACGTTCTGTGCTCCTTCGATCGACGTAACGTGGAACTCCGTTGCCGGCGCCAACACCTACCAGGTCTGGCGTGCCACCTCCAACAACACCGCCTTCGGGGCCCTGATCGCTACTGTCGGTACGACCAGCTTCAGCGACACCACCGCCAACCCCAACACACCCTACTACTACTGGGTCAAGGCCGTGAACTCGTGCAACCAGGCCAGCGCCTACAGCACTTCTGATGTCGGCAACCGCGGCGGCGTGCCGCTCGCAGCCACCGGCGTGATCGCCAGCGATGGCCTCACCTGCAACAGCGTCAGCGTCTCCTGGACACCCGCTGTCGGTGCCAACAACTACCAGATTCTTCGCAACACCGTCAACAATCCTTCATCCGCGTTCGTGATCGGCACCGCAGCGAGCAGTCCCTTCATCGACGCCACTGTCCTGGGCAGTGCCACCTACTACTACTGGGTCCGCTCGCTCAGCGCCTGCGGCACCGGCGGCACCAGCACTTCTGATACGGGCTTTGGCGGCACCACGCTGACCATCTCCACGCATCCTTCGGATCAGACGATCATCGAAGGGCAGACCGTCTCCTTCACCGTCGTTGCGGGTGGTGCGACCGACTACCAGTGGTTGTTCAACGGTGGCGCCCTCAGCGATGGCGGCAACATCTCGGGAGCAACGACCGACACGCTCACGCTGTCGCCGACCACGGCAGCGGATGCCGGGTTCTACTCATGCATCGTCTCGAGCCCATGCGGCCGGACCTCCACCAACGCGGCATCACTGACCATCAACCCGCAGCCCTGCCCTGCGGACTTCAATCAGGATGGCGGCGTCGATGGTGCTGACGTCAGTGCCTTCTTCGAAGCCTGGGAGGCTGGGGAATCAGCCGCGGACGTCAACTACGACGGCGGCGTTGACGGAGCCGATGTCGATGCCTTCTTCCTGGTCTGGGAGAATGGCGGCTGCTGAACCGGATTGCAGTGCATGAGTTCATGACTGCATGAGTGCAAGAGTGCAGCGGGGGGCTGATGGCACAACCATTGGCCCCCCGCTGTTGTTTTTGCGAGGGGTTGCACGTGCCCTTGTTGAGAGTCCGTCTCAGAGGAAGCGAGGCTGGTCGCCTTGGTTGGGGCAGCTCGTATACTTGCGACATGGCTGAAACCACCAATCGCTTCCCCCTCCTCAACCTCCAGAAGTGGATCAAGGAGAACAAGAAGAACCTTCTGCCGCCCGTGAGCAACAAGCAGCTCTTCTGCGACGCGAAGGATGTGGTGCTCTTTGTCAGCGGCGGCCCCAACACCCGCAACGACTACCACGTGAACCCCACCGAAGAGCTCTTCTACCAGCTCAAGGGCTCGATCGCGGTGCGCCTGCGGCCTCTGGATGGCAGCGCACCCTACGACCAGGTGATCAAGGAAGGCGAGCTCTTCATGCTCCCCCGCTGGGTGCCTCATCGCCCGCAGCGCCCCGCCGGCACGCTGGGCCTCATCGTCGAGTTCCCCCGCCCTGAAGGGCAGCTGGACGGCCTTCGCTGGTACTGCCCCAAGTGCGACAATCTCGTGCACGAAGCACTCTGGCAGCTCAAGAAGATCGATGAGGATCTCAAGATCATCATGGAAGACTTCTGGGGCGGTCCGGCCGATCGCCGCACCTGCAAGAGCTGTGGACACGTGATCGAACGCGCTGGGGCCATTCAGGTGAAGGCCGGCAAGGTCTCCGCGGCGGGCTCCAAGCGCGGCAAGGCAAGCAAGAAGGCACCCTCCGCGAAGAAGAAGACCGCCCGCTCAACATCAGCACCCGCCCCAAAGAGCGCGAAGAAGGGTGCGAAGAAGGCTCCTGCTCGTCGCCGCTGAGGCAATGAGCACTCCCTCCTTTCACGTTCTCCCTGCTCCACACCCGGCCACGCTTCCCATCGAAGCACTGGTTGGCGTCTGCACGTGGGGACGCACGCGAGCCTCCGGCCCGGGCGGCCAGCATCGCAACAAGGTTGAAACCGCCATCTGGATGCGGCACGAGGCCACCGGCATCGAAGCTCAGGCCTCCGAGCGACGCAGTGCCGAGGAGAACAAGCGCGTGGCGATCGGTCGTCTCCGCCTTGAGCTGGCCCTCGGAGTGCGATGCCTGGTCCCCCTGGGCGAGATTCGCTCGGCCTTGTGGAAGTCCCGCTGTTCAGCGGGAGGCATCATCGCCTGCAACCCTGCCCACGAGGACTTCCCGCGGCTCATCGCCGAGGCCCTGGACGTCATCCACGCGGCTTCATGGGACGTCAAACGTGCCAGCCTGCGCCTGTGCTGTTCCCAGAGCCAGCTCATCAAGCTCATCAAGGACTTCCCGGCTGGATTTGCACGCCTCAACCAGGAACGTCTGGCTGCCGGACTTCACATCCTCAAATAAGACAGAATTCCACGTGATTTCGGCGTGGCGGTGTTCGCGGGAAAGTCTGCCGCGGGTGATGCCTTTTGGCATCCGATTGGGGGCAATAACGCCCTCTGTGCCCTTCCTGAGGCCTACATTCAGTCTCGGTACGGCCTTGGCTCTTTCCTAACACAATCCTACCAAACGTTCGTCCCTTACCATTGGGCCGAAGGCTGTCTCAATAACTCTCCCGTTTGCGCTCTGATTTCCGACTTAATAGAGGTTGGCAAGTGAGAGTGAGAGCGGGGGTTCGTGTGTGATTCCAAGGGAGCTTTACCCAGATGTCATTCGAAGCCGCCGTACACGCCCAAGCCGTCAAGATCTGCCGCATGTCGCTGGAGATGACCGCCAACGCCGGCAGTGGCCACCCCACCACCTCGGCGAGCATCAGCCACCTCGTGACGGTGCTGATGTTCCACACCATGCGTTGGTCACCGGATTATCCGGGGTACCCGACCAGTGATCGCCTGGTGCTCAGCGAAGGCCATGCAGTTCCGGCGGTGTACGCCGCGTGTGCAGAGCTGGGTGTGGTCTATGGCAAGGAAGGCGCCAAGCGCAAGCTGACGGTGGCCGACCTTCGCAATCTCCGCACCGCAGAGAGTGAGCTTGATGGCCATCCCAATCCGATGGAAGGCTTTGCCTTCTTTGACGCGGCGACGGGATCGCTGGGTCAGGGGCTTTCGGTTGCTGCGGGTCTGGGTGAGGCTGCTCGTCTTGACAACCTCGACAAGAAGATCTACTGCATCTGCGGCGATGGTGAGTCGCGTGAAGGTCAGATCGCTGAGGCCCTCGACTACATCGTTGATCGCAAGCTGCGCAACGTGCTGCCGATCTTCAACTGCAACGACTACGGCCAGGCCGACCGCGTGAGCGGTCAGCAGAGCGCCGACACGCTGACGGCCAAGCTGATTGCCTACGGCTACGAAGTGAAGACGATCGACGGGCACAACCCCGCTCAGATCAAGGCTGCCTTCGATGCCTTCTGCGAAATGGACAAGAACTCACCCAAGCCGATGGCGATCATCGCCAAGACGGTCAAGGGCTGGGGCAGTCCTTCGATTCAGGGCGGCGGCTGGCACGGCAAGCCCCCCACCGGCGAGCAGCTCAAGCGGGCGCTCACGGAACTCGAAGGCAAGCGCATCGAACTCACCAGCGCACTGGTCTCGAGCGACTCGTTCACGATTGATGCACCGGCCGAGTACAAGCCCAAGGATGCGCCTCTGGCGGATGTGCCCACACTCAGCGAGTACATGAAGAAGAACGACATGGAGAGCATGCTCCAGTCGGGCGCGATGGCCACCCGCCGCGCGTACGGCCTGGCACTGCGGGCCATCGGCCAGGTCAATGACCGCGTCGTGGTGCTCGATGCCGACGTGAGCAACAGCACCTATGCCGAAACCTTCAAGAAGGATCCGGTGCTCAACCCCCGCTTCATGGAGTGCAAGATCGCCGAGCAGAACATGGTCTCGGTGGGTGCAGGCCTCGCCGCGGCTGGCCGGGTCCCCTTCATCTCCACCTTCGCCAAGTTCTTCACGCGTGCCTACGACCAGATCGAAATGGCGATCTACAGCGGCGCGAGCATCAAGCTGGTTGGCAGCCATGCGGGCATCACGCTCGCCGCGGACGGCCCCAGCCAGATGTCGCTGCCCGACATTGCCTGGTTCGGCTCCTTCGCGACGATGAAGGACCACCGGGGCAACCCGGGCTGCTACGTCCTGCAGCCCTCGGACGCCTTCGCGGCGTACGCCCTGACGCAGGTCATGAGCGAGTACGAAGGTGCCTGCTACATGCGGACGCTGCGTGCCGACACCGAGTTCCTCTACAGCGACGACACCGTCTTCAATCTGGGTGGCTTCGAAGTGCTCAATGAAGGCAAGGACATCGTCCTCGCCGCGGCTGGATACATGGTGCACGAGGCCAACAAGGCCCTTGAAATGCTCGATAAGGCCGGCGTCTCGGCCAGCGTCGTCGATCTGTATTCGCTGCCCTTTGATACCGACCGCTTCCTGGACCTCGTGCAGCAGTCAGGCGGCATGGTGCTCACCATCGAAGACAACTTCGGCGGCGGCATCGGTGCGGCGGTGGCGGGTGCGTTGCTTGAATCCGGTGACAACTTCCAGCTCCGCCAGATGTTCGTCAAGCGCATTCCCAAGAGTGCACGCACGCCCGAGGAAGTGCTCAAGATGTGCGGCCTGACGGCTGAGGACATCAAGAAGGCTGCGATGGACATGCTGGGCGTCTGACGCACGCAGGCTCTGATCGATTCCGATAATCAGAACAATGCCCGGCCAATAGGCCGGGCATTTTCAATTTGGCGAAGATGGGACGATTGCGTGAGGCATGACGAGTGTGATGGATGATGGTGGCAGATTCGTACCTCCAGAATCGTGAGAGGCTGGCACTCTTGATCACGCATGTGATACTGACATTGGGCGAACGCCCGGCCATCGGCCGTGTCGGACGATTTGCCCGCCGGTGCTCACCGGTCGTCGTGTCTGCCGCGGCGGCTCGGATCGGTCTCAGGGATGCGGACTTGGTCAATGTGACTGGTCGTGTCCTTCGATCCCGTTGGGTGCTGGGTTTCCAATGCAGTGTTCCATTCGTAGGGACCGACCCGCTCCGAGGCATGACGGAGCGGGTCGATCTGTTTTGGGGGAGTTTCGAGTCTTTCGTGCATTCGCGCCTGCTCGGGCCAGCGGGTTGAGCGTGATGCACACCATGGGCCAGCCCCGAGGTCGTTCGCTGAGCGCTCCCTACGGCCTTGCAGCGGAACTTCATGACAATCCCCGAACCCTCAAGGTGCTGATTGCGAACAGTTAGCGGATCTGCAGTACAACCAGCCACGGGTGCTTGCCACCAGGTACCATTGGAACGTCAGGTTCCGGGACTTGGTCCCAACTGATCGAACGAAGCTGCGGCGGGGGTAGGACGGGTTGCGCGCGCCAAGGTCGGTCCGGCTTGGGTGGATGTTGCAGGCGTTGATCACGGTGCGACTGAACAGGTGTAAATCAAGCGAGGGAATGCCGCGATGGGTCACATGGTGAACGGTGATGGCGTTGGCTCCAGGAGTTGGCCAGACCTGTGGTGGGCCCGTGTACTGGGCACGGCTCTGATTGTGCTGTGTGGGTGTCTTACAGGCGATGTCGAGGCCCAGACATGCGGCGGCCAGTGGCTCCCGACTGAAGGTGTTTCGGGTGTGGGGCTTTCCGACAAAGTGCTTGCCACAACGATGTGGGATCCTGACGGCGCAGGCCCGCAGTCTGCGAAACTCGTCATCGGCGGTAATTTTGCTTTGGCTGGCAATGTCGAGGCGAGCCGGATCGCGATGTTCGACCCGCAGACATCGACCTGGTCGGCGTTGGGAACGGGGGTGAACGCCAATGTCCTTGCACTTGCGGCTCTTCCCAACGGCGACCTGATTGCGGGCGGCCTCTTCACTGCCGCGGGCGGGGTGAGCGCGAACTACGTTGCTCGGTGGAACGGGACGACTTGGTCGGCGTTGGGGGAGGGGGTAAATGGCTTTGTGTTCAAGCTTGCGGTGCTTCCCAATGGCGACTTGATTGCGGGGGGCGACTTCCTCGCTGCGGGTGGTGTGATCGCGAACGGCATCGCTCGGTGGAATGGAACCACGTGGTCGCAACTGGGCACAGGGGTAGGGCCAGCTCCTGGGAGCTCCAGTCTGGTCTACTCGCTTGCGGTGCTTCCCAACGGCGACCTGATTGCGGGCGGCTACTTCGTTACCGCGGGCGGAGTGAGCGCGAACCGCATCGCTCAATGGAACGGGACAACCTGGTCGGCTCTGGGAACAGGTATGGACGCGAGCGTTGAAGCACTTGCAGTTCTCCCAAACGGCGATTTGGTTGCAGCCGGGTCGTTCCTGACCGCAGGCGGGGTGAGCGCGAACCGCATTGCTCAGTGGAACGGGGCAACTTGGTCGGCGTTGGGCACTGGGCTGCAGTACAGCAGCCAAGCCGTTAAGGCACTTGCAGTTCTTCCAAACGGTGACCTGATTGCGGGCGGCTACTTCACCCTCGCGGGCGGGATGAGCGCGAACCGCATCGCGAGGTGGAACGGAACCACCTGGTCGTCACTGGGAACGGGGATGGGTGCGACGCTGGGGGGGCTTGCTTGGGTTCAAACACTTACGACACTTCCCACCGGCGATCTGATCGTGGGCGGTTATTTCTCGGCGGCGGGCGGGGCAGGGGTCAGCGGCATCGCGCGGTGGGATGGAACGACATGGTCAGCTCTTGGAACGGGGGTGAGCGGCACTGTTCATGCGCTGACGACACGTTCCAACGGGCAGTTGATTGCAGTTGGTGAGTTTGACGCCGCGGGTGGGGAGATCGCAAACAGCATTGCTCAGTCAGACGGTACGACCTGGTCGGCGTTTGGGACGGGCATGCGGCACTACAGCGTCCGCGCAGTTGCAGTTCTTCCCAACGGCGACCTGGTTGCAGGAGGTGACTTCCTGACTGCAGGCGGTGTGAGCGCGAACCACATCGCGCGGTGGGACGGGACGACATGGTCGGCACTGGAGGCGGGAATGACATCCAACCAGTATCCGTTCAACGCCCGCGTCTACTGCCTTGCGGTCCTTCCCAACGGTGAACTGATTGCGGGCGGTTACTTCACAACTGCAGGCGAGGTGAGCGCGTACCACATCGCGCGGTGGAACGGGACGACTTGGTTCCCACTCGGAGCTGGCATGGACGGCGCTGTCTACGCACTTGCGGTGCTTCCCAACGGCGACCTGATTGCGGGCGGCCGCTTCACATTCGCTGGCGGGGTGAGCGCGAATAATGTCGCGAGATGGAACGGAACGACTTGGTCGGCGCTGGGGTCGGGCCTGGACCCGGGCAACCCATGGAACTCATATGTCTCCTCCATTGCGGTCCTCCCCAACGATGATCTGATCGTGGGCGGCAGCTTCGTCTTCGCGGGCACGAGGGAAGCGCCCTACATCGCGCGGTGGAACGGAATGGCGTGGTCCGCACTCGGAACCAGATTAGCCGGACGTGTCCTGGCCCTGGCGGCATCTCCCAATGGCGAGCTGGTCGCCAGCAGCTTCTTCAACGCGGGCGGCGTGAACATGAACCGCATCTCGAGGTGGAACGGAACGATTTGGTCGGAGCTGGGGACGGGGATGAACGGCTCGGTGTACGCGCTCGCATTCCTTCCCAACGGCGACGTCGTTGCGGGCGGCGACTTCACCACGACGAATGGCTCCAAGGCACCGTACTTTGCTCGCTACTCAATGACCGGAACGCCAGTCGCGACGATGTCGCCATCGTCGCACACCGTGGATTCCGGCCAGAATGTGACGATCTCTGCATCGGTTGCCAACGGTTACTCCAATGTCACCTACCAGTGGACGCGCAATGGCGTGAACATCCGCGACGGTGTGAACGGGGCCTCTCCCGGTGGAGGCGTGGTCAGCGGCTCAAACGGTGCATTCTCGTCGCCCACCATCGGCTCTGTCGCCACCCTCACCATCGAGGGTGCGAGCTGGGCCGACAGCGGCGAGTACCTCGCCGTCTTCACCAACGCGTGCGGTTCCGCAACGTCGCAACCGGCTGAAGTGGTCGTCACCGCTGGGTGCATTGCCGATGTGAATCAGGACGGCGGCATTGACGGGACCGATGTCGAGGTGTTCTTCACGGCGTGGGAGGCGGGCACACCAACTGGCGATGTCAACCGGGATGGCGGTGTCGACGGTGCTGATCTGCCGGTCTTCTTCGACGCGTGGGAAGCAGGCGGGTGCTGAACGAACATGAAAGGGCGTGGACGAGCGAAGTGTGGCGGCCTGGGCAGTGAGTCGCTTCGGTGAGAGCGACGATCCTTGCCTTCACAGCCCCCGCCCGATCTCCTGCGCCAATAGCTCCACACTCAGCGGCGCACTCCCTTCCGCCTTGTTGTTGATGATCACCAGCGCCGACCCATCCGCACGGATCGCCTGCATGACGAGCTTCGCAATATCGCTTCGCGCCATCGGGTCCTCCTCCACCAACGCATCGAACGGCGCATAGAGGTCCTTGGCTTCCTGATAGAAGTGATTGGGCCGCAGCAGCCAGCGCACCGTCAGCGGATTGGTCGGCCCTAACTCGGCCATGCCGGCTTCGAAGAGCGCTTCATACTGCTCCACAATCCGCGGCATGCTCGGATGCACGATCCCCACATGCCCGGCGACCCCCTCTTCCTCACCAAGTGCTTCCACATACTGCTTGATGTGCTTTGCGCCAACCAACTGACGGTTGCGAACCTCCACCGCCAGCATCGCCCCCTTCGACACCGGGCTCTCACGCAGTGCCGCAAGGAACGCAGCGAGTCGACTCAGAAGCTTGGATGCGCCGCCGATGCGTTCGAGATCGAGCGGCGGGAACTGGAAGACGATCGGACCGCACTTGTCCTTCAGACCTCGCAGCGCAGGGCCGACTACTTCATGAGCGGCATATGACGCATCGAGAAAGAGGTCGCTGGCCTTGGTGTGGGTTCGCGTGTCGCCGTGGGTTCGCCCCTGCTCATCCGTCTCCGGCCTCGTGAGCCCCTGGAAGGCCTTGATCAGAAATCGAAAGTCGGGCGGCGTGCGTGCGGCCAGGTCCTGAAAGTCAGCAAGGGTTGGCGGTCGGTAGAAGGCGCGGTCGAGTCCGACCGTACGAAGCAGCGGGTGCTTGGCATACGCGGCGATACCAGTCGTCGCCAGCTGGTTCATGCTGTAGTCGGCGTCGTAGACAATGCCCTTCCAGCCGGCAAAAGTCCAGGAGGAGGTGCCAAGGCGGACGGAGGGTGGAAGTCGTGCCGCGACGGCCTGTTGGGTCTGCGTGGGGAGCGCAGCGACCACCTCTCCACCACGCGGAGGTGGCGGCGAACCGAACAGAAAGCCCTGACCCTGAGCGTCTTTCACCTGAAGGGCGAGTGTATGAAAGCACCGTTCCTCAGATGAACGGCGCGCCATCCGGCGGGTGGCTGATGGTGGCGGCGCACTTTTCACACTCGACCCGATAGCCGGGGTGGCCGGGGGAATCAACGGGTGCCTATTCTGAAATGGCGGTCAACTCTGGCCGCGTTGTGATGCTCGTTGGCCGCGTCTGTCGGCCGATCAAGAACAGGAGGACTCTGGATGAACCGTTCGAAGACTGTCACGACTCGCCCCTGGTGGTCGGCGACTCGACGTGGCAGTGCGAATGCACTCCGCGTTGTGTTGGCGCTGCTCATCGTTGGTGGCATGATCTACAAAGCGACGATTCGCAAAGCGCGTCAGGTTGACGTCGCAGCCAAGGGTGGCGTGATGGTGGATGCCAATGACCGAGAGCTGCGGGCCATCCGCGAGGAAGCGCAGGCGCACTTCCCGGAGTTTGAAGCCGCGTTCAGGAATCGTGATCAGTCCAGGACGGATGACGATGCCCAGGTCTTTGCCGTGCTGACTGATTTCCGTCAGAAGGGCAGCCCGGACTCGGAAGTCATGTGGGTGGAAGTCACCAGCATCATGGACGCTTCCATCGCCGGCACATTGGCGGATGAACCGATGGGAGACATCGGGTACCACGCCGGCGACACGGTGACGGTCAATCCGAAGAGAATCCGAGACTGGTACTACACCGATGCGCAAGGCGGCCCCCACGGCGGCAAGAGCGACGAAGTGTTCAGTCGCCGCAAGTAATCCCCCTGCCCCATTCAACTCACGCCTCAAAAGACACAACCCCGGAGCGATCCGGGGTTGTTTTTGCTTGGTCAGTTGACGGGGAGTTCCAAGCCGCCTTCTCAACGCTCGCGGCGGAATTCCTCGACCAGGGCCTTGCCGAAGTACTCGTACTGCTCCGGCGTGTTGTAGACCTGGGCCGAGATCCGGACCACACGTGCGTTGGTGGGGTTGAAGAGCCAGACGGGGGTCACGATGCCATGGCGCTCGTAGAGGGCATCCTGGAGGGGATCGTCGTAGCGAGTGCCGCGGCTCTGGTGGTGTTCGGCCATGTGCGGCACGATGATGCTGCTCATGGTGCCCACCATCTGCTCGGGGCACGTATCAACGACACACCCGGCGGGTTCGAGGATGGGAGCAAGGATGGCGCGGGCCATCATGATCTTCTCATGGTTCTCTCGCATGAGCTGGGGCCAGCCCCCGTTGAGCAACTGTCCCATCGCTTCGATGGAGCGGGGCAGGGTCAGGATGTGCGAGTAATCGAGCGTGCCCTGGTAGTCAAAGTCGCGCAGGAACATCGCGCGGTCGGTCCGCACCTTGCTCACGCGGCTTGAGAGCTGCAGAGGGCGGAACTTGGACTGCTTGTCGGCACGGACATACAGGAATCCGATGCCCTTGGGACCGCTGAGCCACTTGTGACCGCTTCCGATGAAGTAGGTGGGCTTGAGCGCGGCGATGTCGACCGGGATCTGTCCGGGTGAGTGAGCGCCGTCGACGCAGGAATCGATGCCGCGTGCATTGAGTTCGCGGACGATCGGACCGACCGGGAAGACCAGGGAGGTGCAGCTGGTGACGTGGCTGATGAAGGCGATGCGGGTGCGCGACGTCAACGCGGCGAGGAACCGCTCGACCACGATGGAGGCATCGGTGATCGGGTAGGGCAGTTCGACCTTCACGACCTTGGCACCAGTGCGGGCGCAGATGCGGTCCAGCTCGTTGGGGAGCGACTGGTACTCGTGGTCGGTGATGACGATCTCATCGCCGGCTTCGAGCGGCGTGTTGTTCAGGACCGTGCACAGCGCGATGGTGGCGTTGGGCAAGGGAGCCAGGTCGGCAGCGCGGCAGTTCAGGAACGCAGCGAGCGACTCACGCACCTCATCGAGCATCGGCTCAAGGTCGCACTTGTAGAAGCGGACCGGATCGCGCTCCAGCCGCTCACGCAACTGGGCCTGAAGTCGCAGGGCCTGACGCGGCACCGCTCCGTAGGAACCGTGGTTAAGGAAGGTCAGCGCCGGATCGATCGACCACTCACCGGCACTCATGGAGAGTCGGCCGGCCGGGGTCGCGTTCAGCAGGGCTGTCGCGGTGGATGATTGGGGTACAAACGTGCTCAGCATCGCGATTAACCTATCGGTCAAAAGCGGCGATATTACACAGCAAGAACAAACAGGTGAGAAGCCTGTTGTGAAAATTCGCAAAAAGCCCTGAAAAAGCCGTGCAAAAATCAGCAGGGAATTTCAGGGTGCTGCGCGTTTTTGTGTTCCGCCATGCGGTACTTGTCGGCGCACTCGTCGCTCACGCGCGTCGCGAACTGATAGGTGTTCATCGACTTGATCGGTGGCGAGTAGATGTGCAGCGTGATGAGGTCGGTTCCGGGGGCCTGCATGTTGGCGACCTGATGGATATCAGGGTCGTTGGCGGCGCAGACGTACCCGGGCTGCATGGCCACCGCCTGAGCGGGGCAGACCAGTCCGCTGGGTGTCTGCTCGAACCGGATCTCCGTACCTGTTCCCTCCACCACCTTGAAAGCACAGCTCACGCCCTGATGGTCGTGGATCGGGGTGAAGTCGCCGCTGCGCCAGCAGAGGGCGAGCAGTTCGAACCAGGGGCTTGCCGCGATGGTGTTGCGCTTGTACCCCTTCTGACCGAAGACGCAAGAGGGGGCAATGTCCTGCCGCGTGATCGAGAGGCTGTTGAGCAGGCGAGTCAGTTCGCCCAGGTCTGCCCGGTGGTCCAACTTCTCGAGGTAGCTGACCAGACCCGACAGCTTCGGGTATGGACACTTGATACACCCTTCAGTTGTCGTCGTGGCGGCACTGGTCGCAGTCATGGGAATCCTCTCGTGGTTCGGGCCGGACGCCCCAAGGGTACCACCCGGGTTGGTCTTCTCCAAGCAGAACTTTGGATCCGGTACCCGTCGATCAAGCCTGGGTGGTTGGCTGAATCATCCCACGGTGTCGAGCTTGGCACCCGCTGCGACACCGGTCGCAGCCGCGTTCACGGCCGCGTGTGTGCGGTGGAGTGCCAGTGCTGCCGCCCCATCCGGAGCGATACGCGTGGTTCCAGGTTCCTCGGGCACCGCGGCCTGGCTGACCCGTCCGCCGACGAGCCGGCTCTGAATCCGTTGTGCCGCGGCGGCCTGTGGCGATAACTCAAGACGATCCGCATCACGCGCCGGCGTCGGTGCAGCGTTTGGCTTTGGAGTGACGGCTTCGCCAACGACGGGGTGCTGGTACGCCGCGATGAGCCGCTCCTGAAGTGGTGTGAGTTTCATCCGCCCTCATGATACCTGATCAAGCCAATTGCTCACAAACCCCAAACAGGGGATTCTGGGCAGAAACTTGCTGTGTGGGAGCGAGAGAGAGGGGGGGAAATCGCGCTTGAGCGGAGTGTTGCCAGGAACGGGACGGCTTATTCGCCGGTGACCAGGCGCTGGCGGATGTTGGGGCGGCGGGCACCGAACTCATCGAAGACGTAGCTTGGGGCGCGCTGGTCGCGGATGGCATCGAACCGGTCGTACTGACTGCGGGGCTCATCGGGTGTGAACACCGGCTTCTCGCAGCCGCCCAGCACCAGCGTGCTGACAGGAACCGCAATGAGCAGCACGAGTGCAGCGCGATTGAACTTGGATCGGGTGTGGCTCATAGGGCTCATGGCTTGCGGGATGCGGACGAGTGCTACAGCGTAGTCCGGCGACCCAACAAGTGTACCGCCCGTGGTGACGGGCGGTACGCCAGAGAGAAGAGAAGAGCATCGGATCCCGCCATGCACTGGTACTTGGCTGACGGGACCCCTGTAGTACGTCTGGCTCCGGA